>CAYGQA010000004.1:0-85039 GCA_964352145.1 uncultured Candidatus Peribacteria bacterium
CGTATACCCCACATACCATTCAAGAAAAATCGCCAATACTAAAAAAAATACCAATGGAATCTGCTTCATGCGTTTTTTCCCTAATATAAGGATCAAGGGTAAAACAACTGCTAGACCTAAGAAGTTTGCCGCTGAAAAGACAAGCAATCCCTTCATCCACCCAAAGATCATCCCAATAAGCAAAGCCATCAACACATCAGCCTCCCCTATACCTTGACCACCAGTGATGATATACATGACGAAAACTAATCCCCCTACCAAAAAACCTCCCCCAAAAGCATCCCAAAACCCTATCGGAAAAGCAGAAAGCAAAGCACCAGCAAAAGCAATGAAAATCATCAAAGCCATAACAGGAACTGGAATGAGCCGGAAAGCCAGGTCATATACTGCTGCTGCAAGCATCAACAAACTCATGATCTGCCAATACATGAGTCCCCATCCAGCATCGAGATACAGAGAATTGAGAGTGAAAACTCCCCCCATAATGAGAGCCATAAAGCCCTGATAAAACCAATAAGAAACTCCCGGCATCTTAATCAAAGACAGGGTCAGTAGTGAAAAACTCAAACCACTATGCTGCTCATCCGTCTTCATAACGAGACGCGCCAACACAGCACCTAAGACAGCACCAAATGAAGCATGGAAAAGAAGGAAAGGCATAGCTATGATAAAGAAGTAAAAAAATTATACAGTATTTCACACAAACATGAGCAAACGAAAACTGAGCTTGATGGTCATTGCCACATTAGCCTTTCAAGCTCTCATCCTTTACCTCATGGGAAGGAATTGGGTCTGTGACTGTGACTCTATCAAGCTCTGGTATGGTAACGCTTATGGACCAGAAAATTCTCAACAGTTCTTCGATCCCTATACCTTCAGTCACATCAGCCATGGGCTCATCTTTTTCCTCTTACTCATTCCTTTTAAAAAGATCCCACTCTGGCAAAAACTCATAATCGCCATCGGCTTAGAAGTCAGCTGGGAAATCCTAGAGAACACCCCCATGACCATCGAGCGTTACCGATCTACCACTATCTCACTCGGTTACTACGGTGACAGCATCTTAAACTCTGTAATGGACACCGTAGCCATGATGGCAGGGTTCTTATTTGCTCAGAAGAATCGCATCTGGGTAACAATCGGGATCTTTATCATCCTCGAGCTCATCCTCCTCTATTGGATCAAAGACAACCTCATCCTCAACATCATCATGCTCATCTACCCGCTAGATTTTATTTTGGAGATGCAAAGAGCAGCTTAATGAAACTCTAAAAACCAGCCTCCTTATTTATCTTCGATTTCATCCGCATAGTGGACAAAACTCAATCCATCTTGAAGGCCTGCACTAATACGTCTAGATTCTTGAGAATAAGCACGAGAAAAAACTGCTGAATTTTTAGATTCAGCTGCGTAAACCTGCTGAGGAAGAGCTACCAAATCAGCATCAGGAGAGTTTTCTAAACCTGAAAAACGCATCCAAACTGGATCAGCAGACTGAAGCCAAACCCTCACAATATAATCATAACTCGCAAGACTGCTACGGAGACGCCACCTTTGAGAATACTCAGAATCAGCATCTAAACGCTGTAAATCACTCGGAAATGATAACGACGAAGAATGAATCACACATCTTTGTACACCCACTGCCGGTAAATCAACGCAGCCATCATTGAGATCATCATCAAAAGAAGAAGCATCTAAAAAAGATAAATCTTGGAAACGGAAATACTTATCAAAACGAAACCATTCTAGAACCAGCTCAGGACAAGGCTCAGAATCCTTACAAAGATCAATCCCAACTCCCGAAACAGCTTCTCCAGTATCAACATCAATCAAAGAAATTTCCGCACTTCTCTCAAAAAGTTCTAAAGGCTTTTCATCAGAAAAATCCTCAAGTAAAGTAGATTCTTCAAGGACTGGAATCCCTTGATTAAATGCAAGCTCCAGAGATAAACCTGCAGAATACTCTTCCAAACGAGAGACACTGGAAGCTGCACTTTCGGGCACTATATCAGACCAGGCCTGCCCAAGAGAAGATTCTGAAGCTAAAAAAGCTGCATCCTGGGCTAGCGAAGCCTGTCTTACTTGAGCTCTTTTCACCACTCCGAAAGTCGACAGGACCAGTGTCAAAGAAGTCAGCAGCGTTACGAAAAAAAGAACTAAAGGCATATTTAAGAAGAAAAAAAGCGTTCACGAGAAAGCTCAGCAAAAGCAGAAATTAAAAAATGATAAGCCACTCCCCCAGCCTCTTGGAGATCAAACTGCAATTCACAGGAAGTAGGTGGAGAACAAGATTCAAGCTTTCCAAAAGAAAACTCAAAACCCTCAGAAAGGGAAAAAGAATCATCAACAATCTCAAAAGACCACTTCTTCACAGCTCCTCCCCAGTGCATCAAAAAAGCAGGGCCAGATCCTATGAAATCTTCTTGAGTCAAAAAGAAGCCTGAAGCCTGAAGAGGAAAATGATCAATCGCTAATGCATCATAAAACTCAACAACACGCTGCTCGGATACATCAGGATGAGCACTGCTTTCAAAGCGAAACAATAGTATTTCTCCATCTATAATCCTCCCATAAAGATGCCATCTAAAATCTTCAGAGTCACTAGATGAAAACGAAACATCAGCCAATGCTAACTGCTCAGTAGCATCTAAGTGCTCTTCAAGAGTGTTTTGAAAAGTCCAAAAACGAAAACTCGAGAGATATCGGTAACTCATCCCTAAACCAGTCACCATCAGGAAACTGATCATGGTCAGAGCTACCAATATTTCAATAAGTGTAAAAGCCCGCAAAGCTCTCTTCATAAGAAAAATTAAGAACTTGGTTCATCGATTTCTTGTACTGAAAGCACCTGAGTAGCTCCTGGCGGAGTGTAACGAATACAATACATATCAGTACTATTACTTCCATTTGCATCAGATACCGCCCCATTCGTATCGGAGTTCAGCAAACGTGAACCTTGATCCTCAAGAGTCGTGCAAATAGAGTACGCATTTTCATTAGCTGCATATTTATACTTATAAGTCCGATCACTACCAGGGATAGCTACCCCATCCGAAGGATCCAAAACTAACTCCGTCAGATCTTCAACATTTGAAAGTCGCAAAGCAGTAAAGCATCCAAATAAATCTGTGCTCGTTTTACAGTCCTGAGGCATACGTCGAGCTGTCGTAACATCACTCGGTGGAGCACCATACTCTGCTACCACTTGATCTACCAAGAGCTTCATACGAGCAAGGTCATTGGTTCGCTCAGTATCACGAGCCTTAGCAAGCTGCAGCGAGTACACCGCAATACTCCCGATGGTGAGGATAGTAATGATCACAATAGCAATCAAAACCTCTGCGAGAGAAAAGCCTCTCAAACCTCTTTTCATAGGAAAAGAAAAATATTTCTTCATAAGAAAAAATTAAAAAAATAAATCATACAAAAGCTGTCGGATCTTCCATCACTTGGAAAAGCGTCATCGCCAAAGATCCAATCATAAAAACAATGACTAAATAAGTAATAAGCGAAATCCCCATACCGATGATCTTGATCACCAAAGACATCCGATTTTGCAGCTGAATATCATAACTCTGATAAGCCTCAGTAAGCATTTCGCCCAAATTACCTCCTTTGGAACCCAGACTCAGAGCTTGAGCCACAGAGTCTAACAAGTATCCCGAAGGAACGATGTCAAAATGAGCAATATCCTGCTGCTCCCGAGAAAGAGGCCTCAAAATATCTTCTAACTTTCGTCCCCTTTCTAAATTCTGCTGAATGGCTATATAAACTGATCGAAAACAAAGATTAGAAGACTGGCCTATTAAAATCCTCATCGCCTCCATAAGTGAAACCCCTTTACTGAGCAAGTTACCCATCATGTAGAGGAAGTTACGCGTCTGCATCATCCTCAGCAAATATCCCAACACTGGAGACCTAAGGAGACCATGCTGAATCCAAAACCTCGCTTGTTGATGTAGGATATACAGACAAGAAAGAGCGGTAATAAAAGTCCCTAAACCCAGCAGAATAAGAAAAGAGTGATTTCGAAAAAAAGAAGATAAAAACATCATCACCTGCATCCCTAAAGGAAGCTCCAATTGATCTCCAAAAAGATCCTGAAACTGAGGGACAACAAAGAGCACGATCACTAAAAAAGCGAGGAAAACAATCGCCAAAAGAACAAACTTCCCCGAAAGGGTCTTCACCAGTTCTTTCTTTTGCTCAAGCATCTGGGCCTTACCAAGAGCATAATCAACCATATTTTCTCCAACCGTACCGGTCTTTTGACCAGCAACGATGATACTAAAAAACTCTTCATCAAAACATTTTTCAACAACTCGAAACAACTCTTCATAATCCTTGTAACCTTTTTGAGTTTGGACATGAAGAGCCTCAAGTACTTTTTTCACATCCTTTTCTCGCTCATCAGCCAAGAGAAATTCTATGACTTTTTCCAAGGCATATCCCCTACCAATCATCTGTCCCAAAGTCTTCAGCAGACGGATACGATTATGAGATTTTATACTTTGACCAATCTCAATATTCTTTAGACTCTTCCAGAGAGTATTCGTCTCTTTCTCAAGAACAGTCTGTAGCGTATACCCTTTTTCATGGATAAATTGATACACTTGATCAAGATCTTGAGCCTGCAGTTCAAGTCGCTGAGAAACACCAGCACCAGTAAATACCTGCGCAATAAACGTTTTCATGATGAAGAAGGTGAAGGACTTCCGAGTTTCTTTTTCTTCGTGTCTGGTAAGAAAAGGGTTTTCCTACCAAAGTCTGAAACATCCAATCCTAAGAAAAAATCCTCAGGCAATGATTGCAACAGATTCAAACGTTCTTTTAAAAGATCCAAATCCTCAGGAGAACGGTCAACAAAACGAGCTGCTGCAGCTGGGACAACTTGTTGAGAAATCATTTGCTCATCAAAACTCAAGAACGAAAACACCCTAAAAGAAGCGACTACAAGAGAAAGAACAAGAAAGAAAAAAAGAGATTTCATAAAAATTTAAAAAGAATAATGATAAGCCCACAAAGCCAGATCTACAGAAACACGTCCATCCTCATCAAAGGTCATATTTCGAAGAGCTCTAACATCTAGGAGTCTCTGACTAGCTCTAAGCTCATCAAAAAGCTTCATCAAAACGCTGTATTCACCAAAGAATGAAAAAGAATATTCAGTAATACCAAGTCCTTCTAAAGCTGAAGATTTCACGTCGTATTCTGGTACAGCTCTCCAAGCAATAAGCTCTGGAAGCTCTAAAAAACCTTCTTTTAAGAGATTTTCAAAAAGAGAGGCAATCCAACTCATCACCAAGTCTTGTCGAGGATCAGCTGGGATGGCTTGAGAAAACTGCAAGTATTCTTGTTCTAAGTCATCTACTCGAGCGAGCAAATTTTGCAAAGATTCATTGTTCATTTGTTCAGTTTTCTTCTGTTCAAGCAGTTGATACCAACGACTCACTAAAGCTTCCTTTTCAAGGAGTAAGTCTCCTACAAAAAAAGTCTGCAAAAGAAACACTATCAAGAGTAGAAAAAAAGAGAATGGAACAAGTAAGGACTTCCATCGTGAAGTCTTGTGAACGAAAGAAGAGCTAGGACCTCCATCAATAACTATTGTTTCAGAAGCTTTTTTTTGAAAAGGAAAACGCATTATAAAAAATTTAAGAAGTTGAAGATTCATCATTAAAAGCCTCTTCCTCTTGTTTGCGAAGAGCCAAGTCTGAGAAGTATTTCGGATTGATTTGCATTTTTACCAAAAAATCAAAACTCGCATCAAGACCCTTAAGCACATCCGGCAAGGTCTCCAGCTGAGCTAAAGAAAGCTTCGTCTGTGACACAGCAGAAACGGAAACATCTTGAAAAAGTTGAGTAAAATCTTCATCAGAAAAACCATACTGAAAGACCTCTAACTGCTGAGCAGCAGCTCGATAACTCGTCGCTTGCACCAAAAAACCCAACTCTCCACCAGGAGAAAGGGAAACTTTATTCAACACAACTTGAGGTGAAAGACGAGCACGAAGAAGCTCAAAAAAGGGAAGAAGATCCAAAACAAGTACAGGCTCAAATCGATCCTCTGTCATCTGACCAGAAAAAACCTGATCACGAGCCAAAAAAACTGCATCAAGAGCTGACAGCACTTGTCCATATTCTCGTAAAAAAACCCGCAACTCATCGCTCATCAAGGCCTCCTGATCAAGCTGAAGATCAGTCAAGGCTTGTTCTTCTATACGGACCTTTTCACCCCAATCAGCGATATGCACATACCGAATCCAAGCATGCCATGAGAAAAGAATCAGACTGACGATGATCGAAGCAATACTCATGAAGAGCAATATTTTATCTGAAGAAAAAGTTTTCATAGTGAATGACGATAAGAACTTAAAGAAACATTACGAAGAGCTGTCGCAGCTTGATAAGCCAAACGAATAGGACGAGCTAAAGCTTGATCGCTCCGAAACCGAGCTTGTATACGAAAAGAAACCAAAGGCTGTAAAGCTCTCAAATCTTGCAAGCGATCCTGTCCTAGTACTGCTGGGTGATCCGGATAAGACCAACTAATATCCTCTATCAAAGTTTTCGATCCATGCAGTCTGTACACCTCATCCTGAGACCGATAGATCAGCTCACCAAAACCTTCTGAGTCTTCTCGCCATTCAAACTGAAGCGTCTCTTGTTCATAGGGATCCATAAAAAGACTCAACACTTTTTCAGTCGTCTGCTCATAATCAATACCTGTAGATTTCTTCAAAACTGCAGGAATAAGATCATGCGTCAGCTGAAAAAGATCTGAACGAATCTGTTGATGTTGAGCTAAAGACTGATGATAAAACAAAACTTCCCTGACAAAACCCGTCATCAAGAAAAGAAGGACAGTCGTCAACACCACTCCCATCATCACATCGACGAGAGTAAAAGCTCTCAGTTTTTTAGAAGGCTTCAATAAAAACATAAGCTGAATTATAGAACTAAAGCTGGCCCAACTTGATCAAAATATTGTCTTTGTAAACGGATCTGATCAGGATGGTCAAAACGAAAATCTCCCGGCAATCCCCAATACACTGAAACCATAAGCTTCTTAGAACGATCTGAAATCGTCTCTAAAAAAATCCTTCGCTCAAGTCGAGAATATAAACCATCAAGATTCTCTAAATCAGCTCCTTGCAGTCGGCTGTACTCTCGGACAGAAAGTGCCGGATCAATCTGAAACCCAGAGCTCTCCAAAAGAGCCAATTCATTGATAAAAGAACCACGAACCAATTGATAAGAGCCATCAGAAAGATTTCCTAAAAAAGTGTCCCAGGATCTTTGATAGTTCTGATGAGCTCGAGAGAGACGAATCACCTCTAACTCCTCAAAAGTTTCTTGAGCATAGAGTTGAGCTCTCTCCTGGTGCACTCCATGTAAATAAGCACGCTGAGCAAAAGACTTGGCTGCATATGAAGTCGAGATCACCATACTTATGGCCACTAAAATGACCATGACCTCTACCGTTGATGTGCCTCTCAAAAAATGTTTCATCAGAAAATTGAAGATAGGCAAACCCTACCTTCTCAACAAAAACACCCAACAATTTCCCTCTCAGGCTTCATCTAGATTTAATGTTTAATAATCACTGAGCCCTATTAAAGTCCCGTGATAATGGGGGAAATCTCCTCCTCACTCGCACCCGTAAACATCTTCGCCTGCTCAAGCGCCTGCCAAAAAAACATCCGATCCCCCGTCACGATCTTCCCACCAGCTTCCTGAGCTTTCAATAAAAATGGCGTCATCTTCGGCGTATAAACAATATCGACATAAGTCCTCTCTGCTGTATACCAACGTGAATCTTTTAAAAGTAATGCACTCGTATCAATTTTCGATAATGTATCGTCAAGGGTCGAAGGAGGAGAGCTAGACTCTGGACTCTCGACTCTCGACTCCTTCTGATTGGTCATTGTTTTTTGGTCATTGGCCATTCCGACAGGTGTTGTATTCACAATCATCCCCCAATCCCCCTCTGGCTCTAAATCATCATAATGTTTCACAGAAACATCCTTAAGATCTTTAAGGTCCTTATGCTCCTTAAGATCCTTCCTCCGACTCGCCACTACCACCTGAAATCCATGATCCACCAACACCGCCACCACCGCCTTCGCCGCTCCGCCCGCTCCGAGAACCAAGGCCCTCGACCCTCGACCCTCGACCCTCGACTGTTCCCCAAGACTCCTCTCAAAACCCAAATAATCCGTATTGTCTCCATATATTACATATTCCTTCTCTTCTGAAAATTGAAAATTGAAAATTGAAAATTGCTCCGAAGGAACACGAAGGAGTGTATTCACCGCACCCACACTCTTCGCTCTCTCACTCAGCTCATCACAATACTCCATCACCGCTTTCTTATGAGGAATAGTCACAGAAAACCCTTCGTAATCCCCTTCTCGAAAAGCATCCATCAACTGTTCTAAATCAGCTGGCTCCGTATCACAAAATTCATATCGATGATCATCTAAAGATAAAGCCTGAAACACCGCATTATGCAGCTCAGGGGAACGTGAATGCGAAACAGGGTGACCAAGGATAGCGAAGCGTTTCATAGAGAACATAAAGAATACAAAAAAACGATAAAGGAAGCCTGAATAATGAACAATGAAAAGACATCAAAGCAATAAACCAAAAACACCATATTTATCCCCCATACGCAAGACACCAAAACAGCAATAAAAGGCAAAAAATGCTATAATAAGAGGAAAACAAATAAAAAAATGCGCAAAAAAATACATAAAATTATCGCTTTTTCAGCTCTCTTGACGACACTCTTTATGAGTTTGGCATTCCTTCATACTACTGAACAGCCAGATACCGAAGCAGCTGTATCAGACACTTTTAGGATAACTGAATATTATCTCGCTCCAGGAACCTTCTCAGGAACAAATCACACCCTCACCCTCAATCAAAACCTTGTTGAAGATTATTTTGTCATCGTCCAGGGATCAGATGGTGACGCTACTGGAAACAATGATCGTGGACCAGATGAAAACTACGCCGCATTAATAAGCGATCCTTTTGGGACAGGAGACCTTATCAATATCGGAACTCCAAATCAAATCGAAATCGCTCGGAATAACACTGTAAACAGCTGGGTAGGAGTCATAACAGTCGTAGAATGTACAGCTGACTGTAACGGATCTGGTTTTCAACTCTTAGAAGTAGAACGAGTAGTTCACTCAGGATCAAATACCAATGGATCAGATACTTCTGGATCAGATTGGGCTGATATCGACCAAGTAATGCTGATGGGAGGCTTCAATGGGTCTGGGTGTACCACTGCTGAAAGTAGTACGGCGAACACAAAAACATGTCATGTAAGACTTTTCCCGAGTGGAAACAACACCATCGAATGGACTCGAAATAATGTTGGAGCAACACTCACTTCTAGCACCAGCACCGTCATGGTCTTAGAATGGGGAAATGAATGGAACATACAACGTGTAAGCGCCACCGGGACCGCTGGAGGAGGAGGGGCAGACGCTACAAATGAATACAATACAACTGCGATAAATGCCGTAACAAGAGCCAATACTTGGGTCTGGGGTACAGGGCATACCACTGATCAAGGGATCGGTGATGCAGCCGAAGGGACACTCATCACTCTCGGTGATGGGGTTAATCAAAATGCTAGTGAATCAACAATAGCTATCGGACAAGAGTACAGTGATACCAAAAGTTTCGAAGTCTATTCATTGAGCCATCCTGATCTTTTAGTAGATTATAGATTCAAAACTGACGGCAATGCCAACGACCTCACAGTGTCTCAAGCAGTGGATGCAGCTACTGACAATACTGCAAGAATGGCGCTCGTAACCAATGGATGTAATGGAACTGGAAACGCTTATCCAAGACCAATGTTTTCTGCACGCTATCTAACTGACTCAAGTATAAATCTCGAAAGACGTCGAAGCGGTCAAAGCTATCCCGCTTGGATACAGGGAATAGACTTTTCAAACATCGTACCTGGAGTCGATTTGAGTAATTCTACTAAAGTAGACGATGATATCGATAACAGTGTCATCCCTCAACAAGTCATAGGATACACAGTCACCCTCACAAATACTGGAACTATCGATGCAACAGGAGTCGATGTCATAGACACTCTCAATACAAATTTTGAAAACCTAAACATCTTATCTATCAATTCATGCGGCGGATCATTCACAGACAATTCCACTACGAGTGTCCTTGATATCGATGATGTAGATGTCACAACTGCTAATGATTGCATTATCAGCTTCACAGCCCAAGTCAAAGCAGGTCTGATAGGTGGTACCGTGATCGGTAATACAGTAAATATCGGAGCCTCAAATGAAGGAAGCAGTCCTGTACTGATCAATAGTGACAATCTCAACGTCATCACCAACACCGATCTGGAACTCACACACACAGTAGATAACAACAACCCTAATAAAGGAGAACAGATCACCTATACCGTAAGCGTTACAAACAATGGACCAGAAGACACAACGGGGATTTTCATATTTAGTCCCCTACCAAACGGTTTAAGCTATGACAGTGATGTAACATCTCAAGGATCCTATGACGACAATACTGGTCTTTGGAATGTAGGAGATATCCTTAACGGAGCAAACGCGACTATAAATATCATCGCAGAGATCAATGATGATGTAGGAGCCATGCTGAGTAATACTGCAACACTCACCCTATCAACACCTACCGATTACGCTCTAAATAATAATAGCGCTTCTGTAAGCATAGATATCGTGGGTGGTGGGAGCAGCGGAGGTGGAGGTGGAAGAAGATTAATAATCGAAGCTTGTGGAGACGGTATACAACAGAATGCAGAAGAATGTGATGATGGAAACCTTCTCAACGGCGACGGCTGTAGCAAGACCTGTTTTCTGGAAAGTAGCGAAGAGATCATCTCTTCAGAAAACATTGCCACTGAAAACAGCGAAACAGAACTCATTTCCGTATGTCCATATATAGGGAATGCCGAAGTCTGTCGAAACCTAGTGTTCATTTTTGGAGATATCTTTACAAATGCTCGTCAAACTCGATCAGAGCTTCATGCAGCAGCAGAAGCAAGTAAAAGTTGTCTCATTTTTAGTCCAGAGAGACCACTACAGTTCTTTGATCTCGATCCCAATGATGACGCAAATCCTTTCATAAACTTCCTCAAAAACACTCAAAGTGCTGGCGAATATATTTTCAGCGGTCTTGGAAATTATTCAGATGATGAAGGTCAAAGCGGTAGTTGGGAATTCGGCGCATCAACCCCTATGACTCGAGAAGCAGCTGTAAAAACAATCCTTATTGCAAACTGCATTCCATTAGTGGAGCAAGTAAGCTCAGACTCTGAACTTTTCAGCTTCAAGGACATAAAACGAAAATACAACCCACTCGACGAGGCCAATATTTTCCGATCTCGAATCTTCTACACCGCTTACGAAAACAACATCATCAAAGGCTATCAAGACGGTTCAGCTCGACCAGATCAACTCATCAATCATGCAGAACTCATCGCCATGATGCTTCGTGCAGCTGAAGCGAACCCAAATAGTACTGAAGAAAACAGCCCAAATTGGTTCAAAAATCACTTTGAATTTGCCAGAGCAAATGGAATCTACAACGGGATCATCACCGATTCAGATGCCATAGTGACTCGTCGCGACTTTGCGAAGCTCCTCACCCGAGTGATGGCATTTGCAAAAAATCCAGAAATCCATTCTTACATCGAACGAGCAAACATCCTGGAAGGAACCTATGATGAAGACTTACCAGTCTTCAAACCAGTACCAATCCTTCCTTAACAAAAAGCATAAAAATAGTGAGAACATTCGAAGAATAATCAAAATGTAATCGATGTTTTTTTAATAAAGCCCAGTGAAGCAACATCCATCACTTCATCATCCAAGAAGATAAATCCCATCAATCCGCATTTAGCTTCAAGCTTCTAGCCTCAAGTAAATTACGCTATAATCACTCATGAACTTCACCCTGACTCATGTCCATCTACGAAATAGCAACACTCATACTCCTTCCCTTAGGATTTTTCATCCTTGTAAAAGGAGCAGATTGGCTCGTCGGAGGAGCATCTTCAGTAGCAAAAAAATACCAAGTCTCTGATCTCATGATCGGTCTGACTATAGTAGCTCTCGGGACATCCCTTCCTGAACTAGTAGTAAACCTGCTCGCCAGTACTCAAGGAGCTACCGATCTCGCCATTGGGAACATCATCGGAAGTAACATCGCAAATATTTTCCTCATACTCGGGATTTGCGCCATCATCTATCCCATCTCAGTCTCAAAAGGAACCGTTTGGAAAGAAATACCTCTCAACGTGATGGCCGTCGCAGCCCTCTTTGTACTGATCAATGATCAACTCATCGATGGCGCAGGAGTATCTATCCTCAGCCGAATAGATGGGATCATGTTGATGTTTTTCTTCATCATCTTCATGTACTACTCTTTTGGAATAGCAAAAAACAAAACCATCATCGATGAAATCAGTGAAAACAAAGCTTTTGAAAGAGAAACCGTTGAAGACCTCGGGATGACCAAAAGTGTCCTCCTCATCATAGTAGGTATGCTCGCTCTCCCTATCGGGTCCGAAATCATCATCAGAGGCTCACTCACGATGGGAGGTTTACTTGGACTCAGTGAATCTTTTATGGGGCTTACACTCCTTGCACTTGGGACCTCAGCTCCAGAGCTAGCCACTTCAGCAGTAGCAGCTTATAAAAAGAATGCCGACATCGCCATCGGAAACGTCGTCGGTTCTAACCTCTTCAACATCTTTTGGGTACTCGGGCTCTCTGCATTGATCAGACCACTCCCACCAAGTGCAAATATCAACATGGATATCATGGTCTGCGCTGTCGCAACACTCCTCCTCTTCCTCTTTACCTTCGTCAGCAATAGTCGAGAAAGCGGTTGGATGTTTAAAATCAAAAGAAGCGAACACACTCTATCAAGGACTGAAGGAATACTCTTCGTAATGATGTACATCGGATATATGGGATATTTAGTGTGGAGAGGCTGAGTCAATTTTCATTTTTCAATTTTGCAATTTTCATTGAAAATTCATTGAACAATGATCATTGTATTCTTAGACATTTATTAAAAACTGAAAATTAATAATTGAAAATTCCAATGAAATTGGTATCCCCTTCCTTCACTGACAACTCTCTAATCCCCGAGCTCCATACCTGCGACGACCAGGATATTTCACCAGAACTCCATTGGTCAGAAGTTCCCAAAGGAACAGAAAGCTTTGTCCTCATCGTCGACGATCCTGATGCGGTCCCTGTGGCAGGTTTCGTCTGGGATCATTGGATCCTCTTCAACATACCAGCAGAGATACGAAGCATTGCTGAAAACAGCTCCCAAGGAAAAGAAGGGATGACCAGTTTTGATAAAACCGGTTACGGTGGTCCTTGTCCTCCAAATGGTGAACACCTCTATGTCTTCAAAATATTCGCAGTCGACTCACTACTCGATGTCCCAGCTCAATCAGATAAAAAGACTCTCCAAGAAGCCATGGAAGGCCACATACTAGATCAAGCTGTACTTAGGGGCAGATATGATCGAAAAATGTAACCCCTTTCCAATTTCTAATGTTCATTGTATTTTTGGATCTTGAATGAAAATTGCAAAATTGATAATTGAAAATGTTATTATACTCTCATGAAAAAACAATCAATGCTCTCTACCCTTTCTAGCCTCGTCTTCTCCATGCTAGGTTACTCACTCATCTTAGGAGGCATAGGAGCTATAGCCAGTGATCTTCTGAACTGGGATCTCGCCCTCAGTATCGGTGGATCAGATATCGCTATCCCTGCAGATATGTATGTCGGGTTCTTCTTCATTATCTTTGGAGCAATGATTTCAGCATTACATCACTTCTGGACTCCGATATATG
Organism: uncultured Candidatus Peribacteria bacterium; assembly: GCA_964352145.1. Classification (GTDB taxonomy): domain Bacteria; phylum Patescibacteriota; class Gracilibacteria; order JAUYGZ01; family JAUYGZ01; genus CAYGQA01. The sequence goes on from CAYGQA010000004.1 coordinate 13,913, forward strand.
AAACGATAAAGAAATACAGCATCCTCATCATGATTATCTTTGTGATCATCATCATCGCCATCGTCTATGGAGGAAAACAATTCATCATGTACATGGACGGCGGTCCAGCTATCACAGCTGCGATGAACAACGACAGCAAAACACTGCTTGAGCTCTTTGAAAACAATGAAGTAGCCGATACAGACCTCGATGCAATGGTCCTTTGGGCTGCTCAAAAAGGTCACGTCGAAACCATGAAGATACTGCTAAAAAACGGTGCCAATCCAAACGCCAAACGTGCCAGTGATGAGCTGCCGGCACTCAAGGCAGCTTGTGCTTGGGGAGGAGACGAAGTCGTTAAAATACTCAAAGAAGCTGGCGCTGAAGGTGAATGCACTTAAATTTATTTGAGAAGTAATCTGCCCAGCTCCGTCTTCCATCCCAACATCAAGCCATGAAGATCGATATAGCCTCCAGCTGTTCGTGATGATGAAGAAACTTGTGATGCCAGATTTGTTTCAAGCTGTGCTTTTGTATTGAGACTTCCTGCATAAAAATCAGCATCTAATGACTCACCTAAGACACTGCCAACTTCATCATATCCAGCCATAGTTTTTGGACGCCAAGTGACCACTTGATCCGCTTTATCAGAAACTTTTTCCCCTCTAATTTTTTTTCGCAAAGAAGCAGCAACGGATAATGGATTTGTAAAAAGCAATTGCTGAAGTAAAACGCTACTAGGAAAATCCAATTCTGCTAAAGCTTGAATATCCTGCACTGAAAAAGTAGACAAGGTAATCCCTATTTTTCGAGAACAAGTATCAATAATATCTTGTAAAACAGCTTCAAGATTCTTATCAAGCTTGTGTTTCAGCTCAATAGTCACCCCGTCAACAAACTCAGAATCTTTAAACCTCCTCATTTGCTGATGAATAATACCAGCCATCCCCCTTTTATATTGTATTTTTCTCCCCCAATCTCCAAGTCCATCATGAACAAAAGCAAAAGAACCCGATCCAATTGAATTCAAATCAAGCTCACAATGAACACGTATGTCTTTTGTAAACAAACCTTTTAGTGCATCAATAGCTCGTTCTGCTCTATCGAATTCTCTACCAGTATTCACCCGGTGAATCGTTAAATGAGAAGTTTTTTCTAAAGACATATCTCTTTATTAAAGAATACATTTTAAGAACTTTAAGAAAAAAGTCAACTTATGCCTACTTATAAGCCAACTGTGAAAGCATGACAGATCCATCAGGCAAGATAAATACTCTCTTTTTTTCACCATTTTGCAAAGCAACATCATACACTCGGACATCAGCAAGCGAGTCTCCAAGCATTTTTTCAAACTCTAATTCTTCTTCCTCGGTGAGAACACTTTCAACAGCAACATAAGAATGCCAAGAGGCAGGGATAACAGGAAGACCTTGAGATTTCCAAGCTTCGTTAAGCTGTCCAGCATTATAGGTCACACTACGGACAATTTTTTTCATACTGGGATCTAAAAAAAACTCTACAAAAGAACTATCTTCAGTGTCTTCTCTAGCTCCTGAAGCAGATGGAACATCTGCAGTTGTACTGACAAATTTCAAAGGCCGACTATGAGGAGAAGTAGGCCCTTCATGTCCTGAAAAAGTTGATAGAAAAAGTAAAGCTATCGCATAGCGAGACTTATAAAGCACTCGAAAAGGAAGCGTCAAACAACCCGTAGCACAGCCACGAGGAACAGTTTTAACTCCCTCTGGCAAATTACCTGATAATTCACCAGCTAATTCACTAGCCCGCGATGCTGAAGTTTCAGACATAGGACAGAGAAACAATATGAGAGTTCATTGTACTCTTCATACCGCATTCTTCAAAGAAAGCCTGATGTCAAAGCCATTCAGCAACTACAATCGACTCTTCTTCAAAACCTCAATAACCCCCTTATTCGCAGGCAAAAACTGCTTCGCATCCAAATCCTCCTGCCGAATCCACATTAATTCCTGCCCTTCACAACCTGCAAAGATTCTTGCTTGTTGATTGTTGGAAACATTGTTCCCTTTGGCCCTTGGCCCTTGGCTATTAGCCCTTTTCCCTTGGTCATTAGGATTTGGGATCTGGTCATTTTGCTTGGTCAACACACGACACCTATGGAAGTGTAAAAGCAGCTTCTGCCTATGCACCGCCATTTTCTCAAAAGCAGGACGAACCGACACCTCCACCCCGACCTCTTCACGAAACTCCCGCTGCATAGCTGCCCTCAGGTCTTCCCCCTCCTCTACCTTTCCCCCGGGAAACTCAAGTAATCCAGCAAAAGTCTGATCCTCCTTCCTCCGCGATACCAACACATGTTTATCTTGAATCAACACTCCCACAACTATCTTCTGATAAGAACGAAGTGATCTCTGTTTTCCCTCTCGACTCTCGACTCTTGCCTCTCGACCTTCGACTTTCATCTTCTCAAACTGCCCCGGATCCCTCCCAAACTCACACTTCTTCACCAACGGACAACTCTCACACTTCGGCTTCCTCGCCATACAAACAGATGAACCAAAATCCATCAGCACCTGATTCAGCGAAAAATCCTCCGGATAATGAGCATCAAAAAACTCCAAATTCTTCATCACCCACTTGTTCATCTTCCCCTTAAGATCTTTAAGATCCTTAGGCTCCTTAAGATCCTTCTCAACTCCAAAAAACCTCCCAATAATCCGCACTACATTCGTATCCGGAGCCAGCACCCTCTCCCCATAAGCAAAAGAAGCCACCGCTCTAGCAGTATAAGGCCCAATCCCCGGCAATTTCTTAAGTTCCTCCAGTTCCCGTGGAAAAAGAGCTCTCGACTCTCGACCCTCAACCCTCGACCTCTCCACCACCGCCTCAGCGGTCAAAAGCATCCTCCTCAACCTCCCATAAAACCCTAGCCCTCTAAAATAAGGTAATGCTTCTTCAAAACTCGCTGCCGCCAAATCTTCAACCCTTGGAAACTTCGCCGTAAAACGCAGCCAAAACTCGATCACTCGATCAGCTTGAGTCTGCTGTAAAAACACCTCACTTACCCAGACCAAGTAAGCATCATCCAAGTCCTTCCAAGGCAGCTTCCTCTTATCCGGCGAGTACCAGACTTTAAGTTGTTTGAGGAACCAGTTCCATTCACGAATTTTGAGTGAATCCTTCATTCTTAATCTTATTCCTTAATCTACATCTAAAACCTAACAGAAATATCAAAATCCAAAAACGAAATGCTAAAAAACCCAATTCCTAAATATCATCAGAATCTTTAAACTCCTTATACTCACTACTCCTCCCCCAAATCCTCCAAAAACTCTAAGCTATGATACTCAGTCATCGAAGTTTCTCTCAACTCACGAGCATTCCCATACAATCCTTCCAACATCAAAATCGCTTCATTATCCAAATAACCTTCGAGAATGTTTTGAATATCCTTAACCAAACGATGTACCAAATACTCAAAAGGTTGATCAAGCACTCGAATCAATTCTGATCGCACAGTTTCAAACTCTGCTCGGATATGAGTCGGGAAACGTTTACAATCAATCCCATCTAATACCAGTTGCAAAGCTTCAAGCAACGGGAAGCGACTAAAAAACTTCGCAATAGCAACCACCGCCATCTTCTGAGTCATACTTGGCATCTCAATGATATGATGATCTCGTGATTCTTCTTGAGACATTTTAAAAAAAGATAAGCAACAAGAACGCACTATAAATCAATTTTTAATAAAAGCAACAACCTAAGCCCATTGGTCATTGTGATTTGCTTATTGGTTATTCAAACAGAAATCAAAAGATTTCTGCCAACAAACACCTCATACTCCCTCCACTCTTCTCTATTTCACTCAAATCAATGGCCTGTAACGAAAATCCATATTCATCAAATTGAGACAATTGTTCAGCATTAAGAGATTCAAAACCTCTCAGAGACATCATCACATCCTGATCAGATACCGCCAGTGCATTCCCAGCAAAGTTTGCCATCTGATACTCACTCAACTCTATTCGTTGAGGGTATATCTCTCGAAGGCGATTAGCATCTTCTGGATCATGAAACATCTGTGGACAAAACAAAACTACTCGACCAGCTAAGATCGAAAGCCCAACATTAGTATGATAGATAGAGATAGGGAAAGCCCACACTTCATCCAAGTCGAAGACCTTTTCGAAAGCCCGAGCACTCTTCTCCGAGACGCGATTGGAAAGCCCGCAAAACCCAAGCTTACGCAGATGATCAATGATCAATACCCCTGTCAGCTCAGCAGGGTCCTGAGTAAACTCAGCCATCTCCACCTCACGGTATCCCTCATCTCGAAACCAACTCCGAATATCTTCTCTCTCCCCTTCCATCTGCCGAGCAGGATAGTACATATTCCCGATGATCAGCTCTTTCTTATGATTCGTCGCATAGATATTATTACAAAAAGTATCATCCGCAGACGCCCTTCAAAAACCTGCACCTTTTTCCCAAGAGAACGAAGGCGGTCTACCACTGCCGCATGTTGCTCCAAGGCCTTCACATGATCAACACCATGCACCAAGTCAGTAAAGACATTGTCAGGGCACTGACAAGCATCCAAATGAGCAGGAGTCACCATCAAAAAAGCATCAGCCGTTAAAGAATCTTTAGGAGCAATAGCATCAGGTGTTTTTTCGCCAAGGGAAGGAGACATTCCTATACGATTAATTTTGGCAAAACTATACGTGGAGAAAAGCAGAGGATCAACACAAGTCCCTTCTTAAAAATAAACTCGCTTGAAGCGTTTAAATACGACTCATCCGATCCTTCAACATAGCGTCCACCATCACCAAAGCCGCCATCGCCTCCACCATCACCACCGCCCTCGGCACCACACAAGGATCATGACGACCAGGCATAAGGATTTTGGCAGCCTTCCCTTTATTGGTAACAGTCTTTTGTTCTTTAAAGATAGTCGACACCGGCTTAAACACCACCCGAAACACAATCGGCATCCCATTAGAAATCCCACCTTGTATCCCCCCACTATTATTCGTCTTAGTCTTGACTCTGGACCCTCGACCCTCGACATAAAACTCATCATTATGTTCACTCCCCAGCATCTCCAAACTCTCAAACCCACTCCCAAACTCCACCCCCATCGTCGCCGGCAAACTCATCATCGCCTGAGCAAGAGTCGCCTTCAGCTTCGCAAACACAGGATCTCCCAAACCAACTGGCACGTTTTTCACCACACACTCCACTACTCCACCGATAGTATCCCCAGCTTTCTGGACCTCTTTAATCCTATCAATCATCCAAGCCGCAGATTTCTTATCCGGACAACGCACAATATTCGACTCCACCTTCTTTAAAGTCACCTTCATCGGATCAATCTCCGCCTTCATCTCCCCCACCTGATTCACATACGCCAAAATTTCCATCCCAGCTCGACCCTCGACTCTAGACCCTAGACTCTTCAGTACTTTCTTAGCAACAGTTCCCCCCATCACCCTCGCCGTCGTCTCCCTCGCACTCGCTCTCCCCCCTCCAGCCCAATTCCGTATTCCATATTTCGCTTCATAAGTAAAATCAGCATGACTAGGACGAAACCGATCTTTCATCTTTTTATAATCTTCAGAACGAGCATCTTTATTTCGAATCATTAAAGCAATCGGCGTTCCCAAAGTCTTCCCTTCAAAAACTCCAGAAAGGATCTCCACCTTATCCTCTTCTTTACGAGCTGAGACGATCGAACTCTGTCCCGTCCGTCTCCGAGCAAGATCTGCATCAAAATCCTTCACATCCAATTTCAATCCAGCAGGACAACCATCTATAACTACACCCACAGCACCTCCGTGAGATTCTCCGAATGTTGTGACACGAAAGAGTTGTCCAAAGGTATTCATGAGAGAAAGAGTGTTAAGGAGTGCAAGGAGGATGAAGAGTGTAACGAGTGTAAGGATAACATTCTTGCGAACGCCCTAAAAGGCTGATGGCTGATAGTCGATGGCCAATAGCTTTTATATTTTGCATTTTATGTTTTCTATTATCCCTCTCCTTAAGATCCTTATTCTCCTTAAGATCTTTATTTATCCTACGAAGCTCAACATGAGCGAAGGAGGAAAGCTCTCTAAGCTCCTTTTTAAAAAGATTGTCAAATTCCCAAGTTGACAGGCATTTACACAGCTGATAGGATCTTGCAGCTAATTTATCTATATTTTTTATTTCCCTATTATATGTCTCAAGATGTATTTGTCCGTGACAAAGTGCACGTGAACGTCGGTACCATTGGTCACGTTGACCATGGGAAAACAACCCTTACTGCTGCTATCACTACTGTGGCTTCTGTCATGGGAGGAGGTGTTGCAAAAGCTTTCGACCAAATCGATAACGCTCCAGAAGAAAGAGAGCGTGGTATTACTATTGCTACTTCGCACGTAGAATACTCAACTGAAAAACGTCATTACGCTCATGTTGACTGTCCTGGTCATGCTGATTACGTGAAAAACATGATTACCGGTGCTGCTCAAATGGATGCAGCCATCCTCGTATGTTCTGCTGCTGATGGTCCAATGCCTCAGACTCGTGAGCACATCTTGCTTGCACGTCAGGTAAATGTTCCATACATCATCGTTTTCTTGAACAAACTCGACATGGTAGACGATCCAGAGCTTGTAGAGCTCGTAGAAATGGAAGTTCGAGAACTCCTCGACAAATATGAATTCCCTGGAGACAGTACTCCAGTGATCAAAGGGTCTGCTCTTAAAGCTCTTGAAAATCCAAGTGGTGAAGAAGCACAACCAGTCAAAGATCTTCTCGAAGCTCTTGATACATACATCCCAGATCCACAACGTGAAGTCGACAAAGACTTCCTTATGCCAGTAGAAGATGTCTTCTCTATCAAAGGACGTGGAACTGTTGCTACAGGTCGTGTAGAAACAGGTATCGTTAAGGTAAATGAAGAAATTGAAATGGTAGGTATCCGAGACACTCGTAAAGTTATCGTAACTGGAGTTGAAATGTTCAAGAAACTTCTTGATCAAGGTCAAGCTGGTGATAACGTTGGACTCCTCATCCGAGGTATCGAGCGTGACGAAGTAGAACGTGGAATGGTCCTTGCAAAACCAGGATCTATCACCCCTCATACAGAGTTCGAAGGAGAAATCTACGTCCTTACAAAAGAAGAAGGAGGACGACACACACCTTTCTTCAAAGGATACAAACCTCAATTCTACATCCGTACAACTGATGTAACTGGAGAAGTTCACCTTCTAGAAGGGACAGAAATGGTTATGCCTGGGGACAACCTCAAGGTAAACGTTTCTCTTGGAGCTCCTATCGCTATCAACGAAGGTACTCGTTTCGCTATCCGTGAAGGAGGACGAACTGTTGGAGCTGGAGTTGTTACAAAGATCATCAAGTAACACTCACCCCCATTTCAGTCTTCAAAACCCGCACGGAAATGCGGGTTTTTTGGTATCCAAATTTCCTAATTCTTAATGACTATAAACACCTACATCCTCCTTATCTCATGCCCAGACAAAGCTGGAATCATCCATCACATCAGCGAATGGATCTTCAATCAATCAGGAAATATCCTCGAACTAGAACAGTTTGTAGATCATGAACATCAACACTTTTTCCTTCGTATTAAATGGCAACAGGAAGAGAGTTCTCTTCAAAAGTTGATAAAAGCATTCCAAGCGATAGCGAATACACGACATGCAAAGTATCAAATCTTCTCAGAAGCCCAGAAAGATCGTCTTGCTCTACTTTGTTCTAAAACCGAACACTGTTTAGGAGAAATCTTGATGGCTCATCAACAAGGACTCTTGAACGTAGAAATTCCTCTAGTTATTTCTAATCATCAAGATTGTGAGAGAATCGCGCGACAGTTCAATATCCCCTTTATCTATACCCCTAGCAACTCAAGTGGTTACGAAAAGAAACAATTAGAAGCTTTAAAAAAGCATAAAGTGGATATCATAGGCCTTGCTCGCTACATGAAAATCCTTTCAGGCGAGTTCATAGCTGAATTTCCACAAAAAATCATCAACATCCACCATTCATTCCTCCCAGCCTTCATCGGGAATAGACCCTATCACGAAGCTTATGAACGCGGAGTGAAACTCATAGGTGCCACCAGCCATTTTGTCATCCCTGAGCTAGATCAAGGACCTATCATTCATCAAAATATAAAGTCTGTATCCCATACTCATAATGTCAGAGATTTGATCAGTCTAGGAAAATCTGTAGAAAAAAATGTATTTCTTTACGCACTAAAGAAATGGACCGAAAGAAAGCTTTTAGTCCATAAAAACCGCGTGATAGTATTCGACTAAGAGTCAAATAAGCTAAACCATGTGTCGAAAAAGAAAGAATACAACAAAAAAAAAATTCAAGTTACAGGGTTTTCTAATATTCACATGCTTCTCCAGAAAAAACCACATTCTAAGAATTTCCTTTCAATCACGAGTTTGCTAGTCTAGTAATAATTATCTTTTGTAAAAAAATGAAAACAATAATCATAAAGAACATCCTGATACACGCTCTATTGGTCCCCTACTATTTATTAATTGAAAAAGAAGTAGCTTTAATGCCCATTCAAAAACTCGACACACTCCTTCTCTTCGTTGGATTAATAGTCATTGCCCCTATCACAAGCAACTTCATCTACAACTACAAAAACGCTACCTCAGACACTGCCGTAAACTGGGGACACATCAGCACCTTCTTCTCCATGCTTGTCATAGGCATGCTCTTCATGACTCTAGATGTACTTCTCGTGCTCATGATAGGAAACGTAATGGTCTTTAGGACATCTCTCATCTTCTTTTGGATAGCAGTAGTGACCTTCGATTTTGCTGACTTCATGACAAAAACAAAAAAATCATCAAAATAAAAAAGATCGATAACAACTCACTATTTTGAAATCATCACTCTCTACAACATGCCTATTGAAAGCACTTACAAAGAACTCATCAGACCAGAGTGGGCACCTCCAGCCTGGCTCTTCAGTCCTGTTTGGACGGTCCTCTATATCATCATTGCCATCTCTTTTGGAGTGGTGTTTTATAAAGCCTGGAAAAAAGAAATCCCTCGGAAAGTAACCCTTCCTTTTGCCCTCAACCTTGTCTTCAACTTCGCATTCACCCCCATTCAATTTGGACTACAAAATAATCTGCTTGCTTCCGTTGATATCATCCTCGTCGTAGCAACTTTGATTTGGGCACTGAAAGCCATCTGGCCTCATCTTCGTTGGGTTTCTTACGCAAATATCCCCTACTTACTTTGGGGACTCTTTGCAACCACCCTACAATTTACGATTACGTATTTAAACATGTAACAAGTATTCATTTACTCCACAGTCAATCTCTCAAAATATTTACGAATCGTTCGATACCCTTCAAATACCATAAGCCCTAGAATAGTCACCAACACAGCCAATATAAAATGCGTCAAAGCCTCTGATTTTTCTCCAAAAAGATATATCGAGAGGTCCTCCATAAGAATCTTCACATAATCAGCCCAAAACAAAGCAATCGCCACCATAATACCAAATTTAAGGTTACTTGGGACTTGATAGCCTATATCAGCCACCGTTTTTTTCCCTAAAAGTCTTCTAAAAAAACTCAAAAACATAATATGAAATTATAAATACAATCTTAGAAAACCCTATAACAATTAAAGAAAAAACCAATTTCTATTGCAAAAAAAAAGAAAAAAGCTAATATATTTCCGCTCTCAAGCCGCTTTTGGCCTTTGAGGTCCCTAAGATAATCGAAGGGAAAACACCGTATTGAATACTCGAAGATCCTCTTCGATTCCAAGCGGTGTAGCAACACCGCCTTTTTTAAAGTTCTCCCCTAAATCTCTCTCCTATGAAGGAGAGATGCCCGTATCCTGATAGTCATAAGACTTACAGGGCAGAGAGGTCCAGGAGAGATGTCCGCATCTTGGTAGCCTCAAGGCGTACAGGACAGAGAGGCCTTCCCTACAAGCTACAACCTAATTCCTAATCTCCTAATCATGGCAGACGCAAAAGACAAGAAAGCAAAAAAGAACGACAACCAAAAAATCAGGGTGATCATCCGAGCTTTCGACCACAAAATCGTCGATGAAGCAGCAAAAACAATCATCGATACAGCTGAAAGATCTGGTTCACTCGTGACTGGTCCAATCCCACTACCATCGAAGATCGATAAGATCACCGTAAACAAATCAACCTTCGTCAATAAAGACGCTCGTGAACAATTCGAAATACGAACTCACAAACGACTCATCGACATCACAGAACATACTCCAAGCACTATCGAATCACTTTCAAACCTCAACCTGCCTGCAGGAGTCGACGTAGAGATTAAGATGGTTTAATGGCTAATATATGGCCAATGGCTGATAGTCGATAGCTAATGGCAAAAACACAAAAACCCTGCACCGAATGGAGCAGGGTTTTTTAATATTAAAGGACTGTATTCAAGATTCGAAAATTCCGAAAATTCGATAATTCTGAAAACTTCCCTTAAGATCCTTATAATCCTTAAAATCTTTAAGATCTTCACCCTCATGAAAAAACTCCTCTTCACTTCCCTCCTCCTCATCTGGACATTGTCATTTGGGATTTGGGATTTCGCACAAAGTGCCTCCGCTGCCTTCACCAACCACACACTTGGAGACGAGAACGCAAGTATCCATTGGGAAATTTATGACGATTTCGAATGCCCATTTTGCCAAAGGCTGCACAACAGTATCCAAGATCCCAGTATCCAAAAGATGATCGAAGACGGATCACTAAAAATAACGATCAAAGACTTCCCTCTTTCTTTCCATGCAAACGGAGAAAACGCTGCCAAAGCTGCAAATGCAGTCGGACATCTCGCTCCTGATAAATACTACGACATGGTAGATCTCATCTTCAAAAATCTCTACAGCTGGGGAGTAGACCCTTCTAAGTCCTTTGCTGACTACGCTGAGGAGCTCGGGGTGAATCGTGAAGCATTCCTCAAAGCATACTCTGACCCTAGGAATCTTGAAGAAATCAAAGCCGATCTCTCTGAAGGATCACAAAGAGGAGTCACCGGAACTCCCAGTAGCTTCATTAACGGTACCCCCATTTCAGGTGCACAGCCTCTCAATGTCTTCTTAGAAGCAATAGAAAAAGCTGCTGGTCTAGATATAAGACCTGTACCAAGTAATAACATCTACCAAAGCTTTGATATCGAAGAAGTGAATTTCGATGAATATACCCAGGATCTAGGAGTATTCTGGAAACCAACTTTTTTAACAAAAAATACAGTTCCGATAGATTATTTATTAATCAATTACAAAGTACACGATATAAAGTCTGATATTTTCGAATACAACTTCAAAGAAGAAACTCGTAATATTTTTTCTGGTTCACATTATGTCCTAGCAGACAGAAACAAAAAAATTATCATCACTATGGATGCATATGCTGCTGACGGAGTCTTCATAGGATCAGACAATATCACTACTTACACTTCAGTAAACAGCAATAACATCACAGCCCCTATCAACTTTGAAGACAACATCGTCACTAAACCTCTCGAAAATCCTTTCTTTGATATTGATCTAAGCACAGCCCTTGGCGCAGCAGCCAAAGAACTCTACGAGCTAGGGATAATAGGTGGATTCCCAGATAGCAGCTTCAGGGAAGATCAAGCAGTGAATCGAGCTGAAGCAGCCAAGTTCCTTCTTTTAGCGAGTAAACAAGGACCTGAGTCTGAAGCATATGACAATGACTTCCTAGATGTCATCGATTCAGAATGGTATGGGCCTTATGTCTTAAAAGCAGCTAACTTAAAAATCATCGAAGGTTTCGCAGATAATAGCTTCCGGCCAGGAGCCAAGATCCAACGAGATCAATTCCTCGCTATGTTCGCAAGAAGCTTCAATGTCCCGACAGGACTTGCTCATGATTTTCAAGACAAGGGCATCAATCCAGATGCCTGGTACTGGGATTATGCTGGTATCGCTACCAAATACGATTTATTCCCAGGAGAAAAAAGTCTAAGACCAGAGCAGACTATGACAAGGGGGGAAGTAGCTCTCGCCATTTGGCAGTACTTAAAAACCCAAAGATAAAAAGAAGTAGATATCTCTAGTAAACAACTCTTTAAAAGAGCTGTCATATTTATCAAACAAGAAAAAACTAAAGAGCTTTAAATAGATCAAAATAAGCTCATTATAATATTACACAATGATATAAATATTTGACAAATACAAAAAAAAGCGTATAATTCGAATATTATTTAGTCAATCATCATCTATGAAACTCTTCACCTCCAAGCTCTTAATTGCAGTACTTATCACCGTAAGCACAGGGTTGATAAGCTCACCACAGACACTTGCTCAAACCAACCCCATCCCAGGAGGGACTACAAATGCAGGAGGTCTAGTAGGTCAAACAGTCTACCAAGGAAGTCTTAGCTCGAATATTAGTGTCCAAAACAATATTATTTCTATGGTAGAAACTCAAAAAGTTTTCTTCAGCCTCAATAAATCAAAAGTCCCACAAGGATGGGAAACAGAATGGGAAATATCTGCCAATGAAGGCATAACTGTCTGTAAAGAAGTTGAGAGAGGACAATTTGTCGATATCTTAGAATGCGAAGCTCTAAAAGCAGGGAGTATGGTAATCATAAACGCATACAATGAGCATGCTCCAAAGGAAGTGAGCAATAGTTTTATTTTTGCAGCAAATACTGCAAAAGAAGGAGATTTCTTCAGTTGTGTGAATGCCCCAGAAAATCATACTCCGTCGACATGTATCGATATCTTTAAGAATGGACAATGGGATAGAAATGGAAGATTTAGTTGTCTAAATGGATTTGTAAAAGAAGGCAAAACCTGCAGAAAGAAAACTAATGGGGATTTAGATTTCGAAGACATTTGCTCAACATATGGATATTACGGAATCGACAATATGTACCATGTAGAATTACGTGACAAAAGCACAAATCAAGCTTCAGAAAAATGTAGGGCTGATGATTGGGAAGTAAAAGTAAGCAGTGGAACATTTGGAACACCTTCACAAAATCAAGAATTCGTGAAGTTTTACCGAGGAACAGGAGGAAATGTAAATGTACGCGCCATAAGAAGTGGAGAATACACAGCAGATAACTATCTCCAGATAGAAAAAGCCAATAGCCCAACTACAAACGTCTCAAATCAAAACCCTATTATAAAAATCAGCGCGAACGGAAGAACAAACATCACACTCACACCAGGACAAAAAACAACGATAAACATGGAGGTTTCAGACACTGACAAAGTGTTAGAAAACAACAGCTACGGTACTGATTTTCAGCTAAGCAAGCAAGGAGTACTAAGCTGTACATCAAACATCAAGAGCCTCTACAACAGCCAAGATTGTGTTGCAAACCAGACAGGGAGGACAGAAGCCACCATCAAAGTCACTGTGTACAAAGGAAGTGAAATCATCGAAATCAAATCAAACACCATCATCATAAATGTAGTCGGACAAACTACAAGTAACCCAAGTCCAACACCAGCACCAACTCAAACAAAAGTCCAAATCCCTAAAGCAGGTTACGAAGACAAAGTCCGAACAAACTACACAAATGAAGAAAATCCATTTTTCGACACTGATATTCGTTCAGAAAAAGGTATCGCAGCTGCCGAACTCTTCCGAAGAGGAATCATTGGAGGTTTCGCAGATGGAAGCTTCAAAATGGATCAACTCGTTAATCGAGCTGAAGCAGCTAAATTTCTAATGCTCGCTCGAAAAGTGAGCGGTCAAAACAGCTCAACAACCAACAAGCAGTTTTGGGATGCTATCGAAGGTGAATGGTACTACGAGTACATCACAGACGCAGCTAACGCAGGCATCATCAACGGATACAGTGATGGAAGTTTCCGACCAGCAAACACCATCATTCGATCAGAATTCCTAAAAATGATCACTCTAAGCTTCGAAATGGAAACAGGCCTCAGCTACTCATACGCTGACGAATCAGAGTATCCAGGAGCATGGTTTTGGGACTATGCAGGAGCTGGACAAAAATATGACCTTTTCCCAAATCTTGGGAACAGACTTAACCCAACGCAAGAAATCACTCGTGGAGAAGTCGCTCTTGCGATCTACCAATACCTGAAAAACAGAGAAGAGAGCATAAATAATACAACAAATTCAAGCAACAACAGTTCGACTGTAGACAACAATCAAAACAGTGTGACGGCTACCACCTTCACTACTCGAGAATTCACTCAGGAAGACTTCAATTATTCCCTCCTCTATCCTGAACCATACTTTGTTAGTTACAACAAACAACAACCAACAAGCAACCTTCTTCCTGAAGTAAAACACACCATGCGCTTGAATAAAACTGGCCAACCAACATATATTCATTTTGATATCGGTGTTTATGAAAAAGGGAGCTATACCACTGATGGCACTACAAGAATCAGAGATATTTCGATAAATGGAACCCTCATGGAAGAACGAAGCGGAGATCAGCCTCTTTGTAACGAAAACGAGTGCGTAAATTTCAAAGTGTACACTTTCGAAAAAGACAATCTCATTTATGTCCTTAAACATGACCTAAAATCTGAAAATCAAAGTGCCTACGATATCATCTTAAATTCGATTAATTTCAACACTTCTCAGAAGAACAGTCAAAATTTCTTAAGTCATAAAAACACAAAGTACGACTACACTCTAAAATACCCGGATACTTACGAAATCACATCAGATCGACAACAACCAGACTTTAACCTCTCTGGAGGTGTATTACACAGTCTCAGCATCAAAAATAAAACAAAAAAATACTCAGCAGCATCATTTGGAATAGGTGTAATGGATGGAGAAACATACAGCACATCACATTTGAAGTATATTGGGAAAAGAAATATCAATGGAACAGAAATGGAAGAATACCTAGAAGACAATGGTGAATGTGAATATGCAAACTGCCTCCTTTCTCGAAAATACTTCATTTTTTCAAAGAATGGAAATCACTACATGATCTCTCATGACCTTGCTCCCGAATACACACAAGATTACAATGTAATGATCGACACGCTTTTCTTTTAAAGAAAAGTAAAAACAAGAAACTCAAAAACCCTGCTCCATTCAGAGCAGGGTTTTTTAATAAATCATTGTCTCTAAGATTCAAAAATTCCGAAAATTTATCCCCCTCCTTAAACTCCTTATAATCCTTACACTCGTTACACTCCTTAACTTAAAACTACCCCACCAATCCCCCCTCATACCTCTCATTCACCATCTTCCAATTCACATTCTTCACAAAAGCATCCAAGTATTGACCTTTCTTCGTCCCATAATCGATCATGAACGCATGTTCCCAACAATCGAGAGCCATGATGATCTCTTGATCAGCAGGAAGCCCTACATGGTGTTCGTAGACGATATGGTTCATCACACGTCCATCACGAGTATTACGACATGTGAGCACCCATCCAGGCGTAGACGCCGCTGAAGCTCTCAAATCTTCCCAGTACCCATCGACAGATCCATAAGTATCAGAGACGGCTTTCCCAAGCTCATCACTCATCTCTCCCCCATCCTTAGCAAGGTTTTCGAAATACATTTGGTGAAGGTATGTACCATTGTAAGGAACAACATAACGACGTTTGAGTTCGCTATATTCTCCAAAAGAATAATTCACGAGACCTTTTTCCGTAGTCTGAAGTTTCTCTTCGATTTCATTGAGTTTTTTCACATATCCTTGATAAAGACCGAAGTGAGCTTCGAGCTGAGCATCACTGATCCCGTCGAGATTTCCCAGCAGACCTGAGAAGTCATGTGCTTGATGAGTCATAACAAATAATAAGTACTAAAATCACCACTATGGTAACAAATAAGACCTGATGTGCAACAGTGTATGTAAACATCACAATTCAAATTCGAACCTGCTAGCAGGATCGTAGCCTATCACACACCCATTCACCCTCACAAAAGTGACAATCTCCAAAGAGCCTGTTAGTCTCGATCAGCTCTGAGAATTCTACATCCTTAAGATCTTTAAGATCCTTATACTCCTTAAGCTCCTTATCCCATGTCCTTCCTCCAAAACCTCAACTGGCGTTTCGCAACAAAATCATTCGATCCAAATAAAAAAGTCTCAGACGAAGATCTAGCAAAAATAAAAGAGGCTATCCGACTCGCTCCCAGCTCATTCGGTCTCCAAACTTTTCACGTCGATATCGTCACCGATCAAGATCTCAAAGAAAAACTCACTGAGGTTTCTTGGAAACAAGCTCAAGTCAAAGACTGCTCTCATCATTTAGTTTTCTCAGCTCGTACTGATTTGAATGACAGGATAGAAGCTCTTCTTGAAATCGCTAGCGGTGGAGATGCCGAAAAAAAAGCTGAAATGGAAGGCTATGCCAACATGATGCGAGGCTTTGCAGAAGGACGCAAGGAAGACTGGATGCTCAACTGGGCTGGTAAACAAGCCTACATCGCGATGAGCTTCGCCATGGCCTCCTGCGCCGAGCTTCAAATCGACTCATGCCCAATGGAAGGCATCGATGCAGCCAAATACGATGAGCTCCTAAATCATCCGGAACACATTAAAACAGTAGTCGCCTTACCTATCGGGTATCGATCAGAAGGACCTGCCTACGAAAAAAGACGTTTCTCTGAAGAAGATTTGTTCACAAAAACCAACAAGCAATGATCAAAGCTTAATAAAAGCTTTATCATTTCTTAATCTCGTAATTGCTACCGTATATGTGATCATTAAGCCACATTTATGGAAACAAGCAGTTCAGTTCTAGATAATCTAAGACTAGCATCACGACTAACAGAAGCCTCTGAAATTCTTGTGCTAATAATGGATGACGAAAGAAAAGTAAGGGAAAGCCTTTATATGGCGATCAATGGAAGATTTCTTAGACGGGGAACTAAATTATCAACAGAAGACCTAAAGCTACCGGAAGCTCTATCAAAATCAGCCAAAACATTCCGTCAAAAACGCAGCATCATGCCAGGCTTAGTGTTACCAAGAACACTAAAATTCGAAGCAAAAATATTCGAACACCCTTCAGATTGTGCAGATTTCATTAGGTCTCATGCTTTTGCTCTAATGAAAAAAACAATTGTTGGGATAAGCGATATAAACTTTCGAGAGTTTGATGAGGATGGACCAAATAGAAGAAAAAAATACCAATCACTAGTAGAACACGTAAGAGACATAAACAATAATCAAAGAGAAGATAAAATACCAATAAGTGCACATAGCACATGTGACAGCGACATTTTTGACAAGATGTATAGTACCGAAAACAACTACGCTGGCCGAACAATAAAACCTCAACAAAAACAAAACTCATCAGAATTTAAAGCAGACAAACAAGTACTCGAAAAACACCTAGCTCTCTGGTTCCTGTGGGAAACAAATCGAGCCTTATCAGAAAAAGAGCAAGAAAAAGAGCCCCCACAGCAAGATGGCCGCTACCACTTCAATCCATCACTATATCCAACATTGCAAAAACTCGTAGAAGAACAGAAGGAAAAAAGGGCTATTTAGAGTTCTTTCACCATGTACGTTCCTTCGAGCTCATATCCGAATTTTTTGTAATACTCTCGCGTACCAATCCCCGCAATGACGGCAATTTTCTTATACCCAGCATTCTTCGCAATACGCTCCGCATCAGCCATGAGCTTCGTCCCCCATCCTACGTGCTGCTTCTTACTTCCCTTCTTCCCCACCGAAATCTGCCGACCATAGACGTGAACCTCTCGAATAAGAGCCGCTCCGTCCAACTCCTTCAATCTTAATCTTACTCCTCTATCTTCTTCCTTAGAATTTAGAATTAAGAATTCAGAATCAATAACTTCACCTATGGAACTTGGACCTTGGACCTTGGACCTTATTTCCCCTCGACTCTCGACCCTCGACCCTTGCCTCCCCCCCGGAAATCGTAATCGCAAGAGAGCGATGAGTTTATCCTTCTCCACATCCTCATAACTCAGAAACAACTCTCTCCCCCCACTGGCCTCATACTCCCTTATTACCAATTCTACATTCTCCATTCTAAATTCTCCTTCCCCAATCTCCCGATAACGAATATCCCGACAAGGCACTCCATCATCTTCTAGTTTCTTCTCCAACATCTGTCTCACATTTGAAACCTTCGAACCTGCCTCAATCTCATCAGAAGGAATATCCCGAGCAACTCGATCAATCCGACAGTACTCTGGCACGGATTTCATGACCTCATAAAGCACATCAAAAAGAGTTTCATCATCATAAGGCTTATACAAACCTTTACGATATCTGACTGAAAGACTAGTCCGAGGAATCACCATACATGGATAGATCTTCAGATAATCCGGTTGATACCGATCATCTTCAAACAACTCGCCCACCATTTTCTTATCCTGCTCAACTGTAGTTCCTTCCAGGTTCGGCATCATATGATAGCTCAGCTTAAACCCAGCATCCTTGAATAATTTAGTCGCTCTCCGAACAGCTTCAAGATCATGACCACGCCTCGTTAATTCCTGCACCTTGTCATCAGTCGTCTGCACTCCAATCTCCACCTTCGTCACACCAAGTCTTCTCAAGCGTTTAATTTCAGCAGGAGTCACCCAATCTGGTCTCGTTTCCACATTAATTCCGATGCAACGAACAGCAGCAGTTTCATTCTCCGTCACCACATCATCAAATTTCAACCTTCCGCCCTTCAAACTCTTCACCTCCAAAGTATTCACCTCATCCACCCCTCTCCTACTCTCAACACGATTCACAACCGTCTTCTCGTTCCTTTCTTTAAGATCATTAAGGTCTTTAAGATCCTTTTCCCTCAACTCTTTATATTCATTCATCGCCTGCAAACACCTCTTCACAAACCAAGTCTGATACCCCTTCGGATAACTACTCCAAGTCCCTCCAAGGATTCGCAGCTCCACCTTAGAGACCTCATGACCAGTCATTTCCAATGCTTTCAGACGAACATACACCTGTGAGTAAGGATCAAAACGCTGCCGAAATCCTCGTTGAGCCGCCGGCTGGCTAATCAAATAACTCTTCGGCATCCGCACATCGGTCGGACAATACGTACACTTTCCCGGACAAGGAAAGGGCTTGGTTAAAACGGTCACTGGGGCTACTCCACTCATAGTTCGAATACGACGTTTTTGGATCAATCGAAGAAACTCTTCATTCGCCTCAATCTTTCCTTCTTTGACTAAATCTTCATAAGCCTTCACAAAATACAGATTATGAAAAATCCGACCATTTTCTCTCTTTATGATCTTATTTCGAAATTTCTGAAACTGAGACCGATCTTTAAAAGTCTTCCCAACAGCCTCCGTGACGATAGTCCGCGCCAAAGATTGATGATCTTCGAGATTGATGTTGGTAAAATCCATAAAATGGCTTATGCAAGGCCAGTATTGTAACACAGGAGCATGATGAGCGTAAGGAGTATTAGGAGTGTAAAGAAATGCTTCTCGCCTCAAGCCATCAGCCCTTAACCCTCGACTCTTGACTCCCTCACCAAGCTTCCTGCTTCCAACCTCAAACAACTACTCACTACTAACATTGTACGGATAGCTCTCGAGCTGTCCCCTCTTAAAAAAGCTAAATCCTTCTTCATATCTTAAGACATCACAAGCTCCAGCAGCTCCCCCTGCCTATTTGCAAAGAACAACCTCAATCGAAACTCTTGCCCAACTTCTTCCCGCTTCTGATCATCCTCCAAAGATGCATAACAAAGCTCTAAATCTTCCTGTACCTCCTTTTGATAAAGAGGCTTCTCTTTCAGCTCTTCCAAAAATCGAATCGCTCTATCATACTCTTCATCAATGATAGCAATCCGTGCCTGTCGGAAACGCCCCTGTACTGAGTCGCGAGAAGACCAGAGGAAGCTGTCTTCATAAGCTTGTCTTGCTTCAGTGAAACGTCCTTGGGCATAATACACATCAGCCAAAGCTGCTTGAGATTCTGGGTAATCAGGACTCTCTGAGACCATTTGATGAGCTGTCCTCTCAGCAACTGCATCATTACCAGACTGAACCTGAAGTCGTACCAACAAAGCCCTCATCTTTTGATGAGATGGATTCAGCTGGAGGGCTTCTCTGACATGATTCTCAGTTTCTCCATAGTATTCTTTATGAAAAGCTATCTGAGCCTTAACCACAGCCATAGCAGGATGACGTGGAGAAACACCCTCAAGACCTCGAAGAACAGAAGAGGCTTCTGCTGTAGAACCAGCTTCCACAAAAATTTCTGCAAGAAGCAAAGTAAATGAAGGATTTAATCCATCTGAATCAGCAAGTTGACGAGCTCCAGCCAAGGCAGATCGAGGTTCTCCTTGTAAAACATCCAACATAGACCTATAGAGCAAATACTCTGGATCATCTGAATCAATAACAGTTGATAGCGCATTAAGCGTTGCCTCAGCTCCTTTAGTATTCCCTTTACGGAGATTGATGAAACAACGAATCAAGGCACGGGTTGTAGAGCTCGGCAAAAGCTGAGCTTCATACTGCTCTGCCAACTGAAACTCAAAACGATCAATAGAGATACGCGCTAAGATTTCATAAGCCAACTCCTTACAACAATCAGGCGCCCCTTTAATCACTTGAGCAGCTATCCGCTCTGCACTGGAAAAGTTTCCCAACCAGTACTCTAGCCTCGCCAAAAGACTTAGCCCCTGTGTCTGCAAATGCTCAGGAATCTCCAAATCATCATCTTCAAGCATATCACTGAGCATATCCCGAGCCTCCCGATACTTCTTCTTTCCCTGCAACTCAATCGCCTTCTCAAACACTTCCCAGGCATTTGGTTCACGATAAATCTGATCAATGTTTCCAAATTCCAAAAATTGATCATTCGATAATTCTTCTTCCCCCTTTGGACCTTGGACCTTAGCCCCTGGACCTTCTTCCCCCTTTGACCCTTTTTCCTCCCCATCCTCCCAATCCTCTTCATCCTCCTTATCCTCGTTATACTCGTTATACTCTTCATCCTCCCTATACTCGTTATCCTCCTTAAATACTTCCATAAAATACATAATGAATAAGATGACTCTAATCTTACTCAAAAAAAGCCCTAAGAGAAGGGCTCAGAGGACCTCTGCGTAACATCAATCACGAAGCATTCTTTTGGACCTTTATATCCCTCATCACTCCACCACCGCAATCACACTCACCTCCACCAATACATCTTTAGGTAAACGAGAGACCTCCACACACTCTCTAGCAGGCGCTTTCTCTTTATCAAAAAAAGAACCATAAACTTCATTCACAAGCGAGTAAGTATTCATATCAGTGACATAGATAGTCGCTTTCAAAACCTGCTCAAGTGAAGATCCTGCCGCCTCCAAAACTTCTTGAAGGTTTTCCATCACTCTTTGAGTTTGTTTCTCCACTCCCCCTGAGATCAGTTCATTCGTCACCGGATCAATCGGAATCTGACCAGAACAAAATAGCAAATGACCAGCTTGGACAGCCTGACTATAAGGACCAACCGCTTTAGGAGCTTTATCAGTAGAAATAATAGTTTTCATAAAAGAAGTTAAAAAAATCATGGAAACAATAAACGATAAACTATAAATAAGAAACAATGATGCTATAACATTTGAAAGCGAGAATGCATTCCTCACCGAGCACAGTAAAAAATCAAAACACTTTAACTCTAAACCCTCGACTCTCGACCCTCGACTCTCGACCTATATTCGCTTCAAGCTACAAGCAACCCCCTCTTCTACATACTACCCACTAATTACCTTTTAAAATCAAGCTCAGCCAAAAACGAAAGAAATTGGCTAATATAAGCGTAATAAAGACTAAAAAAATAACAAAAATCCTAGAGTTATTGGTAACAGAAAGGCAAAAACCTTTGCCGGTGAACTCATTTCTTATACAATAAAGCTAAGTATTCTATTTTTTTACTTTTCTATCATGTCTAAAGAATCATGTGGTCCACTCAGTATGCTCTCTTGTATCCTTATGGTCGTTGGAGGTCTCAACTGGGGACTCGTCGGTATCGGAGGTTTCATGGGTGCCAACTATAATGTAGTCAACATGCTCCTCGGATCATGGCCTCAAGTAGAATGGGTGGTATACATCCTCGTAGGTCTTGCTGCTGTACACGGTCTTACAATGTTTGGAAAATGCAGTAAATAATTCTCCCGCCCCTCTTCAGGGGCTTTTTATTTTTTTTAGTCATATCACATGGAAAAAGGAACTTGTTGCGTCGCAGGATGCATCTTTAAAATCCTTCTTATCGTCGGAGGTCTCAACTGGGGGCTCGTCGGTATCGGAGGTTTCATGGGAGCTAACTACAATGTAGTCAACATGCTTCTAGGATCTTGGCCTCAAGTAGAATGGGTCGTTTATATCCTCGTAGGTATTGCTGCTCTATGGAAACTCTTCTCTTGGAACAAATGTTGCGGAGGAATGTGTAAGAAATAAGACATAACTAAAATAAAGAAGAACGCTCCAGCTTACTGGGGCGTTTTTTTAAAAATGCAATGTGAGTCCTAAAAAACGTGATTTTAAGCAAATAAAGAGAAATAAAGGGAAAAGAATAAGGATTTCAAAAAAAGTCTTCTTTTAAGCTTGACGGCTTTGCACAAGGTTGATAGATTGTCTTGGCCTCTAAAAAAGGTCATGTTTCTTCTCTCACTCTTTATAGAGAAAAGAGGAAGAACTGGCGGTTCATTTGACCCCTTGCTAAGCCATCGGGAAGAGCCCAACCAGTCCTATAAACCAATAACCACCAAAACTATGCCTGGAATCGTAGGCAAAAAAATCGGAATGACACGAGTGATCCAAGAAGACGGTGCAGTAGTACCCGTCACAGTGATATCCGTGCCTGATGCAGTAGTCACTGATGTGAAAACTACTGAAAAGGACGGCTATGACGCCGTTGTTCTTGGTATTGAAGCCTTAAAAAAGCCAACAAAGACCAAGAAATTTCGAATGTCAAAAGAATTCAAATTCGAAGAAGCCTTGGAAAAAGACGCCATAGTAGATATCAGTATCTTCTCTGACGTAGCACAAGTCAGCATCACTGCTAAGACAAAAGGACATGGTTTCTCCGGTGCAATCAAAAGACATAACTTTAGATCTCAACCAGGTTCTCACGGACATGCCGGGAAATCTAAGCAAGGGAAAAGACTAACAGGATCAGTAGGAGCTTGTGCAAAACCTGGACGCATCAAAAAAGGGAAGAAAATGCCAGGTCAGTACGGAAACACCTTCCAAACACGACACAAGATAGAGGTCATAAAAGTTGACCAAGCAAACAAACTCCTCGCTCTCAAGGGAGCTATCCCAGGAGCAAAAGGAAACAGTATCATTATCAACTTCTAAATCTAGCCTCTACTCCCCTACAAGCTACAACCCAAAATTATGAAATTCGATCTCTACACACAAGCCGGTGAAAAAAAAGGAACAATTGATGCTAACGAAGCAATCTTCGGAGTAAACCCAAGTAAAATTTTGATCACTCAAGCTTTCAATCGACAAAGAGACAATGCTCGTCTCGGGAATGCTCACACAAAAACAAGAGGAGAAGTGAAATGTTCTACTCGAAAGATCTACCGACAAAAAGGAACTGGAGGAGCTCGTCATGGAGCTAAAAGTGCTAATCTCTTCCGTTCTGGAGGAGTAACTTTCGGTCCACGATCAGACAGAAACTGGAAGACTGACATGCCTCGCAAACAACGACGTAAAGCTCTCTTCTCAGCACTGAGCATCAAAGCTAAAGAAAATGCTATTTTCTGCCTCGAAAACTATGAAGGGGAGATGAAAACAAAACCTTTCGCAGCAATGCTAGAAAAACTAGCACCAATGAAAGACAGTAAAAACGTGTTAATCATCCTTTCTGAAAAAAACCCAGTTCTGGAAAAATCAGCTAAAAACCTGACAAACACAAAAACAATACTAGCAAACTATCTCAACATCGCAGATTGTCTCAAGTACGACCGGATGATGTTTGTCGGAGACGCATTACAAAAAGCTGAGGAAACATTCCTCTCAAAAAAATAACCTTATCTATTCCTTACGGTCCTTAAGATCCTTATACTCCTTCTCCTATGGCTCGAGTCATCATAAAAAAAGCGATTACTACTGAAAAAAGTTACCAAGACCAAGATAAAGGGATTTGGACATTCCTTGTCTGCAATGATGCAAACAAGATTGAGATCAAGCAAGCGATCAAACAACTCTTTGATGTCGAGGTAGAATCAGTAAATACAACCAACGTCCGTAAAAAAATTCGACGTCTAGGGAAATCTCGAACTCACACTAAAAGAGCTCAAGGAAAGATCGCACGAGTAACACTCAAAGACAAGAAACAGAAAATCAACATGACCAAGACAAAAAAATAAACTCATTAATCATTCGCATATAGCGAAAGTATTACTACTCACTCACTACTCACTCTTAAAATGGCCCTCAAAAAATACAAGCCAACAACTCCATCAAGACGCCAAATGAGCGGTTATAGCTTCGAAGAGCTAACAACTTCTAAGCCACTCAAGAAACTCACTAAACGTCTCACGAAAAAAGCTGGAAGAAACAATCGAGGAACCATTACTTGTCGACACAGAGGTGGAGGAGCGATGAAAAAGTATCGTTCAGTAGATTTCAAAAGAATCAAAAATCACAACATTGCTGGAGCAGTAGCATCAGTAGAGTACGATCCAGTACGGACTGCTTATATTATGCTCGTCGTTTATAAAAATGGAGACAAGTGTTACCATATAGCACCTGCAGGTATCAAAGTTGGAGATGAGATCATGACCGCAGAAAAGACCAAAATCAAAACAGGAAACAGAATGCAACTTCAATACATTCCAGTAGGATTTGATATCTACAACGTCGAGCTTCAACATGATCGAGGTGGTCAAGCTGTGCGATCAGCCGGATCGTCTGCAAAGATCATCGGTATGGATGATAACTATGTCCAAGTACAAATGCCCTCTAAAGAAGTCCGTATTGTTCCAAAAACATGTCTTGCTTCCGTCGGAAGAGTTTCAAACATCGACCACAGCCTCATTAATATTGGTAAAGCTGGGAGAAATCGTCACAAAGGACGTCGTCCACAAGTACGAGGTAAGGCTATGAATCCAAACGATCATCCTCATGGTGGTGGTGAAGGAGGCTCTCCTATCGGTATGAAACATCCTAAGACTCCTTGGGGTCTCCCTGCTCTCGGACCTAAGACTCGCAAGAGAAAGGATACAAACAAATTCATCATCCGTACAAGAAAAGGGAAACTCAACATCAAATAAATCATTCATTGGCGTTTAAAACGTCATTACAAACTACTCACTACTCACTCTCAATATGTCTAGATCTTCAAAAAAAGGCCCTTACGTAGACCCAAAACTGCTCAAGAAAATAACTCAACTTGCTGGGCAAAAAAAAGTTATTAAAACTTGGGCTCGTCGATCTGATATTTCTCCAGAGTTTGTAGGGCATACATTCGCTGTCCACAACGGTAAGCAGCACATTCCTGTGTTTGTAAGCGAAAACATGGTAGGTCACAAGCTTGGAGAGTTTGCTCCAACTCGTAAATTCAAAGGTCATCCACAAAAGAAATAATCTCCACTAATCACTAGAATCTAGCATATGAAAGCTTCTCTAAAAAACGCTCGGATATCTCCAAAAAAGATGAATCTCATCGCAGGTTTAGTCCGAAAGAAAAAAGCTCAGGAAGCTTTAGATCAACTAAAGTTTACTCCCAAAAAAGGAGCAGAGCTTCTCTACAAAGTACTCCATTCTGCTGTTTCAAACGCAACAAATAACTTCAAACAGAAGAAAGAAAACCTCATAATCAAGAGCATTCTCGTAACGAAAGGAATGACATACAAGAGAGGTATTCCAGTATCAAGAGGTCGTTACCATCCTATCTTAAAAAGGAACAGTCATGTCACTGTTGAAGTAGGTATCGAAGAAGAAATTGAGACACCCGTAGCAGTCAAAGAAGCAAAGAAAAAAACATCTCCTAAAGCTAAAGTAGAAAAAGAAGCTACTAAAAAAACAACTGAAAAAGCTAAAGAGAAAGCAACTCCAAAAAAAGAAGAAAGCAAGTAATAACTAGTAATATCTAACTCTAACCCACTCTATGGGACAAAAAGTAAGCCCTAAATCGATCCGATTACAAATCACTCACAACTGGCCTGGGAAATGGTTCGCTCGAAAGAGAAAATACACTCAGCTTGTGGTAAGAGATATAGAGCTCAGAAAGCAGATTAATAAAATGCTTCCGAATGCAGGACTTTCAAAAATAGAGATCCAACGTTCAAACAAAAACCTTACTGTAATCATCCACACCTCAAAGCCTGGAATAATCATTGGAAAACAAGGAGATAAGATCGATACTCTTAAGAAAAAACTCAGCGCAAAATTTGGAGAACACATTGAAATCAACATCCAAGAGATAAAAAAACCTGACTTAGATGCACGTATCGTTGGAGAAAGCATTGCAAGCCAAGTCGAACGTCGTATCTCATACCGAAGAGCATCAAAACAAGCCGTACAAAAGGCCATCGATGCTGGAGCTATCGGAGTAAAGATTTATGTAGGAGGACGTTTGAATGGTGTTGATATCGCTCGTGGAGAATTCTTCAAACAAGGAAACATTCCTCTACATACATTCCGAGCAGATATTGATTACTCTCGAGCAACTGCCTCAACGACATACGGAGCTATTGGTATCAAAGTTTGGATTTACAAAGGAAATGTCTATAAAAATGACAAAATCAACTAATAACTCAGTAAGTATCCTTATATTCAACTCTCTCCTAAGAGAAAAATACACTTAAACATTTACAACTCTCATGCTCGTACCTAAGAAGCAAAAATACCGAAGACTTCACCGAAATAGAAATGGTCTAAAAGGAAAAGCCTATACTGGTGGACAAGTAGCATTTGGAGAGTTTGGACTCAAAGCTCTAGGAAAAGCTGAACTCACGTCTAGACAAATAGAAGCAGCTCGTCGAGCAATGACTCGATTTACAAAGCGTGGAGGGAAAATCTGGATCCGACCATTCCCACACAAACCTATTACTCAAAAGTCTGCAGAAGTCCCTATGGGATCTGGTAAAGGATCAGTAGAATATTATGTAGCAGCTATCAAGCCAGGGACAATTATCTTTGAAATCTCTGGAGTAGACGAAAAATCTGCAAGAAAAGCCTTCGAACTTGCTGCTCAAAAACTTCCAGTAATCTGTCGATTCGCTAAGCCACCTATCAGATAATTCCCCTTTGGCCCTTGGCCCTTAATAATTGGACCTTAATTCCCCCTCATGACCTTCAAAGAAGACCAAGAACTCAAAAGTATGGATGAAAAAGCTCTCAATAAAGAG
Source organism: uncultured Candidatus Peribacteria bacterium (assembly GCA_964352145.1). Classification (GTDB taxonomy): domain Bacteria; phylum Patescibacteriota; class Gracilibacteria; order JAUYGZ01; family JAUYGZ01; genus CAYGQA01. The sequence goes on from CAYGQA010000004.1 coordinate 41,192, forward strand.
ATAGCTGCAGCTAGGAAATACCTAGACGGTATCAGCTTCGAACACGAGCAAGGTGATCTAAAAGACACTACCCAAAAGAAAAAAACTCGGCGATACATCGCCGCTATCAAAACATTTATCAGTCTTAGAAAAAGCGAAGCTTCAGTAGCAGCTTAAGCAGTCCTCAAACACTAACCCTCCCCTTTTCATGTCAATGCGAACGAAAACAGGTATCGTTACCTCTACAAAAATGGCTAAAACCATTGTTGTAACTGTGCACACCTACAAGCAGCACGCTAAATACAAGAAAAAATTCCGTACTACTAAGACTTTCACTGCTCACGATGAAAACGAGATAGCCCAAGAAGGAGATGAAGCAACAATCAAAGAAAGTCGTCCCCTCTCAAAAACAAAGCGATGGACTATCCTCGAAGTAAATGGTAAAAAAGTCGCTGAAGAAAAAAATGAAACAATCCTAAAAGAAAGCTAAAATACGCTTCACTCCCAAGAAAATACTTTAAAACTTCTATTCACTACTAGCAAAAATGCTACAACAAGAATCAATCGCAATCGTCGCTGACAATACTGGAGCTAAAATAGCTTATGTTATCAAAGTCCCAGGTGGATCTAAACGCCGTTACGCTCGCGTAGGAGACATCGTCATCGTTTCTATCAAGTCTGCTTCTCCAAGAGGTACTGTAAAACGTAAATCTATCCAGAAAGCCGTCGTGGTAAGAACTCGAAGAACCATCCGAAGAAAAGATGGATCTGCAATCAGATTCGATGATAACGCTGTGGTAATAGTCGATGCAGAAGGAAATCCAAAAGGAACTCGTGTATTCGGACCTATTGCTAGGGAGCTCAGAGAAAAAAAATATCAAAAGATTATCTCGCTTGCCCCTGAAGTCGTTTAAGACTATTTACTACTCACTAGTTACTAGAACCATGAAAATCAAAGTTGGAGACAATGTCATCGTCATCTCTGGAAAGAACAAAGGGACAACTGGAAAAGTCCTCAAAACGAACGAAGAGAAAAATCGTGTCGTCGTGGAAAAAGTAAACCTTCAAACCAGACATGTAAAAAAAGGATTCAATGGTCCTGGACAGAAGATAGAACGTGAATCAAGCATCGATGCATCAAACGTGATGATCCTATGTCCTAAGACAAACAAAAGATCACGTGTCGGTTACAAAACACTTAAAACAGGAAAAAAAGAAAGATTCGCAAAAGTCAGTGGTGAACCACTCGCATAATTTACAGCTACTCCCTAACTCACAACAGCTGAGATGAAAGATTTCGTAAAACATATCAATGAGGTCGTAATTCCTAAGATCCAAAAGGAACTTGGTATCAGCAACAGCATGGCTGTACCAAAAATCCAAAAAATCGTCATTAACGTGGGGATTGGATCAAGGATGAAAACCAGTAAAGATTACAGTACTATTGAAGACAATGTTGCTTCCATCACTGGGCAACGCCCTGTAGTAAAGATGGCAAAAAAAGCGATTTCTAATTTCAAACTTCGTGAAGGAACTCCAAACGGAATCATGACGACACTCCGAAGAAAGAAAATGCTCGGTTTCTACAACCGAATGATAAATGTAGCATTCCCACGTATCCGTGACTTCCAAGGATTTAGTGAAAAAGCTTTCGATGGAAACGGTAACTACAGTATTGGAATCAAAGATTGTAGTATCTTCCCAGAAATCAATCCAGATGACCTGAGTCTTGTACATGGGATGAGCATAAGTATCGTCACAAACGCAAAAACAGACGACGAGGCGAGAGCACTCTTAAAAGCACTCAATTTCCCTTTCAAAAAAGCTCCTAAACAAGAAACAAACAAAGAAACAGAAGCTCCTACTGAAACTGCTGCCGAAGTCCCTGCATAATCTTATACCTCTTATACTCACTTAGTCACATGGCCAAAACTTCTCTCATTGTCAAAGCTCAAAAGAGACAACGTAAATATCTCGAAGCAATAAAAGCTGGTAGAAAACCTAAGTTTCCTACTCGAGTCTACAATCGTTGTAACAATTGCGGAAGACCTCGTGGATATATCAGAAAATTTGATATGTGCCGTATCTGCATTCGACAATTGGCATCTCAAGATATGATCATGGGACTTCGTAAGTCATCTTGGTAAAATAAAACTCTTCATTAGTAATTAAAACCTTTCAAACATGCACACAGACCCTATTGCAGATCTCCTAACGAGAATTCGAAATGCAAGCATGGCCCGTCACGAATCAACTTCTATCCCTTCTTCGAAAATGAAGAAGCTCATCCTCCAAGTAATGAAGGACAACGAGCTTATCAAGGACTTCAAAGAAGTTGATCAAGAAGGTCCACAAAAAGCTATCAACATTTCTTTGATTCAAGGAAAAAAAGTGACGCTTAAAAGAATTTCGAAACCTGGTCAAAGGATCTACAAAAAAGCTGAAGAACTCTTCCCTGTGCTACGTGGCTTTGGATTCTCTATCGTCTCTACCTCTCAAGGTATTATGACTGGAGATGAAGCTCGTAAAAAAAGCATCGGTGGAGAACTTATCTGTGAAGCCTACTAGTTATAATTTTTGAATTTTACGCTTTAAACTTTCTACAATGTCCCGAGTCGGAAAACTTCCTATCGAAATACCTTCTGGAGTCACCATCACTATAAATGGTCGAAACATAACCGTTAAAGGTGCTAAAGGTGAACTCAGTTTTGAACATCATCCTGATATGAAAGTCGAAGTGACTGACAAACAAGTCATCGTAACTCGACCTGATGACAGCAAAATGAATCGTTCTCTTCACGGTACTACTCGTGCACTCATAAACAACATGGCAGAAGGAGTAACCAAAGGCTATGAAAAGAAACTCGAAATACGAGGAGTTGGATACCGCTTCAATATAAGTGGTAAAAAACTCAATCTTTCTCTTGGGTTTTCACATCCCATTGAGTTTATGAGCCCTGATGGAATAACAATCTCTGCAGATGAAGAGAATAAAAATGTTATGATCATCCAAGGAATTGATAAACAACTCGTAGGAGAAACAGCCGCTCGTATCCGAGAATACCGAAAACCAGAACCTTACAAAGGAAAAGGAGTCCGATATGTCGATGAATACGTCCCTATGAAGCAAGGTAAGAAAGCTGCTAAATAGTCAAAAAAACTCCTAACTACCCACTACAAATACTTTCATATGAAATCTTCAAAAGAACAATCTCGTCTCCGTAGAAAGCTCAGAATCAGAGCAAAAATCTCTGGTACAGCTCAACGTCCACGATTAGTCGTAACTCGATCAAACATGAACATTACTGCTCAATTGATCGATGATAGCAATGGGAAAACCATCGCATCTGCAAACGATATCAAAGAAAAAAAAGGAACAAAGATTGAAAGAGCAAAAAAAGTAGGTGCTACACTAGCTGAAGCAGCTAAAAAAGCAAAAATTGAAGCCTGTGTATTCGACAGAAATGGTAATAAGTTTCACGGGCGTATAAAAGCTCTAGCCGATGCTGCTCGAGAAGCAGGATTGAAGTTCTAAATAATTATCCCTAAGTAACCCCTAAGTAACAATGGCTAAGAAACCTCAACACAGAAAGAGAATGATGAAAGAGAAAAAGGAATTTGAAGAAGAAGTACTTCAAATTGACCGAGTAACTCGTGTGGTAAAAGGTGGACGTCGTCTGAGCTTCAGGGCAACAGTCATTATTGGAAATCGAAAAGGAAAAGTAGCTATCGGTCTTGGAAAATCTACTGAAGTCACTGGTGCAATCCAAAAAGCTGTTACACAGGCAAAGAAAAACATCCTTCATGTCCCTATCGTGAAAGAAAGTATTCCACATGAAGTAAAAGTAAAATTCAAAGCCAATCATCTCATTATGATACCAGCATCTCCTGGTACAGGGATTAAAGCTGGAAGTTCTACTCGTAAAATACTCGAACTCGCTGGGATAAAAAACATCCTTTCTAAACGAATGGGTTCTAGTAACCGTATCAATCTTGCTAAAGCAACTATGAAAGCTTTAGAAGAGCTCACTGTCCGAGTAAAACCAGAAGAAGCTCCTCAAGCAAAAAAAGAAGATCGAAGACCACAAAGACCAGCAAAAACACAAGATCCTAATAAAAAAACAAGTCCGCAAAATGCATCTACTAAGCCTGTAGCTGCTAAAGCAGAAGTTGAAAAGAAAGAAGAAACACCTAAAGCAGAAACATCAGAAAAAAAGTAGTGAGCTTGAAGATTTCAGCTTCTAGCCTCTACCAACTATCCACTACCAACTACTTACTCTCAATATGAAACTCAATACTCTTACTCGTTATAAAAAAGCTAGCAAACGCCTCGGAAGAGGACGTGCTACTGGTGTAGGTAAAACGAGTGGACGTGGACATAAAGGTCAAAAATCACGTTCTGGTAAGAAACTCCGTGCAGGTTTCGAAGGTGGACAAACCCCACTCTTCCAACGTCTACCAAAATACCGTGGATTTAAAAATCCTAATTATGTTGAATACCAAGTACTGAATGTAAGTGACTTAGAAAGTCTTGGTGAAAAAACAGTTAATCAAGATGTATTATTAGCTTCTGGATTGATTAAGAAAAAGAATCTCCCTGTGAAGATCCTTGGAAACGGTATAATAACAAAAGCTGTCGAGGTATCTGTAGAGAAAGCCAGCCAATCAGCTATCGATAAAATTACAAAAGCTGGTGGAAAATTTGTCTCAAGCATGACAGAATCAGAAGCGAAATCTGAAAAAAAATCAGAAAAACCAGCTGAAGAAGGAACTGAGGCAGAAAAGGCTGATAGCCAATAGCTCATAGCCCAGCTCGCAAAGAGCGCTTCAAGCCATCAGCTATAGCCATTAGCCATTAGCCATCACCCTTACATGAACAAAATAATCCAAATCTGGAAAAACAAGAGCCTTAGAAATAAGATTCTTTTCACACTCTTTGGGGTACTTATCTATAGACTTGCATCAGCAATCTCTGTCCCAGGTGTCGACGTTGAAGCGATTAAAACGGTCTTCTCTCAAAATCAAGTATTGGGAGCTTTCTCTGCATTTACAGGAGGAAGCGCTGAGAATTTCTCCATCATGCTGATGGGAGTATCTCCATACATCAATGCTTCGATCATCATGCAGCTCATGACCGTCGTGATACCAAAACTTGAAAACCTAAAAAAAGAAGGGCAACAAGGACAACGAGTAATCAACAGATGGACCAGATACCTTACCCTTCCTCTGGCTATCCTACAAAGTCTAGGAATGATTATCCTCCTCAACAGCTCAGCGTTGCAAGCAGGGGCTACACTTATCCCTGAGCTTAGTGGAGGTCTTACGACAGAGGCATTTATAGCTATCATACCACTGATGCTCAGTATCACTGCTGGGACAATCTTTATCATGTGGCTCGGTGAAGTCATGACAGAAAAAGGAATCACAAATGGTATCTCAATGATCATCTTCGCCTCTATAGTCTCTTCTGTACCAGGTATCATTGGACAAACTCTAGGATTAGCTTCTTTCGATGAAAGCAAGTACCTACCGTTTATCATCATGACTATCATTACCCTACTCCTTGTCATGCTGGTAGTACTTGTGACTGCAGCATACCGAAATATTCCTATCACATACGGTGGTTCAGGAACAAAAGCCGTCACCAAAAGTGCTCTGCCGATCCGAGTCAATCAAGCTGGGATGATTCCAATCATCTTTGCCTTCTCTATGATTACCTTCCCTACCTTGATCGCTCAGTTCTTCCAAGGTCACCCTGTAGCTGACTGGATCATTACAAACTTTGGCGGACAACAGCTCAGCGGAGTGTACATCCTTTCTCTCTTCATCTTTGTAATGGCTTTCACATACTTCTATGTGTCTGTGACATTTAACCCAGAGGAAGTAGCAGAAAACATCCAAAAACGTGGTGGATACATCCCAGGAGTACGTCCAGGGAAAGAAACAATAAAATATCTCGACGATGTTTCATTCCGACTCAATCTCTGGGGAGGACTATTCATTGGATTCCTAGCAGCTGGACCTATCCTCCTCCAAAGAATCTTCCAAGACCTGAGCCTTGGTACAATCCAACTCCTCATGTCTGGAGGTGGTATCATTATCATCGTAGGAGTAGTCATCGAGCTCAACCAACAAATCAACACACAACTCATGCAAGAAGATTACGATAAATACGATAGCCTACCAGCAGCAGGACTATAAAAACCCTAAAATGATCACGAAAGCCTCAAGGTAAATCCTTGAGGCTTTTTTAATTCTCAATTTTTTTAAAAAGGACCATATCTCTAAAGAATGAAAAGCGCAGCACATTGCCTTCAATGAAGCAGCTGCTTAAGATCCTTATGATCTTTATGAGATTTATAGTATTTCTAAAATCTTTCTATGAAAAAGCTGTTAACAATAGTAATCCTACTCTTTATAAGTATTTCAGCATACTATCTCTATGAGACCACAAGTGAAGAAACAACTACAGAAAACATAAATACAGTCCAAGAAGAAAAATTCGAAGAAGAATCTAAACAACAAAATGAAACGAATAAGGAAACAATTACAACACCTCAAGGATCAGAACCTGTAGAAGCAGTAGAAACTCCTGAGCCTAAAGAGGCTCTTGAAAACAAAGAAACGAATACAATAGAGAGAAATGAAAGCTTCCCTGAAGAAGCAAACATGGAAAGTCCGGAAGGAGTACTCGATTTAATGGTCTCAGACTCTGGTTGTGAGATTTATAAGCTTATCAGTCCATCAGAGAACGAAACATTCAACAAAGAGCTAGAAAACGACTTAGAATGCCCTATGTCAACGCCTAGCACGAGTGTAGACGGACGTTTAGTACTCCTCATCCCCGCTTATATCAGAAACAGCGGTACACCAGCCCTAAAGCTTTACGATCTCGCATACGAAAGATCTGAGCAGCTTATGACTTTCTATAATGATAGCACCGGTATAGAGTTCCTCGGATGGAACCCAACAGGAGATAAACTTGCTATTGGAGTCGTAAATCTCAATAACTCAGACTACCCTGAAAAAACCAAGCTCTTCATACTGACATTCAGAGATGGAGCAATGATTTCAAAAGACAAATACAATATCCCTATGGACTACTCCTGTGACGGAGAAGAATGCTCTCCACAAGAAATCATCTGGGATAATGAAGAATATATCGAATACGAAACCTGTAGCGAACGCCCCTGTGCAGGAGGAGCCATCACATTTGAAAAGAAATACCTCAAAACTGAGGCTGCACTCAGTATCTCAGCTGAAGATCCACTCTGTAAAACAGCTGAAGAGGAATACTATCCAAATGTACACCCAGCCTATAAACATTTTGATATAGGACTAGGTTCGATATTCACAGCTCTCGCTTGTGGACCAGATCGTACCCAAGAACTACACCCTGATGGAGTCATAGGAGGCAATTCCGATGAAAATGGGGCTATCATCATTAGAATGAACAGCACTCCTTCATCTGGACTTAAAGAAGCCCTTCTAAGGGCAAATTTTATAGAACGAGATACCGATGACTGGTATCTAGAAAAAGACACTGATATCAACAACATAGACCTTCTGAGAAATTACGTCGATGAAGACTGGGTCGCCTTCTTCGCCGGCTAACACCTTAGAACCCTGACATTACTTACACCCTTTATATTCCTTAGAACCCTTAAAATATGCGCTTCATCTACTTCCTTCTCCTCTTCGCTGCTGGCCTCTTGATTATTATTTATCGAGAAAAAATCCAGCGCGTTTCCGGAAACTTCGCTTTTGCTGAAAAATGGTTTGGAAATGGTGGGACCTATACTTTTTACATCCTCCTAGGCTTCGGAACCATCATCTTCTCAGTGGCTTACGTGACTGGGACTATGGATGGGCTTGTTATGGCTACATTTGGACGGATACTCCCTACTCCAGGGTAAGACTATCTCCACAAAGAAAACTTACTCGTCAGAGGATCGATATCTTCAGCCAATCCAAAAGCACAAACACCATAATACTCTATGTCTTCTTCAGCAGTATTCTTCGAACGCTCTACTTGCTCTTCCCAACCCCCTATCGTCATAGCATCTGTAAAAGAAGCAAAGTGGATCCCTTTTTCTATAAGAGCAGCACGAAAACTACGAAGCTTATTTGAATTCTTCGCAGATAAAATGATAAATGGGTTCTTCGAAGCCACATGCGCTCCCCCATCCTTATCTTTATAAGCAATGATATCCATCATTCCATGGTCTTCGTAAGTTCCGACTAAGCCAGCTGTCATATGAGCGAGAGCATTCATAGCCTTTCCAGGCTCAATCTTTTTATTTAAAACAGCAACGAATTTATAGGATGTATTCATACAAAAAAAATTTAAAAAATTTATCAATTCAAAAGAACTGATAGTATTTAAATAGAATAATTTGATAAGCTTGGTGGAGCTGAGGAGACTTCCTTTCGGTTCTTTTTCTCCGAAAAAAACACTCGGGACAGGCTTCTCGTCTCTAAGTTTCTTTGCAGTGATCTAAATTGTCTTGGTGGAGCTGAGGAGACTCGAACTCCTGACCTCCTGCGTGCAAGGCAGGCGCTCTAGCCAACTGAGCTACAGCCCCAAGGCTCAAGTAATGTATCGATTTTTACAGCTCTTGTAAAGGCTTTTACTAGGGTTTTTCTTATAAATATAGAGTTTTTTATAAACCCATTATCTGAAACCGACGAAATATATCTTCAGCTGATTGTTCAGTCACGTTTCCTCCAGTCAAAATGACTCCAATTTTCTTAGATCTAAAAAGTTCAGGCTCTTTTTGTATTGCAGCCAAAGCAACAGCCGAAGAAGGTTCAATAAGGCTTTTCAAAGATATAGAGATATCAAACATCGCTTGAGCTATTTCTAGATCAGTTACTCGAATAATCTGTTCAACATTACCTTGAAGAACTGAAAAAGTGTTAGGACCAAGGGAACTTCTCAGTCCATCGGCAATAGTATCGACTTCTGTATTTCGTAATATTTTTCCCTCTTGAAGTGAACGAAAAGCATCATCCGCACCTAAAGGTTCGCCTGCATAAACAGGAATATTATTTCCATAGTATTTAGACGCTAAGACAGCTCCTGACAGAAGTCCACCTCCTCCTACCGGACAAACAATCGCATCCAGTCCTAATACCTGACCCAGTAAAGCACGTGTAGCAGTAGCCTGACCACTAATCACCTTCCAATTATCTGAAGGGTGGATAAAATAAGCTCCTTGAGCTTCTATCTCTGCAGCCGTTTCTTCTCTAGACTCCTGGGTATTGGCACAACGCAACAATGAAGCTCCAAGTTCTTTGACTTTCTCCACTTTCATCTCAGGAGCCCCTTCAGGCATAACAATAGTTGCTCGAGTATTTGCTAACTGAGCGGCGTAAGCAAGTGCTTGCGCATGGTTTCCTGAGGAATGTGTTAGTACTCCTTTTTCTAATTGCGCAGGAGAAAGGCTTAAGACAGCATGCAAGGCACCTCTGAGTTTAAATGCTCTCATGATTGGCATTTCATTCTCCATCTTAAAATACAGATCACACCCCAATCTGTTATTGAGCTCTTCTGAACAGAAAACAGGTGTTTCTTCAGGAACATATCGTTCAAAAATTTCAGCAGCTGATTCGATATCTTTTCAAGTAGGGAGAGTCATATGAAAAAGTAAAGAAATAAGACCTTTCAAATATAGAGAAAACATCCTAGTATTCATATCTGGCGGTCAAATTCGCCAAAAAACTATATGACTACAAAATTATGATCCATCTCCTTAAAAACCTAGAAGAACTCGGGTTCAATCACCACGAAAGTCAGCTCTATCTCTATCTATTAGAAAATGGAGAAATGCCAGCTTCAAAAATAGCCTCGGCCACAAAAATACCTCGTAGCACTACCAGAGGTCTACTAGACAAGCTATGTGAACGAACCGTCTTAAAAAAGATATACAAACGCAACACTCAATACTACTCCTGTACCCACCCAAAACACTTACTTGTAGACCTCAAAAAACAGAAAAAAAGAACCGAACAACGATTAGAAAACATAAAAAAAGAACTCCCCTTATTCAAGGATATCTATAATAATACTGCTCTTGCTCCAAAGGTACAATTTTTTGAAGGAGTTGACCAAGTCATTGAAGCTTTCAATCACAGCTTGTTCCAAGAGCAAGAAGAGCTTCTTTTCTTTACCTCATATGATTTTTTACAAGAAAAAGCATTCAGAAAAAATGATGATGAATTTTTCATCCCTATGAGACTCAAAAAAAACATCCCACTACGTGTCTTAGTAGGAAAACACAGCGAAAAAAAGAAGAAAATAAGCTCAGAACCACACGAACTACGACAACGTCGCTTTATACCAAAAAAATTTCACCTTCCTGGAAATATCCATATCTACGGAAAGTATGTCGTATATTTCTCAGTACATAAAAAAGAACATTTCGCTGTTCTCATCGAGAGTCCTCTCATGGCCCAAACAATGAAAACTCTTTTCGAATTCATCTGGGAAGTATGTGGATAATAATCATGGTCTTCAAGCTCTCTAAACTCCCCTCCTCTTTCTCCCTTCCTTAAGCCTATACCAATCCTACTTCTCCATCATCGCCACCTTCACCCCTAAAGCAACAAGCAAAGCTCCGAAAGTTTTATTAAAGAAACCCTCAAAGCTAACGAAAGCTTTTTGTACTCTTGATTGAGTGAGAAAAATCGACACTAAGCTAAACCAAACAATCGTATCAATCACCATAACCAGACTAGCAATAAGCATAATCCAAAATGGTGTCTCTGGGGAAAGAACTAGAGTAAACAAGCTTAAGAAAAACAAAGTCGCTTTAGGGTTAAGAACATTCGTAAAAAATCCCATCTTAAAGGCTTCCCAAGCAGAAATATCTGTTTTCTTCTCTTTTTGAACATCTAAGGATGTACGAGATCGACTCAGAAGAGACTTAATCCCAATATAAACGAGGTACATCGCGCCCAGGTACTTAATCGCATTAAAGATCAAGATTGATTGAGAAATAATCAAAGCAATACCTGCAAGTGAATACAGGATATGCACTGAAATCCCAGCTCCAAAACCAATAGCCGTCCAAATCCCCGTTCGTCGAGAATACGAAAGAGCACTCCGAATACACATGATCAAATCAGGGCCAGGGCTCATGACGGCGAGAAGATGAATCAACGCTACCGATCCAATAATCGCAAGAGCTTCCATGATAACAAAAAGTAAAAATAATTATTTCCGATAATATTCCAAGTAGAGACTATCATTTTCCACATGTTGCCGATAGATATCTACCTTTTGACTCAATAATTCAGATACCGCCGAAAAGACTTCAGTTGCTGAAGAAAGAGGAATCTGAACTTCAGACTCAAGCCCATAAAACCCTTCCAAAGGCCTTATCAAACTCTTAGACATCACTAATCGATCTCCATTAACGACTTTATTCGGAGTAAAAACTTTTTCAACAGCATCTGAAATCGTAAACCCTACCTTCGCCAGTGCAGACAAAGACGTGACATTATTGGCCACCAAACAAGTCATAATACGCTCAGCTTGATAAAGCATTGCACGGGCTTCACGCACTTCATTCATATATTGAGACAGCCCTTTACGTCTCCATTGGGGCTTTATGACAGACCCTGCATAATAAGCATCTTTCTCCTGAGTATGAATTTTTGGATTAGCTTGTTCACCAAATGCTATTGAAGTGTATCCAATGAGTTCTCGTGCAACATACACTAAATAAAATTCACTAAAATCCTGCATATCAAAAACTTCTTGAAGTTCATACACATATCCACAATCACCTTCCACTTCCTCAAAGAAACACTCATTTTCTAATGCTGTTACTTTCTTCAAATCATCCCTAGTATCTGCCCTAACTATAGAAAGCTTCATGACTCCACCATCAGACTCTATATTTTTTTGATACCTTTCAAAGGCTAATTTTTCCATAATTATTCTCTATTGTTTATCATCCCCATACCATTATCCATCGTTCATTCTTTCCCCTCTCCCTTTGGACCTTGGCCCTTCGTACTTGGACCTTTCTTCTTCCCCTTCAATTCTTTAGACACCTTCACTTTCTTCGTATTCTTCTTCAATGCTTGCAGGCTCAGCTTCAAGCCTTCCATCCAATTAATACCAAGCTCCTTCATATTGATACGAAGGGTTGTCCCTGTGATTTGCCATTTTTCATTCTTTTCCAAAAGCTTCATAATCTGCTCAGGTCTCATATTCTTCCCCATAGTCAAAACCAGCTCTTTATCCCCTGACCTATCCGAAACAGAGCGCAATCCAACGATTTCTCCATTTCGAGCTAAGAGCTTCAACTCCAACACACGGAACAAATTCTTCACTTCTTCTGGCATGACGCCGTAATCTTCGTCGAATTCTTGGAGAAGCTCCTTCAAATCAACTAAACGCGTAGCCGAAGAAAGACGTTGGTAGACATTAATCTTTTCACGACTTTCAGAAATATACGTATCCGGGATAAAGGCACTAATAGGTAAATCAATCGTAATTTTTTCTAAATCTTCAAGCTCTTGAGTCACCACCTTCCCAGCCTTGAGTTCAGCCACCATTTGCTGTAGCAAGCGAACAAAGTGACTCACTCCAACTACAGAAATCGCACCACTCTGACTCACCCCTAACACATCCCCTGCTCCTCGGATCTCTAGATCATGCATAGCAATCTGAAAACCTGCTCCAAGTTCATTCGCTTCTACGATAGCACGCAGTCTCCGTTTCGCATCTGGTTTGAGTTTTTGAGAATGATAAAGGAAGTACGCATAAGCTTGTACTCGTCCACGACCGATACGTCCTCTCAACTGATACAACTGAGATAAACCAAATTGATCAGCATTATTGATGATCATCGTATTCGCATTAGGCAGGTCTATCCCATTTTCAATAATAGTAGAAGACACTAATATATCGTATTCTTTAGCTTTAAAAGCCATAATCCGTTCCTCCAACTCATGAGCTTTCAGCTTCCCATGGGCGACGACAATACGCAGATCAGGAAACATACTCTGTAGCTTCTCAGCCATACCATCGATAGTCTGTACTCGATTATGCAGGAAGTAGACTTGCCCAGTCCGAGCCATCTCTCGGTCTACCGCCTCTTTGATGAGAACCTCACTAAAACGTCTCACCTCTGTAATGATCGGCAATCGACCAGGCGGCGGAGTCGTAATGATAGTGATATCTCGTAATTTATTCAGACTCATATTAAGGGTCCGTGGGATAGGAGTCGCAGTAAGCGTGAGGATATCCACAGAAGCTCGTAATTCCTTCAGTTTCTCCTTCTGTTTCACCCCGAAACGTTGCTCCTCATCGATCACCAGTAATCCAAGATCTTTAAATATTATATCTGGTTGAAGTAATCGATGCGTTCCCACGATAAGATCAAGTTTACCATCAGCTAAATCTTGCATAATCTGACGCTGCTCTGCTGCAGTACGGAAACGGGACAACATCTCGATCTTCACTCCAAAAGGTTTCATACGTTTTTGAAACTCTTTGAAGTGTTGATCCGTCAGAATAGTAATCGGTGTGATAACCGCCACCTGCTTACCAGATCGCACTGCCTTAAAAGCAGCCCGTAAAGCAACCTCCGTCTTCCCAAACCCTACATCCCCGACGATCAATCGATCCATCGGCCGAGCGTTCTCCATATCCTTTTTCACATCCATGATCGCCCTCAGCTGACCTGGAGTCTCGTCATAAGGGAAAGTATTTTCAAACTGCTCTTGGACATTATCATCAGGCATAAAAGTAAATCCCTTAGCCATCTCACGCTTGGAGTACAACATGAGCAGTTCTTTAGCGATTTTCTCAGATTCCTTCTTCACTTTAGACGTCACCGTAGTCCATTCTGTAGAACCAAGTCTCGTTAAACGAGGCTCAGCATTCCCTACTCCAACGTATTTATTTACTTTCTCAGCCTGATCAATAGGAACATACAGCTTATCATTATCAGCATAAGCAATCTTCAAATACTCTCGAGTCATCCCATCAAAAAGCTGTTGCTCAATCCCCGTAAATTTACCAATACCATGATCAACATGGACCACAAAATCTCCTTCCTTAAGGCTTTGTAAGAATTCTAAATTCACCTTTCTCTGTATTTTCGTCACCTTACGGCGTATTTGACGGAAATCAAAGATCTCACGATCAGTAAGTATCGCAATATTAAGGTCAGGATTTTGAAAAGATTCCGGGACATAAGGAAGATCATGAGCATCTTCAAGGTGAAGAAAAGTACTCTCATCAAATTTTTCTCGAGTACTAAATCTCACCTTCTCTTCTTTCAAAACCCCTTTCAGTTCATCTAAATGTTTCGTAAAAATCATCACCTTCCAAGAAGCACGCTGTTTTTCTCTCAGATCATTCATAAAATCATGCACATCTTGAAACTTCAAGATGGAGAGATAGTACAAATAATAATAGTGTTTATCTTCATCTTCAGGGAATGCGGTAAACATGACAAAGGCAGGTATTTTTTCTGCATCCTTACCTTTCAAAAGCTTGGCTATCGCCACATCAAAATCTGGTGAAACGTCGACCTCATCCTCAACAAGCATCATGTTCTTCTGGAAGAATTCAAACAAAGTAGCCTTTTCACGATTACATTTCAGTGGAACAATTTGGATGTCTTCATATTTTTTTGCTATCTGTTGGGATTCTTGATCATATTCATAGATTCCTTCGATTTTTACTCCATCAAGCTCTATCTTCAGTGGCGTCCGTAAAGTAGGGACATACACATTCAACAGACCTCCTCTTTGGCAATAAGTCCCTGGCATAAGGAAATCATCAGCAGAGAAATCGTAGCCCATCTCTAACAATTGATTAATCGTCTCCATACTGTCAAAAGTATCCCCTACCTTCAGAGATATGGTATTATGATCAATATCCTTCTTAGTAGGACATGTTGAGAGCATCGTCTTTGGATCAATAATCACCACCTTCCGCTCTCCATCTAAAATACGATACAGACGAAGCATTTGATCCATATCTGACAAAGTCTCATCATCTTTCACTGTAAAATTTTCTACCGGAGTGCGACTCCAAAATCGAAAATTGGCCGCTACTTTTTCAGCCTGTGAAACATCTTCGATCACCCAAAACATCGTCTGAATACCATCTTCAGATCTTTTCAGTTGCTCAGGATCAGTGAGATGCATCATCTCTGATAAGAAGTACGCCTTAGCATTCAGATTTCCTATACCTGAAAGCGTCAAGCGTCGATGCTCGAGTAAATGATCTGAATGTTGTTGATGTACTTTCTCTGGGAAAAACTGCATAAAATACGAAACGACTATCGCTGACAAACGCCTCGATTTTCATAAAGAAAATCGGGTCTTATAAGCTGAAACGGTAATAAATAGTTGCGCCTATAAATCTTTAAAAGACGCCTTTCTGTCTAAAGTGAGCCCATAATAACAGGATTTTGGGAAATTGTGAAGGGATTAGGGCCGATTACGATTACAGTGCCACTTGCTTGGATTATCCCAGATATACTGCCGAATTCGATTCAATTCAGATTCATTACGAATAATCCGATCATGAAATGATCGGTGCCAACAAAAATCAGGGGAAAAATCACGCCGAATGATTTTCGATGATGTGGTTTTAAATGCCCCTATATATCCAGATAATGATTTCCCCTCCGTACGGACAGGTCGCGACCTGTCCCTACCCCCTCCAACCGAATCCTGCAATTCCACCCCAACCCCAACAATCCCATGAAAATGATTGGGCATAATACACCAAGCATCTAAAGATATATCCGAATATTGCCTCTCCAACCACATCCATTGCTGTGCTACCACAGCACCCAAATTATTCAAACAAATGACATTATTTCGAACAATCCCAAAATACTCCCACATATTTTTAGTACAAATAGTCACGAAATAAAACTCTCGTGATCGATAATCATATCCTTTCATACGATTTCTCTTCCGATCTGGATAACCTGCAAGGATATTCATATCCCATATATACCGGAACTTACAAAACATTCACTGAAAACAGCTCCAGACTTCATCTAAATGTAATCTTTTTTTACAACAACTCCAACACCTCCTCCGGAGGCCTCCCCAAAACTGCTTCTTTAGCATCTTTCACTACAATAGGCCGCTCAATAAGTATCGGATGCTTCGCCATCAAGTCATAAAGTGATTTATCATCCAAATCCTTACCCTTAATCATCTCTTTATACACCGTTTCACCCTTACGGATAAACTCAGCAGGGCACTTGCCCATCATTTCACCCATTTCACGGATTTCAGCTGCCAAAGGTGGATTTTCCAAATACAAAACTATTTCAGGTTCGATACCTTTCTCTTGAAGTAACTGCAAAGCCTCTCGAGATTTTCGACAACGAGGATTGTGGTAAATCTTATATTTCATAGCATAAAGGTTCAAGAAGTAGTGAGATACAAGGCGAAAAGATTATTTTACCCGCAGTGTACTACAGGTACATGAGGAAGAAAATGATCTTTTCAAAGCCGTAGATCGCTGCTTATTGAAGCTTTAACGGCATAATGATATGGACAAAATCGTCTTTACCTACCGGCTTAAACACCGCTGGAGAAGTGCTATCGTTAATCCCTAACTCCACTTGGTCTTCACCAAGATTCCCAAGGATATCCAAGACAAACTCACTGTTTAAAGCAATCTTTCCAGGCTCTCCATCAAGAGAAATCGGTAACTGTCCTTCTTCTTCCCCGACTTGTGTAGCAGGAGTAGAAATAGTGAGAGTATTAGCCTGAAAATCAAACACGACTTTATTATTATTTTCTCGTGCAAAAAGATTGACCCTCTTCACAGCCAAAGACTGATCACTCGTATCAAGCGTAGTAGTCGTCTTCAAACTACGAGGGAGTATCTGCCGATAATTTGGGAAGTTCCCTTCGATCAAACGAGAATAGAGCTCAATATCTCCTACTCGGAAGAGGACTTGATTTTTCCCTAAAACAATCGTGACTTTTTCCGTATCGTTCTTCGAACACAAGCGAGCAAACTCAGATATAGCCCTCGTCGGGATAATACAAGACATCGCTTGAGCAACAGGTGTATCAAGAGTCATCTTGCGCTCACTAAGACGGAAGCTGTCAGTCGCCACCAAAGTAAGGGTCGTCCCTTCAACTTCTACATACACCCCAGAAAGCACCGGACGAGTATTAGTAGACGATGCCGCAAAACTCACTTGGTGAATAGCTTCTGCCAAACCTTCTCTCTGCAACTCAAAAGAAACAATCTCTTCAATCGAAGAAATAGTTGGATATTCTTCAGAAGCAATACATTTAATCTTCGTCTTCGACCCTGCAGAATTCATCGCCAAAGTCAGTCCCTCTACAACAGCACATTCCAGTTGGCTATCTTTCAAAAGATTCACATACCCAGAAAACAACTTCGCAGGGACCGTCACAGCTCCTTCATTCACAATCTCAGCATCCATCCAATAATTCACAGCCATCTCAAGATTGGTAGCTGAAAAATGGACTTTTTTCCCTTCACATCGCAAAAGAATATTATTCAAAACCGGTAGCGTGACATTCGAATCGATCACATGAGTGACAACGTCTAAAGCATGACTCAGGTCAGTATGCGAGCAACGAAATTTCATAAAAAAAAGTGAAAAAATATCCCAAATGGATAAATCGACAATAGCAACTTCACCACAATTTGACAATCGAGAAACCAGCTCATTTGAAACTTTAACAACAGCCATTCCTTCCCGAAAAGCAACGCAAGGTGTACTATAAAAAACGTAAAAATCGTATTCATTCCAATCATCCTGATGCCCGATTAACAGGCTAAGGCCCCACAGAAAATGACGCTAAACCTCTTCCTCGCCATCGCTTTCAGCTCTATGCTCCCCGTTACAGAGCTTCGAGCCACTATTCCTATATTCATTGCAAGACACCCAGAGCTACCTCTCTGGTTTATCTATGTTGCTGCAGTAATAGGAAACATGGTCCCAAATTTCTTTTTACTCTGGTTTCTTCCTCGCATCACCACTTGGTTACACGACCATGCCGCCCCAAGGATCAACACGACTGTTCTCTGGCTTCATGACGTCATCGTGAAAGGAAAAAGAATAAGTCTCATCTATTTCTTGATTGGACTCATCACAGGAGGAGGCTTAGGATTACTCTATTTCTTCAGAGTAAAATACCATTTCTGGTACTGGTCAGTCGGGATCGGAGTCCCTCTCTGGTCTTACATCATGTTTAAAATCGCCAGTAAAGCTTATCAAGCTGCCTTAGAAGAAAAAAGCATTATTCATTGGTTTTATAGCAAAGTCCAAAAAGAACACAGTGAAAAATTTTACAAATGGGGTTCTGTAGCCCTTGTAGCTATTGTAGGAATTCCTATACCAGGGACAGGTAGCTGGACTGGATCCATACTCGCCTTCCTCTTCAACATTCCTTTCTGGAAAGCTCTTGGTCTCATCTTCATCGGTATCCTCATCGCAGGTGCAATCGTCACTGGACTAAGCTCTGGAATCATCAGCAGCTTAGGGATCATGTAATGATCTTCAGCACCTTCCGCTGACTCGACTGCCCTCGTACTACCGATACTTGAGATTTCGATACTCCTAAATACTTTACAAAATACTCACAAAGTACTGTATTTGCTTTCCCTTTTTCCGGAACAGCAGCTACTTTTACTTTCAAAATATCTTCTCCCTCCGGTCCTTTCATAAGCTCCACAAGCTGAGTCTGCTGAGCCTTCGGGATGACTTTGATATTCAAATACAGTAAGCCCTCATTACGGAGCCTTTCTTTAAAAGAATCAAGATGATATTGCTGATTATCGATTGTCAAAACAGTAATGAAATTCGAAAATTCTGAAAATGTGATAGTTCAAAAAATTATTTACCATTTCCCCTTCCCATGACAACAGCTCCTACATCTCACATACAAGATCACAAGGAAAAGAAGAAAAAGTATCCGGTAAAGATACAAGTAATACCAAATGATACCGCTAGCTTCAGATAAACTCTCATCCAAAGCATCATTCAACTCATCAACAGAGGTCGCATTTACAAAGCTTCCTCCGACAATTTCTGCAAATTCTTGCAAATCCGTCCCGTAGATTTCATCACCTCCGAAATAAATTAAATCAGCTTCAAGGGAAATATCCTTCAACTTATTCGCTTCTTCAATCATATCACCACCACAACTCTCTTCACCATCAGTGATGATAATCATTTTACGAAAGCCAGCCTTCTTTTCCAAGTCTAAGCGAGCCTGAGAAATAGCATAAGCAAGAGGGGTGTCACCAAAAGGACGCAGCTTATCAGCTTTTGTAATAATCTCATCAGCATTTCCAGCTGCAAAATCAATCAACAAGTCACTCACTCCACAAGAAGTCCCAAAAGTCCGAAAGGCAAGCTGAACATTTGGATTGAGCTGAGACAGATGCTTTCTCAAGGCTTCTCGAGCGACATCTATACGCGTTACATATCCAAGCTCCTGATACATCGGCTGCACAAGAGTATTCACATCATCTAAAACATTATTTAACTCAATACCTATATCATCTAACTCATCAAAAGACTCTATCTCAGGAGCAACAAATTCAGGAATTTCTATTTCAGGGATGACAAACTCATCTAATGCTCCAAAGGCATCAATCTCTTCGTTAGCTAAAGCTTGAGTGATAAAACTCAATAGATCTTGCTCCTCTTCTAACACCATTTCATCAGCCATAGATCCAGAAAGATCAAAAACAATCTCCACATACACATCACTCTGAGCAGATGCCACCGGAGCAAAGCAGGAAGCAAAAAGGCTCAATGAAACAAAAAAAGAGAACAGGAACGGAGAAAATCGTTTCATAGAAAATGATGAAGAAATGAACCTATTGAAACATAAGAAGTGAGAAGTGAGAAGCATTCTTATTATCTATCGTACTTTCTTAGAAAGGTCTTTTAGATTCCGAAAATTCGATAATTTGAAAATTTGAAATTATTAGAGCCAATTCATTTCAGATTAGCTCTTCTCCATTTCTCAATCTCCGCATGATTTCCACTTAACAACACATCCGGTACTTCCAAACCCCTAAACTCAGAAGGTTTCGTATAATGAGGGTACTCAAGCTTTCCTTCAAATGCCTCTGAGAAAGAATCAAACTGATGAGACCCTTCTTTGCCTAATACTCCTGGCAAAAGTCGGATAACCGCATCCATCAAAACCATAGCGGGCAATTCTCCTCCAGTAAGCACGAAGTCTCCAAGAGAAATTTCTTCATCGATCAACTCATCTCGAACTCTTTGATCCACCCCTTCGTATCTCCCACAAAGCAAAACAATCTCATCATATTCACTCAAACGCTCCGCCGTCCGTTGATTAAAGCGCTCTCCCTGAGGAGTAAGAAAGACATGTCGAATCTTCTTTTTTTGCCGATCTTCTCTCTCTTTTTGAAAATTAGAAACTGAAAATTGAAAATTCCCAGTGCTATCACGCAAATGTTCGAAAGCAGAAAAAACGGGTTCACATTGGAGTAACATCCCCTCTCCACCACCATAAGGTGTGTCATCAACTTGTTTATGTTTCCCCACTCCAAAGTCTCTCAGATGAACAAGTTCGAGACCAGCTTTTCCATCTTGAATAGCTCTTCCAATCAGTGAAGATTCTGCAAATATCGAGAAAAGCTCAGGAAAGAGCGTAATGACAGAAAAATTCATGTATACTCACAAAGTAATAGGTAAACAGTATAGCATATATGGAGCTAGAATCACTCGCAGACCTGCTCCCGCAGGAACGAAAAGCTCGTTCAATCAAAGAGTCATCTGAGCCGAAGAAATTTGCTCGGAGTTTTAAAGGAAGCGATCAAGCACTAGAAATCTACCAACAAATCCTCGAAAAATGCTATCGAATGAATCTCACTCAAGAAATGCTTTTAGTAGAAAATCTGGTAGATTTTTCAGCTGAAAAGATGACGACATTACGAGAACAAATGGACAACAGCATAGCTAACGCAATCATTCCTGGCATCGGGAAGATCCTCGACAAAGGCCTCTTTGAAATGTACCAAGTCCTTTACACCATCGATGTAGAAGAACGCTTCATCAAAGATAAGATCATGGAAGTAGAAAACATCACACTTATCCCTTCTATCATCGCCTTTGCCATTATTGATCGTTTAAAAGCAAGGTATACGCAGTATCAACTGCTTGCACAGCCAAAATAACAAATCAAAAATTCGAAATACGAAACAAGTTACAAAAGCCAAATCTCAATCACTAATCAACAACTAGCAACTAATAATTGGCATTAAAGCCATCAGCTATCAGCCATTAGCCCTAAGCATTCGACCTCCCCCCTACTGACATGAAACCCATCGCCAAACTCGTGCATCACTTCCAAGACCTCCTCGGCATCAAACTCTACCTTGTCGGTGGATCTGTCCGTGACCACATCATGGAAATTCCTCAGAATGATCTCGACTTCACAACTCCAGCTCAACCAGAAGAAATCGAAGAAGCAGTAAGAAAAGCGGGTCTAAAACCCCTCTTAATGGGAAAAAAATTTGGAACCATCGCCTTTAAATACCATCACAAAGCTCCCAAAGAACTAGGTATTCCCCATGCTCCGATCGAAATCACCACTTTCCGGACGGAGACCTATGGTCCTTCCCGTAAGCCAGAAGTAAAGTTCGTCAACGATATCACTGCTGATCTTTCCCGTAGAGATTTTACCGTGAATGCCATGGCTGTAGATGACAAAGGAAAACTCATCGATCCCTTCAGCGGCTATGCCGATCTAAAAGACGAGAAGATTGAGTTCGTGGGTAACCCTGCCATCAGGATCAATGAAGACCCTCTTCGTATGCTTCGCGCTTGTCGTCTCTCTGCTCAATTTAGCTGGGTGCCAAGCACGGAAACAAAAGAAAAAATAACTGAAAATGCTTCCAAAATACTCAATATTTCAAAAGAAAGATGGACTAGTGAAATGGATAAAATCCTTATTTCCCGCTTTCCTCATCGCGGATTAGATGCTCTAGCTCAAACAGAGTTACTCCGTTTCATCCTTCCTGAGATCTGGATCCAATACCACTACGATCAAAACTCCCCTTACCATCGATTAAGTCTCTTCGAGCACACAAAAAAGACCGTACAGCTCGTTGAGAACGATCCTGTGATACGTTGGGCAGCCTTACTCCATGATGTCGGTAAACCCTTCTCACGCATCAATAAAACAGTACATAAACGCCTCTTCTCCATAAAAGGAATGCGTGAAAAAATCACTCGACTATGGAAAAGAGACACACAATCAAACTATCCACATCACGCTGAGATCGGTGCAGAAATGGTTGAAAAGATCGGGAGATACCTCAAATGGCCTAAAGATCGCACTGCCTCAGTAAAAGAGATCGTGCTCAAACACCTCGAAGACGGATCACCAGTAGGAGAAGCGGATAGTGAATCACGGTAATCCTTGTCATTAATTAACAAAATAGATGTATTCAGTAATATGCATTTGTCTTTTGAGTGATTTGGCT
Source organism: uncultured Candidatus Peribacteria bacterium (assembly GCA_964352145.1). Classification (GTDB taxonomy): domain Bacteria; phylum Patescibacteriota; class Gracilibacteria; order JAUYGZ01; family JAUYGZ01; genus CAYGQA01. The sequence continues at coordinate 63,684 of CAYGQA010000004.1, forward strand.
ATCTGCCAACTCGAAAGTCAACCACAGCACGGAGAACCCCATGAATATTGAAGGGCTAAAAAAAGCCATAATCCCGCTAATCGATGCAATCTATGCATCGATTAGCAAAACCAAGGTATCCGAAGCGAGCGCTGCCGTTGCAAAAAGCAACTTCATTCACGCCTCCAAACGTCTCTTCAGAGCAGTCGAGCTCCTGAAAAACGTTGACGGTCGTGAGACCGATGCATTGAACGTCGGTCCTATCTTCGACGATTGGGAGAAGCTAAAACCTCTCCTAATCCAAGAAGAACGACCCAAAACTGCAGAAATGATCGACGCCCTGCCTGGTTCGAGAGAGAGGGCCAGCTTCGAACAGCTAGCCATTCATCTTACGCACCTGGCTGCAATCACCTCCATGATCGCCAGTATGCAGGAAATAAAGGCTGTCGTGGCCTGAGACAAAAAGGGGTATATGGGAGGATCACGTGTATGACAAGAAGCCCTCGGGCACCTTGTCTAAGGAGACGTTTCGTCTAACGAGCGCCTCCTTCCCCATACCCTTTGAGCAAACAAAAACGACTCCGATATTCGGAGCCGCTTGTACATTGTGATTTGGTCATTGGTCATTCCACGAAGTGGCCTAACGCTTAGCCCATTGTGGACTTCTTCTCGCCTTTCTTTTACCTGGTTTCTTACGCTCTACCTTACGAGAGTCTCGTGTAAGAAAACCTCCTGGTTTGAGAGTCTTACGAAAATCTAAATCGACATCAATAAGTCCTTTTGCTATACCATGACGGATAGCATCAGCTTGTCCAGTAACACCCCCTCCTGAAACCATCACTTCGATATCAAAGTTTCCTGTTTGCTCTACGAGTTCAAGTGGTTCTAGAATGGTACCCATGTGAGTATTCACAGAAAAAAATTCATTTCCTGGCTTACCATTGATGATAACATCACCTTTTCCATTAGGGTAGAGACGTACACGAGCAATAGAAGTTTTTCTTTTACCAGTTGCGTAATGATACTTTCGGTCAGCCATACAATCAAAAATTATGAGAAATTGAATTAAACAGTCATCGGTTCAGGGTTTTGCGCTTCATGAGTATGCTCAGTTCCTTCGTAAAGGTGAAGCTTTTTGAGAAATTTAGCTCTCAGCTTGTTCTTCGGCATCATACCACTGATAGCATTCTCAAGAACTTTAAGAGGTTTCTTCTCCATCATCTCTTGCAAACTCCGCATCTTCAGATGCCCAGGTACACCACTGTGTGAGTAGTAATACTTTTGTTCAGCTTTTGATCCAGATACTCGTATCTTATCAGCATTGATAACCACTACATGATCACCCATATCCATATGAGGAGTGAATGTTGGTTTATGTTTGCCACGGATGATATCAGCTACCTTAGTCGCCAAGCGACCAAGTGTTTGACCATCTGCATCTACCACAAACCATTTGCGGTCTTCCATCATCAATTGAGTAGGTGTTGTCGTTTTCATATGTTTGAAAATTGGTTATCTTAAGACTTTTCTGCTTTTACAAATTCTACAAGACTCACTTCAGCGCGATCTCCAGGTCGGAAACCAACTTTTGTCATACGAAGGTATCCACTCGTTTGAGTAGCTTCATGCATTCGCTTGATAAAAGCTTTCTGTGCTGGCTCAGTAAACAAATGCCTTTTTACGAAACGGATAGCTGATACATCATCGCCTCTTTTGGCAGTAGTCATCAATTTTTCATAGAAAGAAATCAATGCTTTTGCTTTCACGGAAGTCGTTTTCACTTTCCCATGAAGAGCTAATGAAGTAGCTAAGTTTCTAAGCAATGCTTTCCTATGGTCAGCTGCTCTACCGAGTTTTGTACCTTTTATTCTATGTCGCATAAGTATTGAGAACTAATTGGAATCAGACTGTAAAATATTTCTAATAATTAATCAAGGTCTAGTCTTCAAAAAGAGTTAAACCTCGTTTTGCGAGAGCATCTCGCACTTCATCCATAGCTTTTTTACCAAAACCACGGAGATTACCAAGCTTACTATCAGAGCAAGTGGTAAGTTGTTCGATAGACCCGATACCACCATTAATCAAAGCATTCAAAGTCCGTGGACTAAGATTCAAGATTTCAATAGGAGTATATTCTGTTCGAGTTGCTTTTTCTTCTTCAACCTGTTGCTTTGCAACGATATCTTGAGCAGTACTCATGAACTCTGCATCTGCAGGAGTACCTGTAGTATTGAAGTATCCAAAGTATGAAGTCAGTATATCTGAAGCAAATTTGAGAGATTCACTAGCATCAAAAGAACCATTAGAAATGATTTCAAGCTCTAGCTTATCAAGATTCGTCATTTGTCCCACACGAGTGCTTTCTACATGGAATCGAACCTTAGAGATAGGAGTATAAATCGCATCTGTAAGAATAAGATCAGGATCTGTATTTTTCACTTGATCCACCGCTTGATATCCGACACCTTTTTGAAGGAAAATCTTACAATCAAGTGATGCAGATTTTTTATCAATCGAAGAGATGACAAAATCAGGGTTTAAAACTTCTACACCTGTAGGACAATTAATCATCCCTGCAGTAATATCTCCAGAGTGTCCGGTAACTTTCAAGCCTACAGAAACAGGCTCTTTTGAAGTCATTCTGAAAACTACACCCTTTAAGTTCAAGATGAAATCAAGAACACTATCTTTGATGCCTGGGATAGCGGCATATTCGTGCTTCACACCGTCAATCTTTACTCCAACCACGGCTGCACCTGGTACAGATGACAAAAGCACTCTGCGAAGAGCATTTCCAAGTGTCATTCCATATCCTTGTGGAAGTGGACCAACCGTGACAAGCACATGGTGATCACCCAAGGTGTCGATAGAAACCTGAGGAATACCAATTTCTGCTTGAATGATGTGCATAATAAGGAAAATTAGGGACTACGCGTTGTTGGAGAAGATAAGGGAGAAGCAGGCAAGTTTCCAACAACAACTGAAAAACTTGCAGACTTTTGTAAGAACTACCGTGAGTAGAACTCAATAATCTTTTGACAGTCTACCAGTTGTTCAAAATCATCACTAGTAGGGACACCTGAAACCTCGATTGACACATCTTTAGGAGAGACTTTTAACCATCTAGATGCTTTATATGATTTGTTCTCTTCGAGGACAGCTGGATAAAGTTTTGAATTTTTTAATTTTGGTCGAAGTTCTATTTTATCACCAATCCTCACTTGATAAGAAGGGACATCGGTTCGCCGTCCATTGACCAAGAAATGACCATGAGAAGCCATTTGACGTGCTTGCATGCGAGTCAAAGCATATCCAGAACGGTAGAGAACATTATCCAGACGAAGCTCAAGCTGTCTCATAAGATTATCAGCCGTAAGGCCTTTCATCTTAATACCCTTATCAAAATACTTTTTAAATTGTTTTTCGGTCATACAAAACATCAAACGAAGTTTTTGCTTCTCACGAAGTTGCACAGCATATCCAGATTTCTTTCCACGACCACGTTGTTCTCCTGGAGGACCAGGACGTCGTTCAAGTATTTTTTCGTACTTAGGTCGACCAAAAAGATTTACTCCTTCACGTCGACATAATCGTGCTTTTGCTCCTGTGTATCTACCCATGAATTATTTGATAATTGGTAATTGATAATATTAACTGCTCTTCTTTGGCCCTTAATACTTAGAAATTGGACCTTCAGTAAGCTATACGCGCCGCCGCTTTTTAGGACGACATCCATTGTGAGGTAAACCAGTACGGTCTACAATCACGTCAATGTTAAAACTTTTTGCCAAACCTCGAATCCCTTGCTCTCTCCCAGGTCCTACACCTTTAACGTAAACGCTGACATTTTCAACTCCGTAAGCTTCTAGTTTTTCAGCAAGCTTTTCAGCAGCTACTTGAGCTGCATAAGGCGTTGATTTTTTTGTTCCTTTAAATCCACTCCCTCCAGCACTACTCCGTGCGAGTACATTACCACTGGTATCAGTAGCTGTGAGCAAAGTATTATTGAATCCAGCCATAATATAGATCGCCCCATCATGGACGGTTCTTTTGACTTTCTTCTTTGTGGATTTCTTTTCAGCCATAGCTATTTATAAGTGAAAATTGAAAATTAAAATTTGATAAGCAAAGGTCTATTTACCTTCGATCTTCTTGTTGGCAACAGTTCGTTTAGCACCACGTTTAGTACGAGCATTTGTTTTTGTACGTTGTCCACGTGCAGGCAGTCTTCGTCGGTGTCGATATCCTCTATAAGAACCAATTTCTTGAAGACGTTTCACATCGAGTTGTAGTTTACGTCGTAGATCACCTTCAACCATAAGCCCTTCTAGGACCTTACGGATTGCGTTCTCTTGATCAACTGTCAGTTCTTTAGCTTTTAAGAAAGGGTCTACCTTAGCCTCATCGAGGATTACTTTACTCAATGATCTCCCGATACCATATATATAGGTCAGAGCGATCCAGAGTTGTTTTTCGTTGGGAAGGTTTACACCTGCTATACGAGCCATAGAGAATGGTTGTTAGTTGTTTAATTGATGGCTTGAGGCCTGAAGCGAGAAGCTTGAGGCAATAAATTATTATTTTCTTTGTAAATTGTGATTTGATCCATTGGTCATTACGCCAGATTTAGCCCTGGCGTTGCTTATGTCTCTTATTACGAGGACAGATAACCCTTCGGATAGGTTTTTTTACCAAACGTCTTCCACGTCGGATAGACCCACGTCGGATAATTACTTGGCAATACTCACAGATCGGTTTAACTGATGCACGTACTTTCATAGTCGTAAAAAAGAGTCTAGAAAAGAGAAAATATAAATAAGAGTATCACTCCTCTGAAGCGGCCTCCTCAGATGCTTCAGGTGAAACTTCTGGATCAGTGGCGTCTTCTGTTGAAGATGTATCTGTGTCTGCTGGAGAAACCTCTGCAACTTCATCAGTTGCAACCTTCTTCTCTTTACCTCTATAGACGATCCGTCCTTTGGTGAGATCAAAAGGGGTGAGTTCAATGATCACGTCATCCCCTGGAAGGATCTTGATATAATTCAAGCGCATCTTCCCTGAGATATGTGCATTGACCTCATGGCCTTCGAAACCTTCATCTGTGATCCTTACAATGAAATGAGCATTTGGTAGGGCTGTAACAACCACACCATTCGCCCGAATATTTTCTTGTTTGGCCACTAAAAAAGAGGTTACCGAACACAAAGCCTATGAATTTTACGCAACAAGTGCAAAAGTGGCAAGACAAAGTGAAAAAGTAAGCTTAGATAATATTGACTTAATAAAAAAACATTATAAAATAATAATAAGTAAAAGCATATGAAAAACCCCCACAACAAAGCGGAGAACAGAAGAAAAAGCCCCAGTACCACAAAAGAAGAAGAATCAAGCATTACCTTATCGCCTACTCTCTACAGAAGAACTATCACCAGGAACGCTCTCTTAGCGACACTCATAATAGGCACTATTTTATTCTTTTCTTCAAAAAAAATAGGAAATAGCGCTTCAGCAAGCAATGAAGAAACAAAACAGCAAAGTCCCCTCTCTTCTTCAGAAAAGAACAATTTTTCCTCAGCATTTAATAAAATAGGTCAATATCGCGAAGAAGATCCCATAAAAGCAGGCGAACTCCTTTCCATCATCACAAAACACCTACAAGTGAATAAAGAAGAACTCATAAGTGAAGAGCTCTTCATGGCACTTGGCAGAGATCTCTTAGCAAAGCAAAGTTTTCACAATATCCTCAACAAATACCGAAGGAACCCCGAAGATAAGGTCCCAGTAAGTCTAGAAACACTCACTCTCTTTCTCAACCCCACCCTGTTGAGCATGAAGCCCTCTCATATCATCTATATAGATACAACAAAGGGAACGATTGGGCTTTTCACAGTGAGTACAAAGAAAGGACAGAAGTAAACATGTATGTAGCGAAATCTTAACCGTTAAAAAGCAGTTATTTTTGTATAACAAAAAAATAAAAAAATATATAAATAGAGTAAAAGCGCTCTAATAAGAGAAAAAAAGGCTAATAAGTATTGACAAAACTGTAAAACAGGGTTAACATTTCAGCTAAATTTTATCTAAGTTCACATGAACAAACCCCAACACAGCCCATCAAAAAAAATCCTCAAGAAATACCAAGGGAAAACTTACGAAAATCCCTGCCCTACGACAAAGCCTAAAAAAAACAAAGAACGACTGACTATCGCTAGCTGTCCTTGCAAAGATTGTGGCCATTTCCGAGCTCAAAACCCAGAATCTCAAAAAGAAAAGAATTTTGATCAAATCCCCAAAAGAGGGAATATAATCAGAAATGCCATAATAACATTAATAACAATTGGAGGAATAACTGCTATCGGGTCTGTATTATTCCCATCAGAAAACAAAAGCAATCATCAAAAAGAAACAAAAGCACAAAAAAACTCTTCTCTTACAAATCCGAATATATCCATAACAGACCTCAAAGAGGAAGCATACTATCCAGAAGTTTCAGAAGAAGAGAGAAAAGAAATCATGGAAGTGATACTTCAGCATCTGAAGCCCTTTGAAGCCGTAAGCATCAGCAGAGAAACATTCATACCCCTTTGTCACGAACTCTTAAATTTAGAAGTTTTCAGAAAATTGAAGAGCATGCATCTCCACAAACAGGGAAGAATCAACGCTAACACCCTGGCTAATATATTAAATCCTTTATTAATGACAGGTGATAAAGCTTATGTATTATGTGTTGAACATAGAAAACCAAAAAAACTGATTCTTCAAGAAATCGAGAAGCCTACAAAGAGCAACGTGAACATAACACTACCAAATGGTGAAAAGATCAAACACAATATATGGATCACTAATATCTCAGAAAAGTACAAAGGAAGAGCAGAGGCAAGAATGATATATGGCGTTAACGCTATCCTTATGAAATTCAAGCGTAAAAATAAAATTTCTAAAAAAGACAAAGAAATCTCAAAAACCTTAAACAAAGAAGGAAATACTGAAGTCTTTAGTCCCGAAAGAGTCAGCGTAGAACAAAGAAAAGCAATAGGCATTACTCATGAATCAACTCACACATGGGCAGAAAAAAACTTTGGATGGAACGAAGCAAGTTCAGGAAATATTCATCCTGTCAAAAACATCGATCTTCCCAATGACCAAAAATTTGAGCTACTAAATCCAATTACCAATATATATTTCAATGAAGCTTTTGCTTGCGCGTTAAGCACTAGTTGCCAAGATTTTCCGGATGATAGCATCATCAGCAGTACTATTGGAAACCTCACAGTAAAAGAAAAACACTACGCTCTCTATAGAGAACTTTTCTGGAGAACAGCCACAGCTTTACAATATACAAATCAAGCAGAAGTACCCGAGGATTGGGAAACCTTCAAAAACAAACTAGCAGAAATACTATCACACAAAGGGGCAGCAAGCCTCCGTCACATCAACAAAGAAGTCGCAATGGCCCTCTACAATAAGCTTCCTCAAAGGAGAAATTATTACGTACATGATTTCAAAAGCCAATAAAAAAGTCACTCACTCTATCCGTCGTAGGAATCATGCTTTGTAATGTCTATTAAGTTTTAAAGGCACACATGAACAAGCCAAGACACAACCCATCAAAAAAAATCCTTAAAAAATATGAAGGAAAAACTTTCGAAAACCTCTGCCCTACGACAAAGCCTAAAAAAAACAAAGAACGACTGACTATCGCTAGCTGTACTTGCAAAGATTGTGGAAATTTCCGAGCTCAAAACCCGGAATCTCAAAAGAAAGAGTCTCTTGAAGAAATCTCAAAAAGAGGAAACACCACCAGAAACACAATATTTGCCCTAATAGCCGCAGGGGCAATCGCTACTCTCGGACTCATCAATACTCCTAAAGAAAGTGAAGAAACAAGCAAAGAACCACAAAAGAATCATAAAACAGAAGATTATTCACCAGAAGAAATCCATCAAAAAGTTTCCGAAGAATTAAAAGAGAAAGCAAAAAAAATCGATGAAGTCATCGCTTTCATAGAAGAAGATCTCCTACAGAACCTAGAAAAAATCAAAAGCTCAAACCCAGAACTGCAACAAATCATCAGTGAACTCATCGATCTCATCAAAATAAACCTCAACAGTAAACTAAAAAATGGCTATCAATTGAGCAAAATACGCTGGGACAAAAGGGATCCCAGCAAAGTCCTGAAGCAGCATAAAAATGGTAAGGAAAAAATTGTCCAATCAGCAAACATGTGGACGAAACTCTTACTAGAACAATATGCTTGGAAAATCCCAGCACCTTATGTGATCTATACCTTCCTCCCCGAAGGGAGCAGCGATATAGCAAGCTATACCTATCCTGACTCAAACATCAGCCTCAAGAGCAATAACGACCACCAGTCACTCGTCAGTAAAGCTCTTCTAATCCACGAAATGATCCACGTATTGCAACACAAAAAACTCATAGATAACCCCGATAAAAAAGCTTATGAAAACTTCAAAAGCCATCTTTACATATCTGGTGAGCAGAGCACGGGAGGAGAGAGACTCGAAGCACTTTACATCCATGATATGGAAAGTGAAGCTTATGCTGCATGTCTAGAAATAGCCGATCTCATGTCTGAAGGGAGACTCTCCAAGTACACTCGAGAAGATTTCAGGAAAAACGAACAAACTACTGATTTTTTTAATCAAATCTTCAAAGGCTGTTCAAAAGAACTCAAAGAAAGTTTTATGAAAATCTCTAAAGACTATTTTTCAGCAGGTCCAACTCGATACCCTCAAGATAAAGAGCGACTAGAAAACCACGGTCTAAATACCTCAAATAAAGGACTTACTCTTGTATCAAGCGACGAACTCAAAAAACAAAGCCGCAGAGAAAGAGCTCAACAAATGAAGAAGAAATAAATTTTGTATGATGAACACCCTACTCCGCGGTCAACATAAGCGGCCCATCTTTGATGATCGACAATGAATGCTCAGAGTGCTCCTTTACTAAAGGTAATATTTAAACTATAATTAGAATAGTTATTAACTATAAATATCATTAAAAAAGAATGAGCCTACTCCAAGTAAAAATCAATACCGATCTCAAAACGGCCATCCAAGCAAAGGCCAAGCAGTACAACGTACCCGCCAGTTCTTTAGTAAAGATTGTCTTATCCAAAGCTTTTTTAGAAACTCAACAAGAAGAAACCCAAGCTGGTAATATTTTCAATGCCAAAAGAGATAACAATGGAAAAGGAGTCCCACTAGATGAACTAATGAGCTCCCTCTAAAAGCAAGATATGCCCGACAAGATCACCAAATTCATCAAATCACTCGATGAAAAGACTCGAAAACAACTTAAAGAAAAACTCCAAAAGCTCAAAGAAAATCCCAAAGAGAATAGTAATAGCAAAAAACTAACGAATTATGGTAAAAATTGCTATCGCTTTCGAATGGGAAAAATACGAATCATCTACCAAATAAAAGAAAACGAAATAAGCATCCTAGACATCGATTGGCGCGGAAATATTTATTGATCGGTGATTTTTGGGAACAATAATCAAGATTCCGAAAACTTACCCCGAGCGGAGTCGAGAAGTTCTGATAATTCCAAAATTTATAACTATCCTAAGGACCTTAACGACCCTACTTGCCCTAAGAACCCTTTCCCCACCTCAATCCCCCGTAAGCACCAAGGGACCATCTTTCGTAATCACCAATGAATACTCAAAATGAGCGGACATGGATCCATCTACTGATAAAGATATTACCTAGAGTTTGAGCTGTAAACGAAGCGCATCTTCTACTGCATTCATATCAGCATAAGAAAGAGTCGCAATAAATTGCTTGAGTCGTATCTTCGAAACCGTAGCTATTTGATCACACATAGCCTTCGCTTTCTTATTTTTTAAAGCAACATAAGCTTCACTCGGGTAGAGCTTATCGACATTACTCGTAAGTGGGATAACTTGAAGCCGCTCCAAAGCTTGATTTGAGAAATCATTGCTAACCACAACAGCTGGACGGGTTTTCTGTATTTCATTCTGTAAGGACGGATCAAAAGAAACCCACCACACTTCCCCTCTCTTCATCTTTAAGATTTAAAATCACTAAAAATCACCCAAAGTTCCCTCAGCCCATTCTTGAGCTTCACTTTCTCTCTTTTCATCAGCAGCCATAGCTTTGTAAGCCTTCAAGAGCTTAGCATCTTCATTAAGAACATGAGGTCGTGCCAAATCTACTAAAAATTGACTAATTTTCCCTTTCCCAACCACCTTATAGAGGCCAACATAAACCTTTTGTGGAACCGTTATAGTGAGTTTTTTATACATAAACACGTATTATATACGTATTATACACGTATTTTACAAATAAATCAAAGACACAAAGAGAAACAGGGGTCATTTTAACAATTCCAAAAAGACCAAACCAGCATCCTCAATATCGACTAGCAAGAAAATATGTATTGTTAACTGATTGCTGGAAACAGTAATCAAGATTCCGAAAACCTACCCCGATCGGAGTCGAGAAGTTCTGATAATTCCAAAATTTGATAATTATCCTAAGAACCTTAACGACCCTACCCGCCCTAAGAACCCTTTTCCCAAGCTACTCCGCCGTCAACACCAGCGGCCTATCTTTAGTGATCGCCAAAAAATGCTCAAAATGAGCAGACATAGATCTAATTGAAAATCTACAGAATTTCCGTTATAATAAGAAGATAAATCTTTATCAAAGATCAACTTTAAAACCCAGAAATCCCCAGACAAGCAAAACATTATCGAAAAAATCGTTATATGAACAAAGAAAAACCAGATCAGCAAGAAAACACCACTCAGAATCCTTATGAGGGGAAATCTCTAAAAAGCCTCTGTCCTCTTACAGCTCGTGAAAAAGGGAGAAAGAAAAAAAAGAAAGAAATCCCAAAAATTGCAGACTGCCAGTGTGAGGGATGCGGACTCTTTCGAGAAAAAAACACAATAACCACAGAGACAGCCAAAGAAAGCCCATCCCTGTGGCAACGTATACCGTTTCGAAATACCATTATTGGTATTATTGGGATAGGTGCAGTAGTCGGCGGACTCACATCAGCTGTCTCAGGAAGTCCAGAGGAACAAAAAAGCGTAGTAAAAAGTCCTCAAAAAATAGACCCTGAAAAAACTGTATTTGAGGTGAATCAAGAAGTCCTAAGACAACTCGAAGTCAAAGAAAAACAGATGCAACCAATTATTGATATGATCGAGGGAGAACTATTAGAAGATCTTAAAACCATCAAAAGCCCCAATCCCAAGCTCCAGGAAGTCATAAATGGCATCATAAACATCATAGAACACAACAAAACCTGGGAAGAAAGAAATGGATATAGTTTCGCAAAGAAAATGTGGAAAAAAAAAGACCACCATCAACCCTTCGTATATAATATTGGAGAACAAGAAGAAAAAGTTCTTAGTTCAGCCAGTGAATGGACCTTTCTAGTAGAAACATCAAATCCTTGGGTTATAAAACCACCACTCATTTCATATTTTTTGACCAAAGAAGATGAAATCGATGCTGGTCAATACATCCATAGCTCAGGAAAACTCTGCTTAAATCCCAATACTAATTTTAAATCATTGATCAGTAAAGCTTTAATCATTCATGAAATCATTCATGTCTGGCAAGCGCAAAACATCGAGAAAACAGCAACTGCGCAAGAATACCAAAATTTTAAAAACAATCTTTATCAGGCAGACAACAATGCTCCTGATGCAGTCCATCTACCCATACAGTATTACGAAGATTTAGAAGCTGATGCTTATGCAGGATGCCTAGAAATAGCCAACAGTATAAACGGGGGAAAGTTAGCTTCATTTATCAAAGAATGCGTGAATAAAGAAAAAAAAACGCTCACGAATATGACAGATGAAAACAATACGATATTTCTCAATCTCTCTGAAGGCTGTGATCCTAAGCTAAGAGATAGTTTCCTCGATACAGCAGCTGAATATTTCCAATCAGGAAACCCTCATTATCCAGAAAGCAATATTCTTCTAAAAAACCACAACAGTGAAAACGGATGGCCAAGAGTTAGGTTAGAAGACCTACTCTCTCTTTCTAGGAGAGAATTAGCAGATTATCTCAAACAAAAAAAGCAGCAAACTATTCAGCCGTCAGGACCAGTGGCCCCGCCGAAGTAATCGCCAATGAATGCTCAAAGTGAGCGGACATCGATCCATCAGCTGACAGCATCGTCCATTGATCTTTATGCGTTGTAACCTTCCAAGAACCGAGATTAAAGATCGGTTCGATAGCAATCACAAGCCCCTCTACGAGCTTAGGCCCAGCTCCTTTTTTACCGAAATTCGGAACTTCTGGAGCTTCATGGACTTCATATCCTACTCCATGTCCTATCAAGTCACGAACGACTCCATAACCCTGTCTTTCTGCTACTTTCTGAATCTCAGCACCGATATCTCCGATATGCCCTCCTAGCTGAGCTTGTGCGATACCCACTTTAAGAGCTTCTTTTGTGGTCTTTAAGAGATGCTTCAATTCGAGGCTAATCTCCCCCACTGGCACAGTAATCGCCGAATCAGTAATCAATCCTTCGTAGACCACTCCGAAATCAAGACCAACGATATCTCCTTCATTCAAAATAAAATCAAAGGAAGGAATCCCGTGCACACAGGCTTCATTGACCGAGATACACATCGCTGCTGGGAAACCATGATAACCCTTAAAGGCACCCACAACTCCCCGCTCTGCTAATAACTGCTCCGCATACTCATTCAATTCACCGGTAGAAATACCAGGTTTCACCTTCGCAGCAGTTTTATGCAGGATTTCATGGAGTATCTTCCCTCCTTCACGGAGAAGTGTGATTTCTTCTACTGATTTGAGACGGATGTTTCGGTCGGACATGTTTTAGTGGGTAGTGAGTAGTTGGTAGTGAGTAGTTGGTAGTGAGTAGTTGGTAGTGAGTAGTTGGTAGCAGCCGTCTTTCCGAGCTTGACGAAGGAATCTTGGCTGTTGCTTAGTTGTTTCGTATTTCGTATTTGGAACTTGCTATTTTGACAATTGGTCTTTGATTGAAAATCAAAAATTGAAAAATGAAAATTAAGCCAACTTTGCTAGCAATGCCTCTGTCACTTCATCCACATTCTTATCTCCCTCCACCTCCACCATCCTCCCTTGCTCCTGGTACCAATCAATCACTGGTTGAGTCTCAGCATGATAAGTCGCTAGACGAGTGCGAATAGCCTCTGGAACATCATCTGCACGTTGGTAGAGATCTTCTTCAGCACATTCTTCAAGTCCCTTTTCTTTATTTTGAAAAATCTTCCCAGTCGCTTTGGACATCCATCGATTACTCAGTCGTTGTACAGAGACTTCATCATCGAGATGAATCAAGACAGCCAGCGGGTTACGTCCATGAGCTTGTACAACCTCTTCAAAAAGATCCTTTTGAGTCACTTTACGAGGAAGACCATCAAATATCACGGCTTGATCAGCAGGGGTATTTTTCAAGAAATTTTCAACAATCTCGATCACCACTTCATCTGAGACAAGATTCCCAGCTTCAATGATGGCCTTAATCTTCTCTCCTAACTCAGATCCCCCAGCAACCAGTGCCCGAAGCTCTTTACCCGTCTCAAAGACTTTATATCCTTGTTTCTCAGAAAGGATGCGTCCTTGCGTTCCTTTACCACAGCCTTGGATACCGAAGAGAATCAGATCTTTCATAGTATATCTATTATATGCGAAATTAAGCCCCTGAAGAATACTTCAGAAAAGGGCTTCCTTTCAACCAGAAAAGGCTTTCTTTGTGGTGTATTGACAAATTAAATAAAAAAAGGTATAATAATAAGAAATATAAAAAAATATCTTATGAATGCTGCGCTATTAGAAGCCCCTGAAGAAAAATCGGTTCAAGAAAAAGCTCATGTAAATGCAAAAGCTCGTTTAGACATACTTAGCAATAAAGAGAGAAATCAGCTCGTAACAAGTCCTAAAAAAGAAGTCATCGCACGTTTACGTGAAATACTCGAAAACTCAAAAGAAGAACCATATAAGATGTACAGCACACAAGCTGAAAAAAAAGCCTTTGGAGAAGCTCTCCTCAGTATCATCAATGAAAAAAGAATTGAAAAAAGAGAACAGCAAAGAACCCAAAGAGAGAAAGCAACCCGAGCAAAGATTAGAGGAGTTTTGGACAAAGTCCTAGATGAAGACATCATAGACCCAAGGAAATACGAAGAAAGAAAAGGCTTCGCAGCTGAGCTCGATTTTGCGACTTCAATCCTCAGTGAAAAAAATAAAAAAAATATCCTAAAAAGAGGAAATAACACTTCTCTCAAAAACAAAGAAAAAGTACAAGAGTTTTTAAGGAAAAGAGGTCTGGCATTCGCCACAACTGAGGAATTCATCAGTTTTTATACGGGTCTCATAAACCGTTTAGAAACAGATGCAATGGTAGAAGAAGCAAAGAATCTTTCCGACGAAGAACTAGATGCTGCAGATAAAGAAATAACACTTGATGAAAGAAAAGCCAAAGCCAATGCCAAACTCATCCTTCATCAACTCAATACAGGTTCCAATTTCAGCCCCAACGAACGTGCTGACATCAAGTACGTCTTAAAAATGATGCTGAGTAGGTATTTCGAAGGTCCACAAAACATCAAAACCCCAGTAATAGTAAAAACATCAAAACGGGCAAAAAGTGCTACAAAGCAAATATTCGATCGTCTCCAAAAGAAGAAAAACCTAGCTCGCGCAGTCTATGAAGCTTTAAATAAAGAAGAGAAACCAGCTCAAAGCATACGAGACCTTCAATACAAGATTCCAGAAGAAGAAAAGAGTTTCATGGATGAAGAAAATACCAGAGAAAGTTTTATGGATACTCAACCAAGCATTCCTGTCAAAAAAGAACAGGTAAGTATCAATCAATCAATGGAAGGAGTAGACCAAGGAGTAGATCAAGCAAAAGCAGATCTTGAAAATGATAAAAAACAAAAAAAAGAGGAAGACAAAGTAGGTCAAGAAAAGAAAAAAACGATCCAAGCCACAATAGAATATCCTAAATATAAAAACACCAGCCAAGAGCAAACAGAACGAATCCAAGAATTAGGGCTATCAGAACTCTTTTCACATGCAAAAAAAGTATTATCTGATACAGCTCACTATAAAGGAAATTTCATGAATCGTAGCAATGCAGCTTATGAAACACTTGATAAACACGAAAAAACAGAAGCTCTCTCAGAAGAAGAAAAAAAACATGTACAACAAGAAATAGAGGCAGCAGAAGCAGAACTTTTCGGTTTATATACGCTATTACCAACAGCTAAAAAAGCTGTAAAAGAATTAGAAATCGCTATCTCAAAAAAATCAATAGAAGGTGCTGATGTCTTTCTAAAAGAAGCCATTCAGGGAATGCAAAGTTTCGTTAAAGTGCTACAACAAATCAACTATGCAAATCCACAAACACTTGAAAACCGATTACAGAGACTAAAAGAAGAGTTTGAAGAAAGAAAAGAAAAACGTTCAGGCTCAAGATCAATAGCAAGAATCGAATCTCAGACAAAAAAAGTAAAAAACAAAGCCGCTTAAAACAAAAAAATGGGTCTCTCTACACTCGGCCGAGTATTCGGCCTTTCAAAAAAGAAAAAAGCAGCAAGCAAAAACCCTCAAAACCTAGGCGACCAGCTTTACGAAAATGCTTCTGAGAATGAAAAAGAAGGAATACGAAAAAAGCTACGTAAAACTACTCATGAGCAAGATATCAACCGGCAGCAAGAACGCAGAGAAGCGACTATCACAGTACAAGAAGGCCCTCATATGGAGGCTTTGGTTCGACGTGAACTGCTCATGAGAGCAGAAGAAACCAGGGGTAAACTGAAAAAAGCTGGAGGAGTCAGCTTAAGCTTCCTCAAGCCATCAGCTATACAAGCTGATCAAGAGCAAGTCAGGAAAAGAGTCTTAAATCAAAAACAAGCTCAGCACTTAGCAGAGAGCTTCTTAAGTCAATACAACAGTAAAGATCGACGAGAAATACTCCATGTCCTCCAATCCCTCGATCCAGGGAAAATGTATCAAAAAAGCCCTCAAAACATCCAAGAATTTTTCTGGAAAAGCAAAAGAGCACTTGCTCTCTATAATCAAAAAAACAGACAAGAAATACCTTTCAAAACACTCTTAGGACAGCTCTTCCAAATCATCCAAAAAGAAATACAGCCTAAGGCAATAAAGAAAAAACAGAGACTCATAAGGAAAGCCAATCCTGATTCTAAAAATCCTTTTGCAAATATTGACCTTCTAAAAATCAATCCACAAGACATCCTCAATCCATCAGAGCCCATAGAGACAGCACCCGAAGAAGCACTCAAATGGCTTGAAGAAGAGATGAATAAAGCTAGAAAGAAGAAGGTAGCTTAAAATGAATCGTAGAGGCTTTGCACTGCAAGGCCTCTACGATCTCTAGTCTATTTCTTCTTCTTATTCTTCTTCCTTTTTTTCACAATCTTATAAGAAACACCACTCAAGATCAGTACTGCGAGTATTGCTGCAGCTAAAAGGAACCAAGGATAATTTTCTTCTCGTAAAATGTTAGCACAATCCTGTGGACAGTTGCTTTTATCTTCATCAAGCCCACAGTATCCATTCCCACAACCACACTCTAGCGGATCAATAGCCTTCTCACGTTTGATTTTCTTCCCAATCAAGATGTAACGATCATCAGACGAACAAGAAGCATCTGCCAATCGGAAATATTGTTGGTATCCCAGCAAAGCAGTGTTCTTCACCGCACGACTCACATCTCGCGAAACTAATTGCCCCACCACTCTCCGAGTATCTGGATGTGAAGGAAGTTCATCATGAGTAGCTGCTACCTCCCAATACGTCTTACACTGGTCTCCCACTGAAACCCCACCAATGGCCTGCGCGCTCTTAGCAGCTACAAAACCATCATTAGACCCCATTCCCTCTAGCAAGGAAGCCGTAGCAAGTGAGTATTCATCCTGATAAGACTCTGTACCCGCAACAGCGAAGTACTCTACTCCTGGTATACGAGGAATATGCGACCGAGCTCCAAGCAACTCTTCCAAACGCTCTGGTCCAAAGAGAACTCCTTTCCCTGAGTTAATCAAATAATTGTAATAGGTCAGCATAAGAGGCTCTAGGTCAGCAGAATCATCAGGTGTTCCCAACAAAATCGTCCGCTTTACCTTTGATAAGAAAGGAAACTTATTCGGATTTAAACTATTTTCTCGATGTGCATAAGCAAGAGACTCCTGAGCCAAGGTCCCCCCTATCCCATGCCCTACCAAGTACACCACATCATAATCTTGCTCATATAACTGCAAAGAGTTTGTTAAATCTCTGGCTGACTCACTCAAGTTTTGATCATTCGGATAGTCAAAAGACCAGACTTGCCAAGGCTGCTGACTCCGAGCAATATCATCAACAAAAGGCTTCCAATCTGCAGGACTTCCCGAAAGATCATGCACCAAAACAATAACCGCTCGTCCACCAGCATTCGGTTTGTAAAGTTTTGTCAGTTGAGAAGAATCACATGATTCACAACGAATACCCATGACAGCAAAAACAGTATTTGGTCGATCACCATTAAACAAAGCAAGATCTAACTCAACCTGCACCTGCAAACGATTTGGCAAAAGCTCAGTCCCTGGGATGACCTGCCAACGATTCTTTTCCACATCAAGAGCGTAGACTTGGACAGTATCTGCATTCACCTGTGAATCATCCACATAAGGAAGGGTCAATAAAACATTTTCTTCACCTTCCTTCACATCACCAGAAATCCTCTCAAGGACAGCTGGAGCCGTCATCAACTGAAGAGATGGATGAGTAAACGAAGTAATAGGCTGATTATAAGCTTTAAAAATATATTCTCGACCATCAGCGGCAGGGAGGACCTCAGCAACATAACGGGTAGGGTCATATTGGCGATCAAGAGCTGCTATCTCTATCTGAGCAACGCTCGTCGTTTGTTCATCTTTCTCTAAAAGAGTCTCTTCTCCACATTGGATTTTTTGAGAAGCAGCAATTTCCACACTATTACAAACACCACCGATACATTTGACCGCTTGGACATCGACGTACTCTTGAGGGAGATTGATGGTCGTTTGGAAAGCCCCATCGCAACTAAACTGGATCTGGTCTTCAATCACCTGAAATCCTTCAGGTGGAGTGTAAGGTGTCTCTCTTCGCTCAAAAGAAGCTTGCTCGATCTGCTCTACCGCATCGTCACACACGAAGGATTCCACTTGGGCCACATCTTGTAGTTGAACTCCAGCCACTTCCACGGGCGCTTTAGTGATACCAATATCAAAAAGAACATTGGTGACATCTTGCACCAAGTTTTGACTCGCAAGCTGTATAAATGGTTCTTCATCAAAAGCAGATTGAAGCTCTAATTGAGCCTCTTCAGTGAGACAAGCCTCAACAGAGATCTGACAGTTATTATCACAAGCTAAGCTTCCTGGTGGCTCACACTGTTCAGCACCTTCTACGATATTATCACCACAGACTGCTGGAGCTGGTGGTTTGTTAAAACGGAAGGTTCTCGGAGACATCACATTAGCGCCGAGATCTGTAGCCTCAACCACGATGGAAATTTCTGTTAAATCAGGGAAATCAGCTGAAGGGTTAATCGTAAACGCATAATCAAGTGGATCACCAGTGAAAGTTACTTCTGGACTCGTAGAAAAGTATTCCACATCATCCACACTTATTTTCACCGTCCCGATATCTACCCCTAGCTCATTATCTCGGATATTAAGAGATACATTAGCATCTAAAGGGACATTTTTTGCTCCATTAGCAGGTTTTACATTTGCCACTGTTGGAGCCTGACTATCAGGAGCATTGAAAGAAAAGGTCCTAGGAGCCATGACATTACCAGCGATATCAGCTGCTTGGACCACCACGGTGATACCGGTATTAAAAGGAAAGTTTGCAACAGGGTTAATCACAAAATCATAACTCAAAGGATCCCCTGTGAAACTCAATTGAGGGCTCGCTTGAGTATAAGTCGATGTATAAACCTGTACCGAAACACTATTCAGGTCTATCCCCGATTGATTATCAGTAAGAGTAAAACTCACATTAGAATCATAAGCTTGATCCTGAGATCCATTGATCGGACTATTATTCGTCACTACTGGAGCCTGCACATCAGGATTACAAGGCGTTGTCCCAAAAGTATAGGTTTGATTTTGGACACTCGTCAAAATATCATTCGCTACAAGATTAGCAACATTACTATCTAATGTCCCTCCAGGAGTAAATTCAAAAGTAACATCGGTAGAACTTACCCCAGGCTTTCCTTGGAAAACCAAAGTCGCATACACTCCACTACCATTATAGGCGCCAAACATATCAAAAGCCGTTACTTTGATTTCTCCAGCTGCTTCATTGACTTCATTAGTATTGGTAGCATATACCGGAAAGATAACCCCTTTTGAAATCTGAGTACCGGCAATATTCGGATTTTGATCGACTATCGTAAGCTCAGCAGGATTATAATTTAAGAAAACATCCACAGCATTAACATCCTGTCCTTGCGTATTAATCAAAATATCTACCGAGATCACACAGCCTGGGAAGAGATTTGGAGGAGCACTTGTAAGAGCCAAACTAGCCGCCTGAGTCGAAGGCAACTGAAACATCAGCGCCAAGACAGCAAGAGCTAAAGAAGTACGGAGGAAGTGTTTGAACATAATAAGGAAAAGGATTATAAAAACTGAAAATTAAAAATGAAGGGCTAGCGACTCCCATCTCCACTCTTGAGAAGATTTCGCATCACCACACTAAGATCCAAGGCATTCACCGATGAGTCAAGATTCAAGTCTCCATCGATATTATTCAGATACAACATCCCCAGCATCGCTGACACATCCAAGGAATTCACATAGTCATCTTTAGCACTTTGTACATCTCCAGCTAAAAGTGAAAAAGTATTAGCAAGCGTGAAATCAAGGAGGAGATCATTAAAATCAGTCATACTCACATCTTCAAGACGTTTAGAAAGATGTGATCGTCCTTTTAAGACCACATCATATATACCCGGAGCAAAAGTCTCGTCAAGATCAACCCTCACTTGTCCCTCATCATCAGTGATAATATCAAAACTATATCTTGGCGTATCATTCCCTAATTCGTAAATATTCAAACTCGATGACAAGCCCCAGTTGCCAGTAGCTGGCACTCTTTTTTCAGGATAAGCCAACACATCAAAATCTTTAATAACATCTATAGTAAATGAGGCATCTTCAACAAATGGTGCTGTCTCAAGGAAACCAGCACTATCTCGAGCCACACTATAGACATCATAATCACCATCAGCTAATCCATTGAGCTGAATATCAGAAGTGCTAAAAATTTCAGGATAAAGCACATATGAAGCACCATCTAGTGAGTAATACACCTGAACTGAAACAATAGGTCCATTAGGTTGCTCAAGAACTTGATAAGTAAGATCAACACTAGAGCTTGCAAAAACCGATGGGGAAACTGGAACAATCTCAGTATCTGGGAACTGTTGCTCTAGTTGGCAACTCGCATTACAACCATCACCATCAACGATGTTAGCATCATCACATTGCTCTGGAGCAACGACCACTCCATCACCACAGCCTTCTACTTCACAGAGTCCAGAGCAACCATCACCATCGACAACATTACCATCATCGCAGGCCTCAGGAGTCTCCACAGTACCATCTCCACACACTGGAGCACTTGGCAAGGTATCAATAAGCTCAAAGGTCAATAAACTCGAATCAGGACTGGTAATAGTACCGTCAAAAGAAGTACTCACTGCAACCAAGTCATAAGTACCAGCGGTAAGTCCAGCAGTCGGCATATCTACAGACCAAAACCCTTGATCATTTGCCTGAGTTAATACAGCAGAAGAACTCACACCTTGGACAGAAAGAGCCAAGGCCCCTTCTCGATATCCATATCCAGAAAGCTGTAAGTCATCGCCTATTGGCACAACCGGTGAAACCGCAACAAGAGTCGGTGGCAGGTAAATCGTATCAACAGTCACTACCTGTCCCTCAGATACTGAATAGAAAAAACTTACAGGAGCTGAGAGGTTTCCTAAAGGGTCTCTTGCAGAAAAAGCAAACGTAGCACCTCCTGCAGGAAGAGACGTTGTTTGATAAGAGAAGTCACCGAAACTATCAGGGTCTACAGTGGTCTGAAAAGCTCCATCATAAGTAAAAATAACGACAGATGTTGGTCCAGGATAAGCAATCCCTGAAAGAGTCACATTAGGAGGGTCAACATCCGGTGGAGGATCACCAGTACCTCCTCCTCCATCTCCACCACCATCACCTCCTCCCCCATCTCCTCCTCCCCATGTCCCTCCTCCTCCAGAAGTCCCCGCCAAAGTCACAGGTCCAACCACATACTGAG
>CAYGQA010000005.1:0-9965 GCA_964352145.1 uncultured Candidatus Peribacteria bacterium
ATGTACGCTTCCAAGAAGCAATCGACCCGATCTCTGCTAGTGACATCAATAACTATCAAGTCCTTGATAAAAATGAATCCAATCAACTGACTGATCTCATAAATGTAAAGAGTGCACGCTTCGAAGGAAGAGATCTTTGGATTAGCATAGAAGGAGCAAGTTTACAGCCTGAGGAACACTATCAACTTGTATTACGAGATCTACAAGACACCCATGCAAACAGTATAAAACCAAATCCCCTACAAAGAACTCTCGTCCAAAGGATAGAGAATAACTGAGATCAACATGACTAGCCTTTGGCAATCTACAGACTGGGAAGACTTTCAAAAAGATCTTGGACACAAGACTGTCAGGATCACAATAAAAGACAAAAAAATACTCGGGATCATTAATCCCCTCTTTCTGGGATACCAATATCTCTACCTCCCTCGCATACCTGGATTAACAAATGAAGAGTGGGAAGAGCTTTCTCATAGATTGAGGATGCTACAGAAGAAAGAGAAGCTGATGTTTACTCGTTATGACTCTTATAAAAAACAAGAGATCTCTTCTGAATCAAAACAGAAAAAATCACATTCTCCTCAACCTGAAACAAGTCTCATTCTTGATCTTAAGCTTCCCAATGAAGACCTTTTAGCTCAGATGAAAAGAAAAGGACGATATAATATTAGCTTAGCGAAAAAGAAGGATGTCATCATAGAGCAAGCAAAGAATGAGAAAGAAAAAAAAGCCATGACTGAACGATTCTATACACTTTTAGTAGAAACTACTCAGAGAGATAGCTTCTCTGGACATAATCAAGAATATTATCAGAAAATGCTCAAAAACGTAAAAAAATCTCAAGTATTTTTAGCCACTAAAGACGGGGTAGATCTTGCTGGACTTATCGCAGTCCCTTCCAAAGACACGATGATCTATTACTACGGTGCTTCAGGAAATACTCATCGTGATCTGATGGCTCCCTATTTACTCCAATGGGAAACGATACTTTTTGCTAAGAAAGAGGGGCTAAAGTTCTATGATTTCCTTGGTATAGCGCCAGAAGGAGCTAGTAGTGATCATCCATGGAAAGGCATTACTTCATTTAAAAAGAAGTTTGGTGGAGAAGTCATACAATATGAAGTCGCAAAAGACATCATTCATCGACCACTGATGTACCATATCTTCATGATTCTTAAAAAAATCCAAAAGATCTTCAGATAAGCTGGACTTGCTGAGCTTCTCGAGCAGATGAATGATCTGTGTTTCCAGTTGCGGGATTTTAGTATAGCCAATTATACTCCTTGAGTACTTGAACTTTCATTCTCTTCTTATAAATGGATTCAGATAAAGGTAGATCCGTACCGGTCATTCTCAACAAAAAAGTACAGGACACAGGTCCTATAGAAGTAGAGGTACGTCGAGGTAATGTTGAGAGAAAAGTCGTCAGAGAGGAGCAAATAAGCTTTGATAAGATCGTCGAAGATTCTGAATCAAAGTTTATCATGACTGGGAAGATGACCAAGATTGGCCTTGGGAATTTCTTACAGTTGATAGAAAAACATGAAATCGGTGAAGTAGATGGATTCTTTCAAGAAGAGATCGTGGTCTCTTCAGATATGATCACTCAAGTGGCTACTGCATCAGTAGTAGATGAAGATGATGAAGATATGAAATACATAGAATCCATGGCTATTGGTGTACTTACAGGAGGTTTCTTCCTCTCAGTCTTTATCTTAGCAGTCAGGACTACTGAAGACCTTAGATCATATGCTTGGATCATTCTTCTTGTTTCGATAGGACTTCTGGGATACTACTCTTACAAAGGCATCAAATCAGGAGAATTAAAGCGCATTATAAGAGTTTGTATTAAAAGTCTTTCTAAGAGGTAAACCCTTTGAGGATCTTTTTCCATGTCTCAAGGTCTATCTGATGCGGTCTCACCTTTTGATCTATTTCTGCAGCTTCATAAAGCTTAAGAATTTCTTCTTTTTTTAAAGTACCTGCCGACAATAGGTTATTCATCATCGTCTTCCTCGGTTGCTTATAGGCTTGTGAAAGCAACTTAAAAAAATCATCCATGTATTTTTCTTCTAACAAAGGATTATCATAGACCTGAATCTTTAAGACAGCGGAGTCTACTTTTGGAGAAGGATAAAAAGATGAAGGCGGCACCTTACAAACTATCTCAGCTTCTCCAAAGATCTTTATCTCCCAGCTAAGGAGAGTTGGTTTCTTTTTATCACATATTCTTTGAGCAACTTCTTTCTGGATCATTAAGACAATGACGTCAGGTCTACGTGCAGCCTGCTTCCTGAGGAAGTGCTTTAAGATAGGAGAAGTGATGTAGTAAGGGATATTTGCTACTAGCTTGTAAGCTTCCTTAGGAGGCTCATAGTACAACACATCTTGATTAACTATCTCAGCATTCTTGAAATCCTTCATAATCCCCTTCCAAGGCTTGATCATCGCAGTATCTATCTCCACAGCATTCAACTGAGCGATATGAGGAGCCAGTCGCTGACTAAGGACTCCTGGACCAGGTCCGACCTCTACCACAGTCTCTCCTTTAGATAATTCTGCAGCTTCCACAATGTTGTCTAATATCTGAGCATCTATAAGGAAGTTCTGTCCAAAAACTTTTTTTGCAAATAAGCCATTACTTCTCAAGTGTTCTATAAGTTGAGTTTTACTAGCAAGGTCTCTCATAGCATTAGTTTTTTAGTGATGAGACAGCCTTTTGATAATCATCACTCTTAAAGATAAATGAGCCACATACAAGCATATTACAACCAGCATTACAGGCCTTATGAGCTGTTTTATCATTGATACCTCCGTCTATATTGATATCTTTCTCTTCATACTTATCTCTGAGATATCGCACCTTGTCGAGTACTTCTGGGATGAAAGATTGACCTCCCCAACCTGGCTCTACACTCATAATCAGTGCCACATCACAATACTCCCAGAGTTCCTCATCTACCTCAGTCACTAAAGTCCCTGGCTTAATAGACAATCCAGCTAAACAACCAGCACTTTTAATCATCTCTAGTGTAGCTTTTACCTCTTTTTGTTCAGCTTCATAATGTATGGTCAACAGATCTGCTCCAGCTTTTGAGAAGCCTGGTATCCATTCTTCAGGATTATTCACCATTAAATGAATATCAGTAAAAGATGTTATTTCTAGCTTTTCAAAATCTTTAATAGTAAAAGTTTTAGGGGGGACG
This sequence comes from uncultured Candidatus Peribacteria bacterium, assembly GCA_964352145.1. Classification (GTDB taxonomy): domain Bacteria; phylum Patescibacteriota; class Gracilibacteria; order JAUYGZ01; family JAUYGZ01; genus CAYGQA01. Next base: position 3,207 of record CAYGQA010000005.1, read on the forward strand.
AATTTTCCATCCATAACATCATAATGTATACCTTCAAGATATGGATCTACATCATCTATTGCTTGCTGTACATCGTCATCGGGTACATTCAACACAGAAGCTAGGATACGGGGTGCTTTCATAGTTAAGACATTAAACCAACTATAAGTCCAAATACACAACCAATAGCTCCAATAATCCAAAACCTCATAACTACCATTGTTTCAGGCCATCCAATTTTTTCAAAATGATGATGGACTGGAGCGATTAAAAAGACTTTCTTTCCATTTCTCAGCTTCTTTGAAGTCAGTTGTATGATCACTGAAAGAGTTTCCATTATGTAAATAACACTGACAAAGAGTAAAGACACTATAGAATCAGTCAATAGAGCAATAACACCTAATCCAGAGCCCAGAGCTAAGGATCCAAGATCACCCATGAAAAACTGCGCAGGATTAACGTTAAACCATAGAAAAGCTGTTAAGGCTCCTACGATGACACCACAATAAGTAGAAAGCAAAAGCATCCCTTGTGTATAGGCAATAACCCCAAACACAGAGTAAGACATGATCAATAGACCAGCAGCCAAGCCGTCTAAGCCATCAGTAATGTTCACAGCATGTCCTGAGGCTATGAATACCAGTACAAAGAATAAAGGGTACATGAAACCTATCTCTATAAATCCATAGTATGGAAGTGTGATCCCAGTAAACCCTAACTTAAAGTAAAACCACCAAGCTCCCACAAGAGAGAGGATCAAAAGGAAAAGAAACTTAGGTGTCACTGGTATTCCTTTCTTCCAAAGGCCTTTTAAATTCAACCAATCATCAATCCCACCGAGCAAGGCACAGCTTGCTAGCGTAAAAAGAGGAATATAAGTTTCTCGTCTATTTAACAGAGAATGATCAATCCATCCTAAATAAGAGAAAAGTCGAGAAAGTAAAACTGCAAAAATAACCACACCGACCACAACGGCACCTCCCATAGTTGGGGTACCTTGCTTCTTCGCATGGAGCTCTGCGAATAACACTGCTTTACCTCCTCCTGAAGCTTCATCTCTGATGTTTTTCCCTATCTTATTTCGTCTGAGAAAAGCAATAAATGGAGGACAGAGTATAAAGGCTATAAAAAATGAAAAGACGCTGTAGGATAACAAAAGGGCGATGTCAGAAAGCTGCTCCATAAGGTGATTTTTTATATAAATATCTTCTCTAAAGCTAATTGCTTCAAGCTTCCTAAACAAGCCAAAGACCCTTGATAAGCTAGCATAAAAATGATATAATATAATGAAATAAAAAAAATTATGAACAAAAAAATCTTTTCTTCATTTCTATCACTTGTGATGACTTTATCAGTCGTCGGCATGAGCCCTCTTGCATACGCTGCTGAAGATGCAAAGGTTCTTCTCAAAGAAATTTGCGATAGTCTCAACAAAGACGTGAACTTAGGATATCAATCAAACTCAAGTGACCCTAACAATGGAGTAGAAATCATAGCAGGAGAAGCCTTATTAAATCTTGAACCTAAAAATGGGACTAGCCTTGCAGACTTAGCGAATGCCAAGTTTGAAGCAAATACTAGTTACACAAACGTAATAGTAGCTCAAAATACGAGTAAAGTAGTGGCAGGAAAACAACAACTAAAAGTTGCCTTTGGATTTACCCAACAATCAGGTAAAAACAATGTTCCTGACTTATTTCGTATAGTGGGAATAAAGCAAAAGGCATACAAAATAACGATTGAAGATGTGAAGCTTTACCCAAAAAATGGAGGAGAAGATATCTATATAGAGCCAACTCCTAGAAATAGCTATTCAGTAGATCCAAGTTCATGTACCTCAACTCAAGGAAATACACAAGCTCCCGCAGCGCAAACAGGACAAAAAAACATCGTAATAGAAAACTTCTCATTCACTCCTGAAGACATCTCAATAGAGCTAGGGGAAACTGTTGTTTGGACGAATAGTGATAGTCTTGACCACAATGTGACATCTATTGGAGCAGGTGCTATCAATAGTGGACTTCTCATGCCTGGTCAGACCTATCAAAAAACTTTCTCTGAATCTGGTACTTTTCAATACGAATGTACTCTTCATCCTCAGATGACGGGGAGAATTATCGTGAATGCTGCGGCAAGCAGTACTGCGTCTACTGACAATGGTTCTAGTAGCACATCAGATACTGGATCTAACTCACAAGGAAGCATAAGTACTGAAACGTCCATCATACTCACTAGTGATAAGGCACAAGCAAATCCAGGAGAAGATGTCATCGTTACTGCCATTATTTCAAATCTACAAGGATCTATTGACTGGTCTCAAAGTGAAGGGACTCGAATAGAACCAAATATTAGCAATGAAGCAGTGAGTGATACCGAAACAAAAAGTACTCTTAGCTTTACCATGCCTACTCCAGCTACAAATATTAGCCTACGCTTAAAAGTAGCAGACACAACAGAAAGCATCAGTATCCAAGGAGCTGACAATGTCACTGTGAACTCAGCACCAGATACAAGTACTACAGGGACTACAACAAGTCCTGATAACACTGGATCTTCTGATACGCTAAGCTTACAAGAAAGATTAGAGCAAAGACGTCTAGAACAAGAAGCAGCAGCAAATCCCAGTGCTGGAGTCATCCAGGAACCTACAGGAACCTTACATGCTGCTGCAGGTGGAGGACTAGCACGATCAGGTCCAGAGCATACTCTTGCTCTTCTTATCGCATCAATGTTCCTCGCATACTTATACAGTCGTAAGAAAAATTCAGCAGAGAATATCTAAAACTCAATCTCAGCGTAGATATCAGGAGTAGACTCACTCGTCTCTTGACTTCCTTCTGGGAAATCTATACACACCGCTCGATCATTTGAAGATCCTTTACTATAGGTCTCTAGCTGAGGGAACTTCTCTTTGATATGGAGGTGAACAATTCTTCTAAAGAAAGCTGACATAGGTGGTAATACCGCAGATCTTCCTGAATCAAGTACTCTTTGAGCTCTTGTTTCAGCCATATCGAGGACCTTCTTTTCTTGTTCTGCTCTATAGGAATCCACATCAATCGTCACCTTATCATTTTCTTCACTTAAATCTTGCTTTCTAAAAATATTCTTCGCTAAAGACTGTAGTGATCTGATCACATCTCCGTTCCTCCCTATCAACATAGAGTTATCATCTGAGTGAATATTAAAAGAGTATTCATTTCCTTCAGAATCTTGCACCTCAATCTCCTCAATGGTAAATCCTGCAGTTTCTAGGATTTTTTGCAAAAGCTCTTTAGCTTCTTGAGTTTTCATAGCATTGTTAATTAAAGAAATTATCCAACTGATTTATTCACAAAATATTGTTGACCGATCCCAAAGAGAGTGGATACACCGAGATACAATCCAACTCCTGAAGGAAGTGATGCAGTCATCAAGGCCATCATGACTGGCATAAAGTACATCATACTTTTACTCATCATTTGCATAGTGTTTTCAGGGACAGCTTGAGAAGAATTTTTTTCTTTTTCTTCGGTGATATCTATCACTTCTTTTCCATTCCTCTGTTGATTCTTTTGTCTTCGAGAAAAAGAAAGTTTTAATTGGAAGAACTGCAACATTCCTACGATAAGTGGTAACCAAATGATATTCACTTTTTGTAGATCTAAGATCCCAAAGAAATCTGTTTCTACATTTGCAAGACTAATGGTATCTAAAAATGAATAGATCATGTCCCCCTGGAATGGAGTAAATCCTGACTTCACAACATAGAAAAGTGAGATAAGTATCGGCATCTGTATAAGCAGAGGGAGACATCCACCTACAGGGTTCACTTTGTGCTCCTTCCAGAGTAACATGGTCTCTTGAGAAATCTTCTCTTGATTGCCTTTATACTTCTTTCGAATTTCATCAAGTTGAGGTTGTATTTGAGTCATTGCTCGTTGTGATCTCAAAGCCTTTTGATTTGGGACCAATAAGATTAATCTAATCAGCATCGTGAGCAAGATAATCCCAAGACCAAAATTATGACCTGGCAGTACACTCGTCAAATACAACATAACGTTGAATATAGGTCTATAAAAGAAATGATATCCAATATTTGTAATAAATCCCCTCTCAGCAATTTCGAATTCGGTAGTGTACTCTTTATCAACTCCATCAATGCTTACTTGAAGCATCACTCTATAGAGACCGAGCTCTTTAAAGAGCTCTTGCTTCCAAGGTGAGTAATCGATAGTGACAGTTGAATTTGGCTCAATAACAAAAATTTCAGGCTGAATAAAGTCTAATGAATTTTCAGGGAGACTCGTTGATTCACAGACTACAAAAAGCCCCTTTTCAGATGATAAATCCTCCCAGACTCCATTAGATCTCTTCTGAACTATGAGAGGTTCGTTCGGACAATCACTTTCTATACGGAGAGATTTATCAATATTGTTTCGAATAATCACCTGAGGAAACTCAGCAACGCTGTACTCCTGCTCAGTACTTGTTAAGACCACATCATCTTGTTCAACAGTTCCTTCTTCCTTTGATTGGAAAGACTGTAAAATAAGAGAAATACCTATAAATAGAAGGAGCCAGGTCAGAAATTTTTTTGCCACAACAAAAAGTTATAAAGATATAGTGAGGTTAATCGCTTGTCTTAATCAATTCAATTTTTTTCATCAGTTTTAGGATCTGTTTTTCTAATTCTTGATAGTTACAGTCCTTTGCAGGCGACTTGACCAAGATAGCAACTCTAAGACCAGCTGTCCAATCCGAAAAATGCTTCCTTAAAAGCGCGTATATCTTTCTTCTCATTCTATTGCGTACTACTGCTGAGCGATCAAACTTTTTTGGAGTGAGTACGACAAATTGAGAAGTATCTGAGTCTTCGTATAAAAGATTTATTCTAAAAAAAGAGCTGCCTATAGACTCATCAGCATTCTTAAAGAGTTTCTGTATTTCTCTAGAGTCTAGATCTCTTTGTGTTTTTTTGAGCATGTAATTCTATGAAGCTAAGATCCTCTATCAGAGGACCCAATGTTTCAGAGATTTACTTTTCATACTTACTCACGACTGCAAGTGAGTCACGACCTCTTGATCTTCGTCGTGCAAGTACTCTCTTACCACCTTTAGTAGCATTTCTTGATCGGAAACCATGTTTCCGTGCTCGTTTTCGTTTACTCAGTTTACCTAGCATGGTGTTTCTTTATAAATAGCTCAGACATTGTAGTGAATAAGGCAAAATCTGTCAATCATCCTTTCTAAAAAAAATACAAAAAAACCGCAAGCAATGATTTCTCATATACTTACGGTTCTAATAATCTAACGATTACATGCATACAAAGTCATGTTTTCGTACAGTTTTTCGTCCGTTAGCTTGTGCTCGTGCAGCTGCTTGGTCCAAGTAGTAACCAGCAAGACTTTGCAGTCCGTCCATGGCATCTCCAGCTGTATTGCATCCTTTTTCTTTGAGGACTGCTTTACATCGTGATCCTACTACTACATCAGCTCCACCTTTAGCATCTGAAACAAAATCGTATGCTCGTACAGTTTTACGACCATTAGCTTTAGCTTTTGCAGCTCCGTCTTCTAAGAACCACATAAGTACTGCTTCAAGACCGTCAAGTGCATCTCCTGCACAGTTACAACCTTTCTCTTTTAAATGTGCTTTGGCTTTAGAGCCTACTACGATACTCATAATAATTGAGTTAAAATGTATTATATTGCTAGATTATCCCTTCTTGAGCAGAATGCAAGCATATTTTGCAACTTTAGCTTTTTCTTCTAATTTTTTTAAAGAGCTGAGGGTTCTTTTTTACAAGTTTTGTGAGCAGTCCATTAATCAAATGTGTTTGACCATTTTTCACATACAATGCCCCTAGAAAAGCCGTAACAAAAGCACCTAGTAGATTTACAATCATGTCTTCCATAGTGTCATTTACTCCAAGTCCCTGCATGCCAAGATCCAAAGTCAGATCTATTAAAAATTCAAAAATTTCCCATATGGTCCCAAGCGCAATAGAAAAAATAAAAGCAAAAAATCCTACAAAGAGAGGAGTTAAAGAAAGGCGTATCCTTTCCTGAGAATTGAGGATATAGATGATGACAAATCCCACTAATCCTAAAATAAATCCAGAACAGGTATGCAAAAATAAATCCCACCACCAAAAAGAGAGGTAATACCCCTGTAAATCTCCTAAATAAATGGCGGCGAAGACAAAAAACACCATGAGCATTTCTAACTCCAAAGGGAGTACAACCTTAAAATTCCTTGCCAAGAGAGCAGGTAAATAGGTCAACGCAAAACCTAAAGATGCCAAAAAAGCATTAAACCACTGCCCATGGTAGAAACCAGTCAAGGCAGCAAAAAGGAGCACCAGACTGAGTATGTAGCTCAATATATAAGGAATTCTTTCAGATGGAGTCATAGAGTAGAGATGATATACACACATCATAGCGTATGAAAAAACTCTTTCCATTCTTTCCAAGAAGAAAAATGATCTTGATCCAAATCCAGTACTGACTATAATGTCAAAGCTGTATCGACAAAGAAGTCGAACACAGATCACGGAAGGATGGCAGAGTGGTCGAATGCGGTAGTCTTGAAAACTATTGTCCCGCAAGGGACCGGGGGTTCGAATCCCTCTCCTTCCGCCACCAAATAATCTCAATTAGTATAAGTGTTTTAGTTGAGAGGGGTGAGAAGCCTGTCCCGAGCGAGGAACGAGCCGAGAGGAAATCCCTCTCCTTCCGCCAAAATTGAATTCGAGATGAATAACGACTGAAAGGAGGAAATGAATCCGAAGATATTTT
>CAYGQA010000005.1:10065-53651 GCA_964352145.1 uncultured Candidatus Peribacteria bacterium
TAACGACTGAAAGGAGGAAATGAATCCGAAGATATTTTGTGCCAGCAGGAGTATTCAGGGAGGTATGGTACCACTCGAAGCTTAGTTATTCACAAACTAAGCTATCTAATTGAATTCGAGATGAAAGGCTCAAAGAGTCCAGGATCTTTCCGATTCACTGCGACTTCGTCTGATTCATCGCAAACATACTGGAAATCCGAAGATACTTGGTGCCAGCAGGAGTATTATGGGAGGTATGGTACCACTCGAAGCTTAATCATTCACAATAAAAACCACTCTTTGCTCACTACAGTTCACAAAGCTCTCCTAGCAGGAGAGCACTGAGGTGTATTTTGGAATCAAGTCGTATATCAATCGAACTTATGATGAAGCTTTCTTCAAGAAACAGGAGATGACCTAAAAGCAAAGCTTCCGTTTCTCTAAAAGCCCTGTATACTGACATCTCTTAAAAAATTAAGCTGTCTGTCTTTACGATAAAACATTTCGGAATCACTGAGAGAGAAATAGAAACTGGGAAAAAACCAGATGCAAGTATCTATGCAGCTCACGGAGCTAGCATTGAAAAGTTTCAGAGATCATTCCCTGAAATCTATAAAAGAATACTTGGAGTAGTCCAATGTACTGAAGATGATCTGAGAGATTTCCTCATCCTCGAATCAGATATCTTTAGTGAAGAAATATCAGAGATCACTTGTCAGATTCTCTGGGATATCTATGGTCTAAGCTCTGAACTCATACTCTCGAACATTCTCAGAGGAGTTCTAGATATCAACAGAAAGTTGGCTACTGCCATTTGGAACATTTTTGAGAGTGAAGAAAACACAGAGCTGCTAAATATCCTTACTGCACTCTATAATGAATCAATCTTAAAGATAAAAGATCTTTTACAAAAGGCTCAAATAGGACGTGAGATACACACGATGTCTCCTCTAGTCCCAAAAGAAAAGATACTCGTGACACCCTATAACATCCCTGAAAGACTGGCAGCTTGGAATGTCTATGAGGGTGAGCTGCTTCCTATAGATATCGTTTGTAAAAGAGAAGGAACAAATCAAATAAATATAGGAGATAAAGATGCAATCTTAGCTCAAGAAAAGATATTGATAGAGAATAACTTTCAAGTAGCTCTGAGTGGGAGATATCAACCTGGTCACGATCATATGAGTCCAGTAATAGCAAAAATGTTGGCAGATCTAGGAGTGCCCCACTTCATCATAGACATTCCAAAGCATTTGGGAACACTGACAAAACCTGGCAATAAGGATTTTTGTCTCTGGAAACTAAAGCCAAACCATGACGAAATGTACTCCATAGCTACACAGCTCGCTAAATCTATTGCGGCAGATCATGATCGTCTTAAAGTAAAAAAAGATGCAGCAAAGCTTTGATTCCTGTACATTTCTTACACTTCCTTTAAAAAAAAGCATGGACCACGTTGATTACGATACTCTCGATAAGGCAAAAAACGCTTTCATAGCCGCTTGTAAGCGGACTACAGGATTCGCTAAAAAATATGGATTCATACCCGATGAACGTTTTGGAGCTTCAGCGAATGTATTTGAACTAGATCTAGGACAATTCATAAAGAACGGATCAGGGAAGCTTCATCTTACTTTAGTCCCAGAGGGTTTGGGCACTGCTGATGATGCTCATCCAGAAGATATGACAGAGGAAGAAGCGATTCAATTTTGGTACAACATCGGGATCAAAACTATGGGAGTCATGTCTAACGATGCTGCTTCTTCTGGTATGCAAACTATTTTGATTTCGCTCTATCTCCCATCAAGCACACCTGAACTACTCTTCAATGAAGTCTTTTTGAAAGGATTCCTTGATGGTTTCGTCGATGGATGTGAAAAAGTAGGATGCGTATATTTCTCTGGAGAAACACCACAACTCAAAACAAAGATCGTAGAAAAAAAACTCGACATCGCAGGAGCTTGCTTCGGACTCATGCCAGCAGGAGTAGAACCGATCGACGGGAGTAAACTCAAAGCTGGAAATAAAATGGTCTTCATCGGATCTACTGGTCCAGATGCAAATGGCTACACGAGCCTGCGAGATCTTGCTACACGTCTTGAAAATGGATATAGAACGCAATTGCCAAGTGGAGAAGAGTACTGGAAAGCCATCAACAACCCAACGGTACTCATCACTCCATTGATTCAAAGACTCTTCGAAGAGCAAATCAATCTCACAAACATCGAACCTATCTCTGGACACGGTTGGCAAAAGATCATGCGTAATGCATCCCCTCTTCGCTACGTAGTAGAAGAGATGATCAAAGTACCAGAAATATTCGACTTCGTTGCCCAGCAAACAGAGACCAGTCCGGCAGAAATGATCAAGATTTTCAACTATGGACTTGGTTTCGTCCTCTTCGTAGAGAGTGATGAAGACGCTCAAAAAACCGTCGAGCTCGCAACTCAAATGGGACTTACATCAATAGTTGGTGGATATGTAGAAGAAGCTGAGCATCGTGAAGTAGTCGTGAAGGCTTTGGAGACGACTTTAACGAGTGAGAACTTTTTGTTGGAACAGTAGAGAGGAAACATCAAAGAACAAATTCGAAATAAGAAACAAAATACAATCCTAAAACTTCAAAAACTTCTAAGTTCACTCTCTCGGCAGAAGAGAGGGAGAGGGCTTAAGTTTGAAGCTGAGTTCCAAGCATTTCAAAAACTGAGGCAAAACTTCATTCACTTTATAGACTCATTCGATTGTCCGGAATGATTTTAAGTGGAGCTTAGAATTGATTCGGCAACTTTAACCTCTCTCAGTCACTGCGTTCTTTCTCTCCTTAGTAGGAGAGAGACTAAGACTTGATCTGAGGTATGATTAAAATTATTTAAGCTATCTCAAAGAAACTCAGCGCTCTCCTATAGGAGAGCTTTGTGAACGAAAGAGAGCAATGAGTGGTTCTCCTCTCAAGATTTTCCTAAACTATTTAAACTGATCTAAAGTCTCCTTCGCTTCCTCGGAGATTCATGCTCTTTGGACATTGTGATTTGATATTTGGTCATTATTCCTATTGGCATTCCTCCGGCTTATCCCCTTGCTCACAAAGTCGTATCTCGATCCCATTTAAGCTATCTGCTATATCTCTCATAAGATCAGTCATCTCTGAGCTTGATTCAGATTGAGACTCTATGAAGTTTACTGACTGGATACCTCGAAACTTCGCATAAATACCAAAACTGAGAAGACTTACTACTGTGAGGATTATAAGCACTAACACAATCTCGATCTTCATTTTTAAACGACGCAGTCCTGAAAACATAGGATGATTTGATGAATGATTAAGTCTATAATGAGGCAAATTTACTCAGCTGCAACTAACTGTCCTCGACAGATTGAAGCAATAGAATCCTCATAAGATGACAAAAAAACTCCTCATTCTCGGATTACTAGTGATTTTTTTAGGTCTCTTCAGGACCTTACTGCTAAACCTAGAAAAAGATCTCCTCTTCCAGCCTGAACGAGAATGGCTTGATGGTTTTTCAAGAGAGCTGAAAAATCTCAATCTCCAAGAGCTCTTCATCAACACTGCATCAGGGACAAATATCAATGCACTCTATCAAAACAAAGAAAGCGATGAAGTCTTTCTCTTCTGTCATGGAAACGCAGGAAACATGAGCTATAATCTGGAGAACATAAGAAATCTAGAAGCAACTGGACGAAGCTACCTGCTTTTTGATTATCCAGGCTATGGGAAGAGTGATGGAAAAATTTCAGAAGCTACACTTTTTGACTCTGGACAAGCAGCTTATGAATTCCTTACAAAGAAAAAAAATATTGATCCTCAAAGAATCATCCTCAGTGGTCAGTCTCTAGGAGCAGCAGTCTGTAGTACTATCGCCGCAGAGAACGAAGTGAGAAGTGTCATCTTAGAAAGTGGATTTATTTCTCCTCAAGAAGTCGCAAAAGATATGATCGGAGGATTTCTTTCGCCTTTTGTCTCAAATCTTTTTAGAAATGATCTTACAGTCCCAAAAATCACTGAACCCATTCTTTTCATCCATGGGGAATCAGACAACACAATAGATAAAAGACATTCAGAACATCTCTACTCTTTAGCAAATGAGCCAAAATACATCGAAATCCTCGAAGGATTAGATCATAATGAATTCGTAATGGACGATGAAGAGAGTCTCAGTAAACGTCTAGAAAATTTTTATAACACTTCACTATTCCCTCCTAAATGACCTTCACCCAAGCTCAGATCGAAGAAGAAAAATTGAGACTTTTCACGAAGCTCGAAGCTTTGGGTTGGAGTAAAGACGAATGTGAAGTCTATGCAGCCATGACTCTCGAGATCAATTTACTCAAAAAAGATCAAGATGCCATCATCTTAGCTCACTCCTACCAATCACCAGACATCGTCTACGGAGTGGCTGACTTTGTCGGGGATTCATACGGATTGAGCAAGATCGCAGCTGAGCACCCAGCTCAAAAAATCATCTTTTGTTCAGTGGAGTTTATGGGTGAGACCGCCAAAATCCTCAGTCCAGAAAAAGAAGTCTTAGTCCCGACTAAAGCAGGCTGCTCCTTAGCTGATTCGATCACAGCTCAGGATGTGAGGGATCTCAAAGAAAAACATCCAGGCGTACCAGTCGCCTGCTATGTGAATACTACTGCAACCGTCAAAGCCGAGTGCGATGTCTGTGTCACCTCTTCCAACGTCCTCAAAATCATCGAAGCACTGCCTGGAGATGAAGTGATCTTCGTACCGGACAAATACATGGCCGACTACATCAAACGGACTACCAGTAAAACAATCATCGATTGGGATGGAGTCTGTGTAGTACATGAAGAATTCACCAAAGAAAGCATCGAAGAAGTCAGACAGCTATATCCTGGAGTCGAGATACTCGTACATCCAGAATGTACTTCTTCTGTCATCGATCAAGCAGACTTCGTCGGGAGTACTTCACAAATGCTCGATCATGTAAAAGACACTGAAAGTGATCAATACATGATCGTCAGTGAATGTGGACTCACAGATAGATTAAAAAGCGAGCAACCAAAAAAGAAGATCGTAGGAGCCTGCTCTATGTGCCCATATATGAAATCAGTGATGCTCAAAGATGTACTAAAGGCCCTTAAAGATCCAAGCAAAGATCAAATCATCAGTATAGATCCTGATGTCATCAAAAAAGCAAAAGCCAGTCTGACAAAAATGTTTGAGATGAGTGCCTAATCTGACTTCGGGAATGTCTCTACTATTTGTGTAACTTGTTGTTCTAGAGCTTCAATTCTTTTTACATGTCCTTTCATACCAGGCTTTTTTAACAGCTTCGAAAACTGACCACTGAGTTTCTGAGGAGAGATAATCAGATCAATGCCTACCTTTCTCATCACTTGTTGAAATCCATGCTCTTTTAAGAAAGTATACTTTCCTAGAGATCCTTTACACTTTTCTATAATTTCAGTTCGTTTTTGCTTCATGTACTTGGCTGACATACCTCTTCTCCTTTCCTTTTGTAAGGTTTGTACAGCTCTAAAAACACTCAAGAGCCCCCTAGACAATTCAAGGAGCTCTTCAAGTTCTTTTTCTTCAGAGGCAATTGGCTTCAAATCCAGATCTACTGGTAAAGAGTAGGTATATTCAAGAAGAGAGTATTCATTCGAATCTCTAGTCAGCATCTCATCCGTAGGTGAATGCTTGGCCTGAAGAGCAATAACTCTCCTGAATCGTTTTAAAAGATCCTGATAAGTAGTCCTAGAGTTTGTAGCCTTCCCCAAAACAGCATTGATCAAAGCATGTACATCCTCAGCGTCTTGGTAATGAGTAGCCTCCTGATACTCTTTGGATTTCAGCAGATAGTACATTTGAGCTCTCTTCTGGCGAGCAACTTTTTGTAAGGACGCTGATCCAGCTAAAAGCTCCTGACAAGCTTCTTTGCTTAATCCTTCTCTATGATCATACTGTTCAACTTCTTCAAGCATTTCGAAAAAAAAGTAAATATTAAGAGCTCATTTTACTATTATTGTAATAAAATAACAACAATATATGTTATTCATGTATTCTAGAGAACTGACAGATCTAGCAAAATCCAGAGAACCTGCTAGTCTGCATTTACGCTAATTATCTTCCCTATGAAATCTTTCGAACAAACAACACTCGACAACGGACTCCGTATCGTTACCTCTTCAGTCCCTTCTGATTCTATCACTCTCCTCGTCCTCGTCGGCGCAGGTTCGCGCTATGAAACACAGGAGCTCAGAGGGATCTCCCACTTCATCGAGCACATGTTTTTCAAAGGAGCGAGTCGTTTTACAAACACCAAACAAGTCTCTGAAGCGATCGACTCAGTAGGTGGACAATTCAACGCTTTCACAGGGAAAGAATACGCTGGTTACTACGTCAAACTCGCAAAAGAAAGTAAAGAAGTCGCTTTCGATGTGATCTCAGATATGCTCATCAATCCGACATTCTTACCAGAAGAGATCGATAAAGAACGTGGGGTCATCCTCGAAGAGATGAACATGTACAAAGACACTCCGATGTACCAGATCGGTTGGGACTTCGAAAAACTCATGTTTGGGAACCAACCAATGGGTTGGGATCAGATCGGTACTGTTGAGCTCATCAACTCCGTCACTCAAGAACAATTTTTCAAATATCATGACGAGCTCTACTCAGCTGACAACACCGTCATCTCTGTCTCTGGAAACATCACTCACGAAGAAATCCTCGAGCTGGTCAACAAATACTTCCAGTTTAAGATCACTGATAAAAAAAGAACTTGGGCAGCATTCGAAGGCTACAACACTGAGAAGAAAGTCATCATGCAAGAAAAGAAAACAGAACAAGCTCATCTCACGATTGGTTTCCCAGGCTACGCAACGACTCACACAGACTACTTCGCACAGAAGCTCCTCTCTGTCATCCTCGGTGGAAACATGAGCTCAAGGATGTTTCTCAATGTCCGTGAAGCCCAGGGACTTTGCTACTACATCAGCTCAACCGTCGACGACTACACGGATTGCGGACACTTCTCAACCAATGCCGGTGTGGATGTGAACCGTATCGATCAAGCCGTGAAATCCATCATCGCTGAGTACGCAAAGCTCAAAGAAAATCCAATGGTAGAAGAGGCAGAGCTCAAAAAATCTAAATCATACCTCTACGGGAAGCTCGTCATCAACCTCGAAGATTCTCAAGAAGTCGCCCACCTCCTCGGGAAACAACTCATCCTCGGAGAAGGCGTGAAAACTCTTGAAGACCTTCACGAACACATCAATAAAGTCAGCCTAGAAGACATAAAGAGAGTTGCTCTCGATATCTTCGATGAAGAGAAGCTCAAACTGGCTTACATCGGTCCAGCGAGAACTGAGGAGAGTTTTGTGGAGCTGATGAAGTTTTAGAGATAAATTCATTCACTACTAAAAGAAGCGAAGCCATTCATTGACTTCGCTTCTTTTTATCTTTATCGATTATTCATGTACTGATAGAGAGCTATAGCGACTTCTCCTCTTGTCATTTTTTCCCAAGCTCTCAACTCCGTCTTACTTTCTAGGGTCGGAAACAAATCATACTTTTCGATCATCCCTACATACTCCTCATACCAGACTCCAGCAGCTACATCAGTATATGAATGCTGACTATTTTTCTCTATTCCAAAATTTTCAGCCATCATTTTTAAAAACTCAGCTCTTAAGACTCCATCTGCAGGACGAGCTCTATTTAGGTGATCACCTTCCATCACAGATCTTACAAGAGCCTCAGTGATGTATGGTGTATACCACTCACCTTCCAGGACATCAGCAGGAGCATTCTTTCCTAAGCTTGAGCTAAAATTTCTGACTCCCTTTGCTCGGAGTAAAAACTTCGCTGCAGCAGCTCTTGTGACTCCTCTTTCTTGGTGAAAGTTACCATCAGCGAATCCTCCAGCGATCCCCTCTGTATACAAGAAGGCAGCAGATTTACCGACTAAAGAAACTAAATCAAGATCTGCAAAAGGACTCTTTTCGACGACAAGCTTTGTCCGCACGACATCTTCGAAACCCGCTTCATTTGTCAGGATAGACTCACTTATCGCAACTCTTTCCCGTGTCGTCCCAAAAGTAATTTTTTCTTCTTCAATCATCTCAGATTCAACTGCTTCATACTCCTCATATCGTGACAGATCAGCAGTACTCAAAGTATATTCTTCAGTGACTGTGCCATCTACAAGTACTGCTCGAGCAACAAACTCTGACTCCTCACCTGGTTGTAGCAATGCTTGCTCTTTATTCCCAGCGATATACTTCACATCTCCTGAGAGTATTTCCCATTCTTTAACTCTACATCCATATCCAAATCCACCAAATGCTCCATCCTCTTTTGGTACCACTGTCAAAACATTATTTGATCCAGTGTTATACACTCCAAGTTTACAAGTTTCGACAGGAGCAGTCCCTTCGATAGAAAATGAAAACTCTCTAGTAATTTCACCACTTGGAAGCTTTGCAGAGATTGAGCTATATCCATACTTTGTAAGACGAGCTCGTGAATTATCCAGCTCTTCTATCTCCAAAGTTCCATTGTTTCTCCACTCGCTTGTAACGCATTTCTCAGGATCCATTTCACCTTCCTCATTTACCAAAGCAATCAATACTTCACCTTCAACAGCACTCTTTTCACTCACTATCTTACAACCAGTAGGATTCGATAAGGGCAATACATCGAAATAATAGTACTTTGTCCATCGATCCAATACTTGAGCTCTGATAGAAAGACGACCTCCATCTTCACGAGAGACACTAGTAAAGTTATCAGCACGGTCATACAAAAGCTTAAACTGTTCTTCATTAAGCTCCCAATTAAGAGCATCACATCTACTCGTTTTAAGTCCTGTAATCTCATCAACTATCTCAATCCCATACTTATTTGTCACTTGTTCAAACTTTTCACCGGCAATGTTTTCCAGGAAGTAGACTGGGTAATAATACCCGATCAATTTACATCCAGTAGGATCATTCATTCCTACAGATAGACCTTCCTGCTTCGCTACCAGCTTCAATTCAGCAACATTCGTCTTAACAACATGATTACTCACTTTATCCTCTAAAAAAAGCTGCACCTTTGCAGTCCCTTCAAGACCTGTCTGTCCCGTCGCCTGACACACCATCCTTGCACCCCATTCATTGACTATTGGTCTACATCCGACAAAATACTCTTCATCTTGATCTATCTCTGAACGCAGTTCATATCCGTCAAAACTATAATTCTGTTCATTATTGATAAACAGAAAAGCATTCTCATTTGTATAAATTGTCAGACTAAGATCCACAAGCTCCATCTCATCCACTGGTATCATCGCATGAGCAGTATTTGATAGAGGAGCAAAGATCATCACTGAAAACAAAAATCCGAAAAGAAACTTTCGTAAATTTTTCATATGTTTAGATGAGATGATAAGTTGTAAATATATGACAGTATATCTTAAAAAACCTTAAGACCAAGCAAAAAGAGCTCCTCAGTCCAAAAGTCATCCTGTACTATTCATACGAATAATAAACTCAAGCTGGACTACATTGGACCAGCGAGGACTGAAGAGAGTTTTGTGGAATTGATGAAGTTTTAGACCACTCATCAAGTAGCAATAGCACAGATAATACTCATATTCCTGCTGTTGACAGAACAACCGTTCAGACATACTGGAGTTAGCTGAAATTTTAAATTTTCAAAATGGAACAAAGTAATAGAGACTATGTAATATTAGTGCATGGATTAGGAAGAACTGCAAAATCAATGCAAGGACTAGCAGGCTCTTTGTCAGACATAGGATATGAAAGTCTTAACATCAATTACCCATCTCGTTCAGACACTATAGAGAATCTTTCGCAAGAATACATACTTGCAGCTGTTAAACAATTCTGCGGTGATACAAGAAGAAAAATACACTTTGTCACACATTCAATGGGCGGAATGATGGTACGATACTTCTTGTCACAAAATCAACTACCCAACCTCGGAAGAGTGGTTATGCTGGCACCACCAAATCAAGGATCCAAATATGCAGACCGTTGGAGTAAGCTTCCTCTATCATCCTTGATTTTTGGCCAAGCATTAGCTCAAATGACAAGTGATACAAACAGTATGCCAAATACGCTGCCAGAACCAGATTATGAGGTTGGCGTAATTGCAGGTCAAAAAGATGGAAAAGTTACAATTGAACAAACAAAACTTAGTAAGATGTCAGATTTTCTAATAGTGTCAGAAAAACACACCTTCATCATGAATTCCAACAAAGTCATTGAAGCCACGGATAACTTTTTTAAAGAAGGAAAATTTTAAACATCAGCTAACAGCGGCATATACTACATATCACTGCGGTCCAAACATTATACCCCAGCGATTCGTCGCATATACCGCAAACGTTAGATGCAATTGGTCTTAACATGATACGAAAATTTTGAGTTTAAAAATTACTAAGCTTTTAAAAAAAACAAAATGGCGGAACTAGATATTATTTCAATTGGAGCTAACTCTTTAATAGGCGGATTAAATTATCATTTTAATAATTTTTGCATGCTTAATGATCGACTTATAATCAACGATGGTAAAGTAGATGTGTTTAAGAGTGATGAAATTGCAAAAAAAATGAAACACGAGTTGGTTGCCTACTTTAACCGAATGGGGCAGGTGTATTACCTAGCGAAAGCAGAACAAGTTAAGCAGACAAAAATGATTCCCACGATTAAAAAGCATGTGGTTTTTAGGCAAAAATATACTGCACATAGGTCTAGTGATTACCCAGAAAATGATAATTTGATGGATCAAAAGCACCTTAATGCAACCTTCTCGTATGGGCATACTTTTATGAATAATAACCTTGTCGTTCAATATATTTCGATTGACAAACCTAATGTCTCCCGGCATTTTGATATCTTAGAAGAACATGATGCGATCTCTGAAGAGGCTCAAAATTTAATTAATTGGATAAAGACCAACAGCACCTAACACGGGATATCTGGCTCCGCTGCGCTCCGCCCAAATGCTTCGCACTTCATATATTCCAGAACGTTGGAAAAATAGTCCTCACCCTGCTTTGCAGAAGCTTGATATTTTTCCAACAGACGCTTATCTTACATACTTCATGCTAACGAGCTCGATTCTTTAATAAAAGACGGACGTATCCCATTACATTTTGGAACAACAAGAGTGGGAGATGAAGAAGCAAAAATGACATTTTGGGTTCCTCCTGAAGGAACAAAAAGAGGTGATACTCTGGAAGGAGATGTTCGGCTAGGATTTAGATTTAGCTCACCAGAGGGTGAAGTCAGAGGAATAGCTAAAATGCATACTGTTCCATTAGCACTTGGTAAGGAGATTCGAGATAAAGTAGAGGAAATATTGAAAACACTCTAGGAGTAATCTCAAAAGAGACCAAATAAGTCTATGCAGACTCAGATAGATAAAAGGAATAAACCTGATTCATCTAGTCCCCTTTCTTAACTGCATATCTTTCACGCCAACTATTCATCAGACTGACGAGGTCCTTAGAGCTTTTCGAATAAAGGTTTATAAAAGAGGCTTTTTTTTCAGGGTCCTTACCCTTGCTCTCCATGCTTGAGCTAAACTGCTTTTGTGAACTCGTGACTAAATCAAAAACAATGATTTTACTCCCCCAGCCTTTAGTATTCTAAAATTTTGTACATCGTTCCAGAGATATGTTGTTTTTTTATATGCAAGACTATAAGTGAATCCATATCTATCAAGTGCTAGCCAAGAAGCTCCTGGTAACATCTGTATGAAATCAAAAACAAAGCATATAAAACACTTATGATTGCGAATATACAATTTTCGAGCTTCTCTTGCTAAAAAATCATACTTGAAATAAGAAAAAATAAGCAATGAGACATCAAAACTCATTGCTTTGATGAGGTTCTTGATTTCTAAATATATAGATGTTATATTATGACATCAATAAATAAATTCACACTATGACTACTCCTGAAGATAGTAAACATAGAAGTTCTACAACTGATCTTGGTCGATTCTGCGAACAATACCCGGATACAGTGAAGAAAATTCTCATGTATTTATCACCAGATGCTCAATTTTCTCTACTTTATAGATATAAAACTGATAGTTATCATAATTACTCCGATCAAACTTATTTAGATAGATCACCAAGGTACATAAATCAAGTAGGAATACCTGATAGTTTCTCACCATTTTTAAAGATATCTGAACTTCGAGGAGATTTTAGTCAGACTATTCTCCCTTATAAAAAGATTGAAGAAAACTTTATTATTTATACTAAGCTTCCTAAACATCAACGGGAAGATGATACTGTTTTTCTAAGAGATGAAGTAAAGACTGCTTTAATGGGTTTGAAAGAAATAAGAGTTCTTGATGATGATCCAAGAGTTCCTACAGCTGTTATCACAGATCTTATTGAAGCTGCAATTGATCATCCACAAGATTTTATGGCAGCATACAAAGGTCTTGGTACTGATGTTTTCCTAGATCGTATAAATGGAATGTCGAACGAGGTACGCTTATTGATTAATCATCATCTTTTCAAGATTAGAAAAAAATGACTATCAACAGCAGCAATTACTATTTAAGAAGACCTAGAGAAAACTCTAAAGCTTTGACTCAAAGCTTTAGTTAATAGCTGTTTTCCAGTATACTCCTTCAGCACAGTTATTAACGAAAAACATCATGATGCAAAAAACACTTATTATCATCAAGCCTGACGCAGTCCAAAGAGGCCTTGCAGGTGAGATCACAGGACGACTCGAACGAAAAGGACTCAAGCTCGTGGCAAACAAAATGTCGATGCTCGAACCAGCTACTCTCAGAGAGCATTACGCTCACATCGCCGACAAGCCATTCTTCCCAGGTATCGAAGCCTTCATGAGTGGATCACCTGTGATCCTCCAAGTCTGGGAAGGATTTGAAGTGATCGATACCGTCCGTACACTCTGTGGAGTGACAAACTCTCGAGCTGCAGCTCCTGGGACTATCCGTGGAGATCTTTCTTCTTCTTACGGATCTAATGTCATCCATGCTTCAGACTCACCTGAGGCAGCTACAGAAGAAATCGCAAGATTCTTCGAAGAAAGCGAAGTCTACAGCTACGACAAAGTCATCGAGAAGTATAGCTACTCAGACGACGAAAGAGCTTAGACAGCCCAGACGAGGTCTACAGACATATCATGTTCTTCATAAGGCAGCTCCTCTAGGAGCTGTTCTTTGAAACAAACTCCGATAGAGAGTGCATCGAAATCTTCGAGGACTTGATCATAAAACCCAGCTCCACGACCTAAACGTTCGCCTTGCTCAGAAAAAGCTAATCCTGGGACGATGAGCACATCTACCTCTGTCAGCTCTACTCTCTCTGACTCAAGTGGCAATCGCACACCTCCAGTCTTAACGATATTCGAATGACTATACCAAGGGATGAGAGCAAAGTCGTCACTAGACTTCGGAAACTCTAAAACATACACATTCTTTTCCTCTTCCCAGAGCTTCTCCACCAGAGGAAGTACATCACATTCACTATCAAAAGGGATGTAGACGGCTATTGAATCAATATCAGCTTGAAGACAAAGCTCCTCATAATACTCTAAGAGTCCTTCACTTCTTTCCGAGGCTTGAGTGATCTTTGAAAGCACTTTTTTCATATTGGCTCTGAGTTCAGGCTTATTCATATGGTGTTTTTTTTAAAATACAGATTCAAGATCAGTAGATTTTAAGCCGTCAGGCTCATCTGACTTTTCTTGTAAAGATATGTCTATCGTACATTTTGCTCCGATATGTGTCTGCAATAAGTCTAACAAATAACTAAAGTTTTGTTGATCTTTCATCTTTTTTATTTCAAAATCCGACTTTGCAGCGATAGAAAGTTGATTGCCTATGAATCCGAGCTGAGAGTATTTAACGAGAGTCCTCAATGAGGCTTGATCTATAGACTTAATGAAGACATCCTTATCAAAAGTCCCAGTAACGGTAAGCTTCTCATCCTCTACTGCTTCAGTTTCCGTATTCACTTCGACTTCAGGTTTCTTCTCTTCTACTACCGTACTCTTCTCTAGAACTACTGCTTCTTCTTTTTTTTCAACTTTTGGGACGACTTCTTCCTTCTTCATCACAGGAACAGTCTTAATCGGATCAGCTACAGGGCTCGCCGCTAGCTGAGGAGCTTCTCTATGACATCTGTAGACAGCCAACTCAAGAGGGAGTTCAGGGAGCAATGGTGATCTCAGCTTCTCTAAAGCAGAGTAAAAGTTTTCTATCCATTCTAAAGGCAGGACAGACGAATCCTTGAGCAGAGTTTTCCTCATTTCAGCTAAGATAGCTTGGCAAAACTGATAAGGGTCATGACCTTCTCGTAGAGATACCGTGATTTTCTCCAAACACTCTTTGGTCTTGAATGCTAAAAGGTCATCGATAAATTCTTTCGTCTTTTCAGCATCAGAGAGACCAAGTATATGTCGGACATCTTCTTGAGAAACCTTTGTCATCCCTGTGAATTGCTCTAGCAAGCTCAAAGCATCACGATAGCTCCCTCTCGCATGTCTCGCAAGGAGATGCTTAGCCTCATCATCTAGTTCTATTGATTCTTTAGTAGCGATCTCTACTATGTGTTCAGCCAAAGCCAGTTCTTCAGAAAGATGGAAATCAAATCTTTGGCAACGCGACTTAATAGTCTCCAAGACTTTATGAGCCTCAGTAGTCGCCATGATGAAATGAACATGTTCTGGAGGCTCTTCGATGATCTTCAAAAGAGCATTAAATGCACTCTTCGAAAGCATATGCACCTCATCGATGATGTAGACCTTCTTTTGTACTTGAGAAGGCATGAACTTTGCTTGCTCCACCAAAGCTCTCGCATCATCTACAAGCCCATGACTTGCTGCATCTATTTCAATAAAATCAGTCAGCCTTTCTTCTAAAGAAGCTGTACAGGCCTCACAAGTATTACAAGGTCCATGATCCTTAAGATCAGTACAGTTAAGAGCTCTCCCTAAGATACGTGCAGTGGATGTCTTACCAGTCCCTCTCGGACCTGTGAAAAGATAAGCATGTGATGCTTTATCCTGCTTCAAAGAGCTTTTGAGCACTTCTACTACATGATCCTGACCCTTCAGATCAGAAAAATTTTGTGGCCGGTACTGTCTATAAAGTGTCATAAGGTAAAAAAAGTACTCCCAGCTTACAGGCTTTCAAATCTTTTTCAATGAGCCTTTTTAGAGATTTTTACGATAGCTCAATGCTTCTAAAAGATGATTTCTCTTAATCGATTCAGACTGATCCAAATCAGCAATAGTCCGAGACACTTTCAAAAGACGATGAATACCTCTCGCAGAAAATCTAAATCTGTCCGTGGCTTTTGAAAGAATCTCTTGAGTCTCTAGATCTATATGACAATGCTGCTTTATCTCAGAGACCTTCATATGAGCATTTGAAACTGAGCGAGATTGGGTGAGACGAGCTGATTGATACTTCCTCGCCTGGATGACCCGTTCTTTTATATCTGATGAACTTTCCGCGAACTGCTCGGAGCTCAAATCCTTAAAAGAAACTGGCTGCACTTCAGAGTAGAGATCTATACGGTCCAAAAAAGGTCCCGATAAACGCTGCTGATATCGAGAAACCATCATCTGACTACACTCACAACTTCTCCCCTTCCCTTCAAGACCATAATACCCACAAGGACATGGATTCATGGCAGCACAAAGGATGAATGAAGCAGGATAGGTCAATGATCCATGAGTCCTACTGATGGTCACTTCTTTATCTTCCAAAGGCTGTCGCAAGCAATCTAAGACTTGTCGAGGAAACTCAGGAAGTTCATCTAAAAAAAGAACTCCATGGTGCGCCATAGAGACTTCTCCAGGCTGAGGGATCTGTCCACCACCGACCAATGCTGCAGCAGAAGCCGTGTGATGAGCCATCCTGTACGGTCTTTCATTGATCAAATACTCCTCGGATTTCAGCTGGCCAGATAAGGAATAGATCTTCGTTACCTCTAAAGCCTCTTCAAAATCAAGAGGAGGGAGTATCCCTAACAAAGCCTTAGCCATCATCGTCTTACCAGATCCAGGTGGCCCAGAAAGCAGGACATTGTGAGCTCCAGCAGCTGCAATCTCTAAGGCTCTCTTAGCATGATCCTGTCCTTGTACTTCAGAAAAATTCACCTTAGCAGTTCTTACGGACACTGGTTTATCCTTCATCTTTTCAGGTATCTCTAGAGCAGCTTCTCCTTGCATATATTCAATAATCTCACTCAAGCTTTTAATGGGACACACTTCCAGCTCTACAATCAAAGAAGCTTCATGATAGTTTTCAAAGGGAACAAAGATTCTTTTAAATCCCAGGTCTCGAGCAGATGTTGCAAGAGCAAGGACTCCATTCACAGCTCGTAAGCTGCCTTCTAAAGAGAGCTCACCGATAAGGATAGCATCAGACATCTTCGTCAAATCAATACCTTCAAGCATTGCTACGAGAGCTACAGCTATTGGCACATCATAATAGGGTCCAGATTTACGGAGATCAGCAGGTGCAAGATTGATCACCACCTTCCCTCGTGGATAGCGAAATCCACTGTTCTTCAGTGCAGTCCTTACTCGTTCTTTACTTTCTTGTACCGCTTTATCACCGAGACCCACCACCACAGTCCCAGGATGACCTGGGTAATTATCGACCTCTATCTTCACAAGCTCAGCATCAAGCCCTTTCGGGGCTAAAGAAAAAATTCTCATATTCATGTGTTACTCTTAAAATTCAAAGCAATAATAGTATATACATTTATATATATCAAGAAATTATAAAAGTATATCATAAATAATGATAGAATCCGTCTACATTAATTGACAACATGGAAAGTCCTCAAGAAACAGAAGTCGCTCGGATAGAAGAAGCATCAGCTATGCAAATACGTATAGAGACCTTAAGGCAATCATTCATGTTATCAGTGAAAACTCTGCAAGAGTGGATAGCAGGAGGAAGGAAAAATAGTCACACCTCTACTCTAGCCGTCACATCTCCAAGAGTAGCTCAGTATATCACTACTCAACTCCAAGTAGATGAACTAGAAGACTCAGATATCATTCTAGAGTTTGGTCCTGGGCCAGGACCGATGGTACAGCGCATCCTAAGAGAAACCAAAAAAGACATACTCTATGTCGCCATTGAATTAAATCCAGAGTATTCGCAGTATTTAAAAGAGAGCATCGAAGATAATCGACTAAGAGTCTTCAATAAGACAGCCATAGACAGCAAAGAAATCTTAAGAGAACTGGGTCGAGGAGACAAAGTAAAGCGAATACTCTCTAGTCTCCCCATGTCTAGAGATCCTGGTCTCACCAAGAATCTCCTAGAGATTTCCAAAGACTTATTAGATCCTGAAGGAATACTTGTCATGTGGAACTACACCAGAACATCTATCCAGCTAGTAGCAGATTGCTATGGCGAAGAACACTGTACAATAAGTAGACCATCAGGGAGTCTCTTTACAAAAGTAATCGCAGCACGTAATCCTCACTAGCTCAGCAATCGCAAGATATCGTTATAGGTGATCGCTAAGATCAGGATAATGATGATGACAAAACCAGTCGCATGTATACGAGCCTCCCAATTTGCATTAGGTCTTTTACCAGTAAGGATTTCAAAGAGAATAGAAAGGAATCTTCCTCCATCCAAAGCTGGTATTGGCAATACATTGATTGCCCCTAGAGAAATAGAAAGTAAAGCCATAAGCTTTAAGATTTCTAGAAAACCTCCACTTTGAGTAGCATTATGCGTTAGTTGAGCAATCCCTACTGGACCTGAAACCTGAGGAGAAAGCTCTGCTTTTGTAAAGAGATCTACTAACACTTTTACAAACATTCTCATGGTCTCGACAGACAAGCGAGCGGTCTCATATCCTGCTTGCTTTACCGACTCAAAGAAAGGGAGCTGTATTTTCTTTTGAGACAAGATCAATGGGGCGTCCGAAATCATCAACCCCATCTGACCTTCTTCATTCACTGGCACTTCTAGATCAAGTATTTCTTCATTTCTTAAGACACTGATACTTATCGACTCTGATGGATTTGCCTGAGCGATCTCCACTAAGCTCGCATTAGTCATTACTTCAACTCCTTCAGCAGTCTTCAAAACATCACCAGCTTCTAATCCTGCATCTAGCGCAGCTGAACCTTCAGCAAAGCCTGTCACCACCACTCGCTCTTCAAACTCAAAGAATCCTTGCTCTTTATAGTACTCAAAATCAGCCTGATTGACGATAAATGGCTCTATTCCTACGTTAAAGAGATAAACGAGGATAAGGAAACCCATCAAAAAATTCATAATCACTCCACCTAGGATGATGATGATCCTCGGTATAATCCCCTTACTAGCAAAACTTCCTTCCTTACTTCTCATCCCTTCATCTGTACTATCTTCGCCATACATACGGACAAAACCTCCAAAAGGTATCCAGTTTAAACTGTAAAGCGTGCCTTTTTTATCAGTAAATAATCCTTTAGCTCGAGGAGGTAATCCCATTCCAAATTCTTCTACTTTTACACCAGCACGACGTGCAGCGTAGAAATGTCCAAATTCATGAACGAGTATCAATAATGAAAAAAGGAGGATGAATACAAGTATACTGATCAAATAGGTCATAGGCATGGGTTAGTACAAAAGACTGCAGAGCCTCTTGTATATTGAGATATAAAAAATATTACACAGTCATGATATCTTTCTCTTTTGCTTTTGCGTGTTCGTCTATTGATTTGTTTGATTTATCCGTAGCTTCTTGCAATTCACCTTCAAGAGCTTTTGCTTCATCTTCAGAAATCTCTTTTTCTTTTAGTTGAGCATGGATAGCAGAGAGAGCTTTATGACGAGCATTTCTTACAGAGATTTTTGAATCTTCAGCTTTTGCATGAGCCACTTTTACCAGCTCTTTACGACGTTCTTCAGTCGGAGTTGGGATTGGTATTCTCAATACATTACCATCATTCAAAGGATTAAGACCGAGATCAGATCGCTCTCTGATACATCTTTCGATATCGCTTAAGACGGCTTTATCCCAGGGCTGAATCATAATCGTCTGAGGGTCTGGTGTGGTAATTGTAGCAACATTCTTCAAAGGCTGCGTTTGACCATAAGCATCTACCAGCATGCTATCAACCATCGATGTGCTTGCTCTCCCCACTTGGAGTTTCATAAATTCTTCCTCTAAATGCTTGATAGCATCTTGCATCATTTTTTCAGCTGTTTGTAAGTCCATATACGAATGTTAAGTAACTGAGATTTTTTTACGGAGAAAGTATACTCTTTTTCTTCAAAAAAATGCAGTTCTATTCCTGGGTACACTGGAAAAATAAAGAACTTATGGTCTCCACAATGCTCTAAATCTTTAGTCTAAGTGCTTTCTCAACTCTTCTACTTTATGCAAAGATTCCCAAGGAAATTCATTTCTCCCAAAATGTCCATAAGTAGCCGTAGGCTGGTAAATAGGACGTAAAAGATCCAATTCACTGATAATACCGGCTGGAGTAAGATCAAAAGAAGCTCTAATAGCTTTTTCTAAGAGTTGATGAGAAACGTTCCCAGTACCAAAGGTATCTACATGTATTGAAACCGGTTCTGGATATCCTATCGCATAGGAAAGTTGCACTTCGCATTTATTTGCATATCCTGCAGCGACGACATTCTTTGCAATAAATCTCGCCATATATGCCCCAGATCTATCCTGTTTATTCGGAACCTTACCAGAGAAGGCTCCACCTCCATGCCTCCCCATACCTCCATAAGTATCAACGATAATCTTTCTACCGGTTAAACCGGTATCACCTTGAGGACCCCCGATGACAAACTTACCGGTCTCATTAACTAAGATTCTTGTCTTATCATCTAAAAACTCTTCACATACAGGTTCTATAACATGACTCAAGATATCTTTCTTTATTTGATCATGAGTAATACCTTCATCATGCTGAGCAGCGATCACTATCGTATCTATACGAAGAGCTTTACCTTCTTCATTATACTCTACGGTTACCTGACTTTTTCCATCAGGACGCAGGTATTCTAGAGTGTCGTTTTTCCTGACTTCAGAAAGCTTACGAGTCAATCCATGAGCCATCATAATAGGCAATGGCATCAATTCTGGTGTCTCATCACAAGCATAGCCAAACATCATCCCTTGATCACCAGCACCTTGAGCTTGATGAGCTCCTTCAGTATTTTTTTCACCTTGAGCTATTTCAGGACTCTGCTCATCTATAGCACTTAAAACTGAACAACTCTTATAATCAATCCCATACTCAGAGTTATCATAACCAATATCTTTTAGTACATTTCGTACAATTTGTGAAATATCTACATAGGTCGAGGTTGTGATCTCTCCTCCAACGACTACTAGTCCTGTAGTAGTAAACACCTCACAGCAACAAGCTCCATTAGGATCATCTTTCAGCACCGCATCAAGCACAGCATCAGATATCTGATCACAGATCTTATCTGGATGACCTTCTGTTACCGACTCAGATGTGAAGAAATAGTTCGACATATATTTTTTGAAAATTAAAAATTGAAAACTGAAAATTGTCTATGTCCCGTGCTGCCATGAATTCAGGTACTCGAGTTGTTCAGGTGTTAATGAATCAATATCAACATCCATAGCCTCAAGTTGGTACAGAGAAATAGTGTGATCAATCTCTTCAGGAAGTACATGTACTCCTGGCGCTAGTTTTCCTTTATTTTTTACGAGATACTCACATGCTAGTGCCTGACCACAGAAAGACAGTGACATAACCTCCGAAGGATGGCCTTCTGCAGAAGACAAGTTTACAAGTCTCCCTTCTCCAGCTACATACACTGTTTTCCCTTCAATGATATATTCATCTAAATAGTGACGTACTCTCCTTTTACTAGAAGCACTCTTTTCTAACCATTCCATATTGATTTCATTATCAAAGTGTCCAGAGTTAGCGAGTATCACTCCATCTTTCATATTCTTCATATGATCTGCGTCTATGACATGCAGGTTACCAGTCACAGTAACATAGATGTCCCCTTCTTTGACTACATCCTCTAGCTTCATCACTCGGAATCCATCCATCTTAGCCTGCAAAGCGCAAAAAGGATCTACCTCAGTGACGACGACATTCGAACCGAGTCCTTTAGCTCTCATAGCCACACCTTTACCACAACTCCCATACCCGATAACCACTAAGGTTTTACCTGCTAAGAGGATATTCGTAGATCGGATAATTCCATCTAAAGTAGACTGACCTGTCCCATAGTAGTTATCCATCAGATGCTTTGTTTTATTGTCATTCACCGCTATTACTGGATACTTTAGCGCCCCATCTTTCTCCATTGCATGGAGCCTGATGATCCCTGTAGTCGTTTCTTCACAGCCTCCTATCAGTGTTTCAAGCAATTCAGGATAAGATTTGTGAAGCTCCGTCACTAAGTCGCATCCATCATCTATAGTGATGTCCGGTTTCGCTTTCAGTACTTCATTCAAGTATTCATAATACTCTTCATTAGTCTCTCCTTTATGGCCATATACTTCGATATCATCTTCTTCAGCCAGAGCTGCTGCGACATCATCTTGAGTAGAGAGAGGATTACAACCAGTGATGACCACCTTTGCACCTCCATCTTTTAGTGTTCTGACAAGGACAGCCGTTTCTTTTGTCACATGAAGAGCTAATCCGATAGTCATCCCCTCAAAAGGCTTTTCTTCAGAAAATCTTTTGCGGACTTTCATCAAAGCTCCCATATGTCTTTCAGCTATTTCTATATTCATTCGGCCTTGCTCGGATTGTTCTGGATGTTTGATTTTAGACATAGAAAAAGTAATGAGAGTAAATTGTATGATATTGCAGTTTTCTCCTTTTGAATGGGGAATATACAAGCAGTATAAAGGGATTCTCTATGAGAACAAGCCCTAAAGCATGCTTTTCCTTTGTTCTACCTGCTCAAGAGTAAATTCATGATTTTGAGTACCCTTCTTTTCTACGGCGAAAGAGGCAACAGCGTTAGCATAGCGAGCAGATTCCACCAGACCAAGATCAGCCTGTAAGCCAAACAACAAGCCAGCTCTAAAGGCATCACCAGCACCAGTCGGATCTACAGATATGACATCTCTCACTGCATGGACATGCTCAAGACCTTCTCTTGTCAGTACGTTCACCCCTTTATCTCCTAAAGTCTCAAGGACAACAGGTATTTGCTCTAAAATCATCTCGAGATTATATCCCGTCTTATCTCTAAACATTTGCCATTCATAATCATTAACGATTAATCCATCACATCCTTTTAGACAAGAAATCAATTGTTCTTTTGACAATGCAGACATTGCCTGACCTGGATCAAACCAGAAAGGCACTTCATTCACTCGACAATATGCAGCATGATCTACCATCGCTTGTAGACCATTAGGAGTGATAAGTACTATTTCAGGTATACTTTTAAGCAGTTCTAGTCTTTGTTCATCTGCTCTATACATTGCTCCTCCATGGAATGCAGCTATTTGATTATCCTTAAGATCAGTTGTTATAAATGCTTGAGCAGTCATCTCATCATCCAATACTTTTATGTATTCAGTACTAATCTCTAATCTCTTTAATCTCTTTTCATAATCAGAAAAATCTTTCCCCACAGTCGCAATTATCTTTGGATCCAATCCAAGCAATTTCATCGAATAAGCAATATTCCCAGCGGTGCCTCCAAACTCACGGTCTAATGTATCTACTGTAAAACAAACGCTCAGCATATGGGTCTTATCGGCTAAGATATGTTTCCCGAACTCATCTGAGAAGACCATTATATGGTCATAAGCCATAGATCCTGTGATAAAGATATTCATTTAGGAGTATTAGTCTATGTATTCTCTTCCAACCATTCTTGCAAAAGTATCTGTGCTGACATCGAGTCTTTTTCACCCGACTTCCTTAAATCCTCACGCACAGTCTTTTTAAGCTGTAACTCTTGTATTTTTATATCAGCCATCTTTGAGCTATATCTCTCATTAATCCATTCAACAGTTAGATTAGTCCTATCTGAGAGTTGATGTGAAAAACTTTGCAAAGCATCATCTATATCACCAGGCGCATTATCTCTTTTCAAAGGAAGTCCTAAGAGAATGTGATGGATTTGCTCTTCTTCCATCTGTTTGACTAGAGTATCGATGACTCCACAACAATTTTGAAGAGCTGGTCTGGTAAAAGCTACTCCAGACTCTGTCGAAGCAAAAGCTAAACCTATTCTTTGTAAGCCGAAATCTATTGCAAGTACATTCATAGTATCAGGGTATCAAAAAAGGAGTGCATTAGCACTCCTCTTGAACTTTTTATTAAGCAGCAGCCTCTACTATCACCTTCATTTCTACCTGTTTATCATCAAAATTGACAGCTATAGCATGTTCTCCAACCTTTTTAAGATGGTCCATAGTTAAGGCTTTCTTATCCAGTTTAAATCCAAATTTTTCTTGAACGGCTGCAATCACATCAGTATCATTGAATGCCTTAAACAGCGTTCCTTTTTCAGAAGCCTCACCGACAAGAGTGATTTCAGCTCCTTTAAGCTCATCTGCATGTTGAGAACCAGCCTTTGCAGTCTTTGCAGCTCTTTCCTTTTGTTCTACAATGAGGTCTTTAAGCTTTTCAATCATACTAGCACTTGCATACTTAGCGAGACCTTTTGGGAGAAGAAAATTGTTAAAATATCCGTCAGCGACACTGACAAGAGAGTTTTTGGATCCTAGTTGAGGAACGTCTTGAGTAAGGATTACATACATGGGCTTATATTTAAGGCGTTGAGACAATAATTGCTTGGAGAGCATACCTGATTTTCAGAGATTTGCCAATCATTAAAATGAAAACATCCATCTAAAAAGTTCTGAAACACTGAAATTCTCCGATAATTCATACTCTTGCTTGGTATACCAATAGAGCAAATCACTAAATCTATCCTGGTGACTACTGAGATGATTAAGCTGAACATTCTTTACAGAAGCATCTATGACATAATAATGAGTAGGATTATAGAGGAAGATCGCTGGGGTATCAGTTGCGATAGTCGTCTTCAAACGATCTAGAAGCTCCTGTTTGGTCCTTTCATCAAAAGTCTTTCTGACATCTACGAGCAGATTATCTGCCTCGAGACTTCTATAATTTGAAAGGTTTAATCCCTCCTCAGCTTGACTCGAATGCCAGAAGGGAAAGGAATCGAGATTATAACCAAGGTTTTGACCAAAAAGCAGGATATCATAATCTCTTTCCCTTATTTTCTCCTGAAGTTCTGACATAGAGTAAGTTTCTATGACTACTTTCGCACCAGCTTTCAACCATTGCTCTTGTATAGATTCAGCCACTTTCAAAAAGATTTCAGGCTCTTGAGCAGTGACCAATCTAAGGATAAGCAAATCACCATTATCATTGATTCGCACTTGTCCAGGTTCATTCTCAGGAAGCTCAGAGCTATCCTCTTCATCTTCAAGAACTTCTTCTTCCGTTTCATCTAAGACTATTTCTTTTTCTTCTCCAATCTCTTCTAGATTCGGAGCAGTGATGGGCTCAAAATCCTCATCAATATACTCAGAGAGAGAAGCTCTATTAAAAGTAAGATTTCTTACAACGACTCCAGAAGCTCCTAATCCTTTAAGAGGAACAGTATTCACGGATATCTCCAATCCACCTGCATTCCCTATTGTTGTAAAGGTCAAGCTCTCTTGAACAGTGAACTCTTTAGTGCTGCCTTGCTTAAGTAAGAAAGAACTCACAGCAGACTCATCTGTACGAAGAGATATCCAAGAATCTTGTGTTGCTTCTAAAACAAATGCCAGTTCTTTCGCTTCTTGTATTAATGATGGATCTAATGGACCACCAGTATTATTTTGCTCATCCTCTTGAGCTTCTTTTTGTGCTTTTCTCTTGCTGGGAAGATTCCATTCTGTATCGAAAAATGCACCCATAGCTCTCTCCAAACTAAACTCTATATCCAAATTTGCTTTAGATTCTAAGATAGGCGTATCAACTATTATAGCATCAGTTACTTTTTCTTGGATAGCCTCCTTGTCAGTAGCTAAAAGCAAGGCAAATCTTACTTTTCTATTAGAAAGGATATCCGACTGAGTATTCAAGAAGAGTGCGCTATATTGTGGTAAGTGATAAGGAAAGCTGGCAAAACGTGAACTTGCACCAAACAAATCCTCAGGATTTTCTCCACTTGGGAGTCTGAATCCAGTTAAAGTATTCTCCGCAAGAAAAAGCGATGCTTGATCAGGAAAAGCTCTGAAAATAACCGTTTCTATTTTCGGTAAAACAGCATAAAAATCATCAAATCTCTTCAAGGTAAGTTCATGAGTATCATTTACGACTGACCAATTTTCAAATTTATAAGGACCAGATCCTATAGGAGCTTGATTAAACTCAGACTTGTCCAAGTTATCTACGGGAATAAAATCTAGCTGATGCTTCGGCAAGAGCCCAATAGTGACATTTGCTAGGAAAAAAGAATTCGGAGCCTGTAGTGTAAAAGAAACGGTTTGATCATCAATCTTTGCAATCTTCACATCAGAAAAAGTTTGTTTCAGTGAAGCATTCACAAAATCCTCATTTTGCAAAATCGTCTCATAAGTAAAAAGCACATCATCTGCATCCACAGATTGTCCATCATGCCACTTTGCATCAGGGACAATAGTAAAGGTATAGCTCAGATTATCGTTGGATTTCTGGCTCGTAGCGATATCATCTTCTATCAATCCTGTATGAGGATTATAACGAGTCAGTCCACTGAAAATAAGTTGTGAGATATCTCTATCTACCGTATTTCCTATCAATAAGACCGGATTCAAAAATGCAGGACGACCTACAACTCCTTCAGTATAGATACCTCCTTCTACAGGGATCAGCTCGGAATGTTCTCTTATATAGCGTCCGTACAAATAATAGCTCGTAGCACATATCAGCAGCACCAAAAGAGAGAGAACTATTTTTTCAAGTGTAGTAAAAAAACGAAGCATGAGCTAAGATGTATTATTGGTATTATTCAGCAGATGGAACCACTTCTATAGCATTTTCTGCTGCAGGACTTGATATGACTGGAGCAGCAGTACTCGTTTCATCAACCGGAACGACTACATATGCTAAAGCAGTGAGCAAAAAAAGAACAGCCAAAACAACAGACACATTATGAAGAATCTTTGCAGCGCCTCTTTTTGTAGTAAACACAGCTCCCCCACCAGCTCCACCTACAGCTGTACCGAAACCAACTCCCTTATCTTGCATAAGTACACTAATACTGAAGAGTATTCCGATAATGACATGACTAAGTAAAATCGTATATTGCATGGAAGAGAAAATTAAGAGTTAACGTAAAAGTTTTTGAAAAATATAGTTCGAAAAGCCCAGTAGTACAACAGCAGCTGCATAAGTACCTACACCATCTATCATCAATGAAATACCTGATATATCGACTCCATTAACGATATGCTGAGCAATCCATAATATAAAAGCATTCAAGACGAGGACAAAAAGACCCGCTGTCAAAAAAATAAAAGGTAAAGAAAGAATCTTTAAAAGCGGTTTTATAAAAACATTTAAAAAACCTATGATAATACCTATGAAAACAAAGCCAGCAGTACCTCCAGTCACAACGAAATCATCAAGGATTTGTTGTACCAGATAAACACTAGCAGTATTTAAGGCGATAAAGATGAGAAATGAACGCATAGTATAGTGGTTTTTAGCTGTCTAAGAGTAAGTGAGTGAGTGAAAGAATGCAAGCCTCTTAAATGTCGAGGCAATGCCTCTGATAGCCTACATACGCTATGGCTATAGCATCTGCTGCATCATCTGGCTGAGGAAGTTCTGAAAGTCCAAAGTGAAGCTTTACCATTTCTTGCATCTGTCTTTTATCTGCTGAACCATCTCCAGTAAACCCTAACTTCACTTCGTTTGGTTTGATAGAAAGAACAGTAATGTCTTTTCCTACAGCAGCAGCTATCAAGGCTCCTCTAGCTTGTGCAACATCAATAGCCGTCTTCACATTAGTACTAAAGAATAACTCCTCCATAACGATTAAATCTGGCTTGAACTGTTCTATCAAGCTCTGTAAATCATCAAAGAGATGTTGCAGTCTTTTTTCAAAAGGGGTGTCAGGACTTGTTTCAATCAAACCAAAATCCAGTATTTGAGTAAGATCAGCAGCTTTTAATGCTGCGAATCCTACTGTTGCCAATCCAGGGTCTATCCCTAAGATAACCTGAGCTTCATTCATAAAATCTATTCAGATGTTTCAGAAACACTTCCTTCTACTACTGGACTAGCGTCTATGACTGGCTGAGGTGCTACCAAATAAATAAGTGGAGCCAAAGCAACAGCTATCAAAGATAAGCTCGCTACTATAATGACAACTTTGTAAAACCAATGTGGTCTATGCATAAGAAAAAAATTAACGTTCAGAAAGATCACTCCCCCAATGAAGTTTCTTTCGGAGAGTTTTAAAATAAGTGTTTTTAGTGAATCGAACTAGTTTAAGAGATTTTGAGGATTTTTTAATTTTTACGACATCAGTATCCTTGAGATGAAATCCAGATTGTCCATCCATAGTCAAATAGAGTCTCCCTTGAGTGCCAGAGACCTGTATCTTTATTTTACTCCCTTGATGGATGATAATCGGTCTTTGCGTAAAAGAATGCGGAGATATAGGAGTCAAGATGATCCCGTCCACTTTGGGAGAGACCACAGGTCCTCCAGCAGAAAGAGAATAACCAGTAGAACCAGTTGCCGTAGAAACAATCAGTCCATCTGCGACATAAGTGGTCAGCTTGAGGTCATCCACAGTCGTCTTCAATGAAACCATACGCGCTAAAGCATCTCTAGCGAGAGTCACCTCATTCAGCGCTCTTTTAGAGAAAGCTCTTCGTTTACCACGCATCACCGTACATCTTAAGAGAGTCCTAGATTCTATATGATATTTTTTGTTAATGATCTTCTCAACCATTTCTTTATATTCCTTCCCTACTTTTTCCGCAAAGAAGCCTAATCGGCCCATATTGATAGGAAGTACTGGATGATCAAAATGTTTCATAAACTGCAGGGTCCTCAACAGGGTCCCATCACCTCCAAAAGCAATGATCAGGTCATAGTTTTTCGTGAAATCTAATCCAGGTTTCCTATTCGGCACTAACTTACAAGTTCCTTCACAGACATCCACTTTTACCCCTTTACGTTCAAGGAGAGACACCGTCTTACGGACGATATCAGTAGAGTCTTTGAGTCCCGATTTGGTAGTGATGCCTATATTCATAATTTTTTTTTACAAAATCAGCATAAGCTTTCAAGCATCATTTAAAAAGTCCTTTACGATTGACGAGTAGTAAAATTATCGCTTTTAAAATGTAGAGCCAGCATCAAATCTCTCTCTTTTTATAAGAAACAATAACCCCATTCTTAACATTCCTCACATAACCCTCAACTTCGGGATATATATCCTCTGGTACTGTTATATCGAGCGTTGAAATACCTAGAACTGAAATATCTAGAACTTTGAAAAGTCTTTCATAATCAAAGTCTCTATTAACGATAGAACAAAAAAGTTTAACTTTTTACATGTTTAGATTCGACAAAACTCTCTACAAGTTCATTTGAAAGCATATCCATAGAAATCACCAGATTCTTTAAATTTGGGAGCTCAAAAATTGACCTAAACAAGGAAATCGAAAACTCTTCTTCATCTTCAAATGAAGGATGTTTTACAAGGCCAGTAGAAAAACAAAGGTCCAGTTCACTCATCAGAATATGACGAGAAAGAGCATCAAGTTCATTATCTTTAAAGCTCGTATATGTTTTCTGATCAAGACCTTCCGGAACTTCCAAGGTCATTTCTAATCTTTCTAAAGGATTATCAAGAAGATCTGAAAAACTTAAACCCAAATCACTTCGAATAATAACAGATCTGAAAATATTGCCATAAAGTGTACATGCCTCAAGAAAGCTCTCCTTGTCTTTAAAAACAATACTTCGGCTTGGAGACTGTAAATATAAACTAAAAGGCAGCTTCATAAGTTTAGCTCTGGTATAAAGAGAAGAATATCCAATACTTTTATCAGATTCCAGATACTCTGGATCAAAGAGTGCTATCAAGTTTTGAACCACCTCAGTACTTCTTGAAGAAATCCTTAGACTTAAAACATGTCCAAGTTTTCTTTTATAATCAATTAAGTCTCTTAGCTGATGAGGATTATCATTCTCTGCAAAAGCGTTTCTTTCTTTTTCTACAAAACTATCCGATCTGTTGAAATTTTCATTCATTGTTATTTAGATATTCTTGTATAAATACTCTCTCCATATTCAGATACAATATGATCATATCCTTCTCGCTTACGGGCGATACTGCATGGATATATAATAGTTAAAGAATCTACAAGTTTAAGTGCAAGAAAATCATCGATCGCCAAGGCATCATGGAAACTATGAACAACAAGGTTCTTCACATATACAGCTTTCTTTTTAAGGCTATTAAGACTTAACTGAGTGAACTCATTATTAGGAAGCACTATGTTCTCTATAGATGGAAGAGTTGCTATTGCTTTAAAAATTTCATTTGAAGCATAAAGACTATTGATATCATTAAGCGTACCCGTAGAGTTAAAAACAAATGCAGTCCTCAAAGTCTTTAAAGTTTTTAAACTTGCCAATATACGACAATTATCATTAATAAAAGCTGAAACTCTAGCAAAATCCATATTTTCAACTTTTAAACCCACATCTACAAAAATACCTAGATCTACAATAGGACAAGCAATTAAATCCGAATAATCAACATCAGAATCCATATCAAAACTAACAGCTCTGAAAACTTTCCCATGCTCCTTACAAGCCTTTCTCCATTCATCTCCTGAGGAAAAATGTATGAGTCTAAGAGGACACTGTAAATATAAACTTAAGGGCAGGTTCTTACCTTTAGCTCTGGTATAAAGATCAGAATATCTGATGAGCTCATCAGACTCCAAGTATTCCTGGTCAAAAATGCTTATCAGCTCGGTAATCACTTCAGTACTTCGTAAGGAAATCCTCAAAGCGCTAGGTTCTTCAAGTTTTCTACTATAATCAATGAGAGCTCGTAGTTTATGTGGATTATTATTATCTACTTGTGATTCTCTTTCTTTCTTATCAAATTGATCCGATCTGTCATAAAAATTATTCATTTTATAAATTATATCTTTATATAAAGCATTTCTTGAGGGCTGACACCAAAGCTTCTATACCCTTCTATTTCAGGATGATTCTCTACAGGTGACACAATCTCCAAAGTAGATACTTTGGAGCTTCTTAAAAGAATCTCAAAAGTATGAGCTGACATAACCCGCCTAACCGCGAGTCTCCGAATTTCAGTCTGATCTTTCAAGAGCTCAAAGACATTATAAATATTGAGATTCATAGTAGGGACTACTATCTCTTCTAATAAATCTAAGTTTCTAAGCCCATAAAAAAATGCCATAGGAATACATATATCAAGCATGCTCTCAAACTTTTCTAAGTCTCTAGGCACATATCTAAAATCACACTTGAGTATTTTCAGAGTCCCTAGTGTTTCAAGAGCTGCGCAGTTTTGCTCTATATATTCAGTAAACAAATCGAAAGCAGTCTCATGATCCACAAAGTTTTGTACTTTCCTATCTAGATCGACTGAGATGCCTACAAATTCTAAAGGGACTCCGATGAGATCTGTAAAATCTACGCCTGAATTCAGATTAAAATAGACCGCTCTAAAGATCTTTCCATGTTTATTACAAGCATTTTCCCATTCTTTTCTCGTTGTAAATCTAATAGGTCTTGAGTGTTGTAAATACAATGTCAAGGGAGCTCCAGATTGTTTCGATCTCATGAGGATATCCTGATAGGAAAGTGCCTCTTCTTTGTCATAGTATGAAAACTCTGACTCTTCTTTAAGATACTCAGGATCATAGGCATTGAGGTATGTCTTGATCATTCCCCTACTC
This sequence comes from uncultured Candidatus Peribacteria bacterium, assembly GCA_964352145.1. Lineage (GTDB taxonomy): Bacteria > Patescibacteriota > Gracilibacteria > JAUYGZ01 > JAUYGZ01 > CAYGQA01. The sequence goes on from CAYGQA010000005.1 coordinate 41,022, forward strand.
AAAGATCCAAGGCTTAAAGAAACATCCTGTTCCGTTCGAGCAGATTCCCTCACTATTGCATTAAGTCTATTGATGTCCTCATTATCTTTTTCATAAGTACGAATCATCTCATCGAGAGAACTTGGACTGTCAGAAGTATTATTCATGTAAATATAGTGTAAATTCGATGTTCTTTATCTGTAAGGCTCAGCATTTTAGTTCATAGATGAATATTTGTCAAGTTTATTTGACAGTTAAATCATTTCTCTAGTCACATCAACAAAGTTTCGCTAAACTTCGTATTACTAGTTTATCCCTGATTATACATCCATGTACCGCACTCACCTCAACAACGAACTCCGTAAAGAAGATATCGGATCAAGCATCACCTTATCTGGCTGGGTACATCGTAGACGTGATCACGGTGGACTTATTTTTATAGATCTCAGAGATAGATACGGTCTGACTCAAGTAGTCTTTGATCCCCAGTATAATGGTGATGTACACACAGTTGCTGAATCTCTACGTCCTGAGTATGTCATCAACATCACTGGGTCAGTAAGAGAACGACCTGATGGAATGGTAAATGATAAGCTAGAAACAGGATCTATCGAGGTCATCTGTGATGAGCTAAAGATCCTTAACGAGTCTAAAACTCCGCCATTTGAAATAGACCAAGACAAACACGTCGGAGAAGAACATCGTCTAAAGTACCGATATCTTGATCTAAGACGAGATAGGATGAGAAACAATATCATTCTCAGACATGAAGTAACGAAATTCATCCGAGATTTCATGACAGACAAGGGATTCCTCGAAGTCGAAACTCCAATGCTCGTCAAAGGAACTCCAGAAGGATCTCGAGAATATCTCGTACCTGCACGTCTCTATCATGGAAATTTCTACGTACTGCCACAATCCCCACAACAAATGAAGCAGCTGCTTATGGTAGCTGGATTTGATAAGTACTTCCAAATAGCTCGTTGTTTCCGAGACGAAGACCAACGTGGAGACCGTCAGCCAGAATTTACTCAACTCGATATGGAAATGAGTTTCGTAGAGCAAGCTGATGTCATGAAGGTAAATGAAGAGCTCGCCATAGCTCTTGCAGATAAATTTATGCCTCACACACCTATCAAAGAACAACCATTTCCTGTACTGACATTCCAAGAAGCTATGGATCGTTATGGTTCAGATAAACCAGATGTTCGTTTTGACATGCAACTGACAGACATTAGCGAACTCGTAAAAGATTGTGATTTTAAGGTGTTCAGTCAAGCAGAATGCGTAAAAGCACTCAAAGTAGAAAACTATGCTGACAAACCTCGATCTTACTTCGAAACAAAACTCACAGACTACGTAAAAGAACACGGAGCAAAAGGACTCGCTTACATCATGTACACGGAAGAAGGACCTAAGGCTCCTATCCTAAAATTCATCGGAGAAGAAAAAGCTACTGAGATCACAAAGACTCTCGAAGCAAAGACTGGAGATGTCATTTTCTTTGCTGCAGATACATGGACAGTGGCTTGTGAATCACTTGGAGCACTACGTAAAAGAATCGCTACAGAAGAAGATCGTATACCAACTGATAGAGTTGCTTTCTGCTGGGTAAACGACTTCCCAATGTTTGAAGTGAGTAAGGAAACAGGTGCCGTCGGAGCAATGCACCATCCATTCACTCGTCCAAAAAAAGGACACGAAGAAATGATTCTTTCAGATCCTATGAATGCTCTTTCAGATGGCTATGATCTTGTCATGAACGGAAACGAGATAGGAGGAGGATCTATCAGGATCCATGAACGAGAACTCCAAAACAACATCTTTAAAGCCCTTAAAATCTCTGAAGAAGATACTCAGCTACGATTCGGACATATGCTTGATGCTTTTGAGTATGGAGCACCTCCACACGGAGGTATCGCTTGGGGACTAGACCGTCTCGTAATGATCTTTGCTGATGAGCCTAATATTAGAGAAGTTATTGCCTTCCCTAAAGACCAAAAGGCTAAAGACCTCATGTTTGGAGCGCCAAGCGCTATGCCAGAAGAACAAGTCGCCGAAGCCGGAGTCCGTATCATCGAAGATCTAATCTAAGAGATCTTTACTCATCTAGTTAAACATATATCCAAAATAGGCCTCTATCTCTTAGAGGTCTTTTTGGTATATTCATATTCATTCAATATTTAACAGAGTAACTTCTTTTAGTTCTTTCTAAACAACAATAACCCCCTCGCCCTTTCCCACGATCGACTGTCTGCTCAGCAGACACCTATCACAGGAAAAGCGAAGGGGTTTAGTGCTTGAGAAGCTTGTTTGACGAGGGTGGCTGTATAAACCGTATTGAGTCGACTTTCTCAGGGTCATCTCTCTACGGACCAAGTAAGGAAAAAATATTTGTTTTTTTAAGATTGTCTTTTTCTTTCAGGGTTTTGGATATTTATCGGGACATGGAGAAGTTCTTTAAACTCCTTCATATCACGCTAAAGCTCCTTTTCATTTTCTTTTATTGCTTGGCCTATTACTAACGAAGAATGAATCTCTACAGTTTCTGGACTATCATTTTCTTCTTTTTCATCTGTATCTTTATTGTAGGCAGATCCCTTTATAATATTTGTTTCTATCATCTTATCTGTATTTGGAATTTCTTGTTCTTTGATTTGTACTAAGGTTTTTCTTTTAATCTCTGTAACAAGCGGTTCTAACTGAGAAGATTTTTGACTGATTTCTGAGAGGAGTGACAAACTTTCATTGATAGAATTTTTCTCGGATAATGTTTCAGAAGCAGATAACAATAATTTTTCAGCTCTTTTTATATTTCCTTCAGTAACATTTTTGTGTGCTTCAACAACTTTAGCCTTAGCAACACTTTGCTTTACTTTTTTTGCCAAATGATCAGCTGGATCTATTTCAAGGTTCAATACCAACTCTCTGATTTTTTCTTTTAAGATATATTCATTATCTTCCTCTACATAAGGAGAAACCACTTTTAAATGCATTTCTAACAGATGAAGTACCTTCCCTTGTAGTTCACGTGATTCTATTACAGAGAGTCTATCAAACTCCCCTACAAAGAGAGAAGTCAATTTATCATGATAGGCTTCAAAATTAGTTAAAGCTGTTGTCTCGTCTCCTTTCTCTAAAAGGACTAGTGTTTCTGAAAACAGTTCATCAAGCTGACCTAGCTTATTCTCAGATTTTTTTGAAGGATTCCAAGTCAAAGCTGATTTTGCTTCTTGAGTCAATTTTCCTACATAATCAGGTACACCACCAGGTAACACACCCGCTAGCAACTGATGGTCCTCTAAAGTTTTTTTCTTTACCTCAGCCAAATGCACTTTGTCCTCACTACGATTTTTATTCACCCAGTCTTCTTGCTTATTAGTGAGCTTAAATGATCTGACATTAGAAACAGTAGCTCCCTTTCTAATCTTTACAACACCTAGCTCTGGAGAAACCGTCATGACATCTGTCTTACCGCTAGGGTTATCTATTTGAACTTCTACTAGGGCGCTATCAGATATAAGCTCAGTAGTATTTCTCTTAGAGTATACTCCTGCGGATCCCTGAGGAATCTTTGCTTTTAAAACAGGCGTGGTAATTTTTACGGAACTATTACTGTTCTCGGTAGGCGAATTAACCCATAATTCACCTTGAGAAATATGTATCTGTTCTTCATTCGTACTATCAAGAGATGCTTGAGTCATTTCTTCTAATCTCACAACTGAGTAGTCTTTATAAAAGATAACAGCTTTTGCTCTCTCTTTTGTTTGTATACTATCTCCAGCTGAAATTTCTATAATGGTGTTTTCTTCACATGCACCTCCATTAAGTAATACATCCCCAGAACATTCAATATAAGTAGCTTTAGCTTCAGGTATTACTGTCTGATATCCAGAATACTGCAATGGAGCCAGTACAGTCACTGCTACGAGAGCAAAGCTAAAGGATAATGCAACTCCTTTTCTTAAAAAAGAATAACCAATATGTAAAAGTTCGTAGGATCTTAATGTTTTCTCATTTACAGTTTTAATTTCTGAAAGCACAATATTTCTATTTTTTAATACAGTATTCTTTGAAGGCTTCTTATACACTTTTTTCAAAGAAGAAATCAACGCGTCCTCTCTCCTTTTAGAAGCTGACTCAGAGATATGTTGGAAAATATTCTTTCGTATATTACGACAACTCCCCTCATCTATTTCTTGATCTTTCAAGAGTTGTGACAATGTATCGGTAAATGTATCTTTAGGCATAGTTTGTATTACACTATATATAACGCAGCACTGTCTCACTTTGTGACAAAAAAAGTTTTTCAACGTTCTTTCTATTTGAACATCCCATTCTCTTGTCGATCCTTTAAGAGACATTACACTGTTTCCATGAGTACTTTTTTGACAAAACGAATTTTTGCAACTGGGCTACTATTGACTGTATTAAGTCTCATTCCTAGTTTCAATAGCAGTTATGCCAATGAAATACTGCCTTCGGGACTTGAAATGAACACTATCAGTTTCAGTCAATCAGGGGAGATCTTGGAGTATTTTCAAGAACCCTTTCTTAAAGTCTTTATAAACAATCAGGAAGAAAGTCTAGACATTGTAATCAAGCTAAAGCTTTACGAAGAGCAAGATGATAGCAAATACAGCTTAATACATACGCCTTCTGGACAAAGCACTATGCTTTCATCAGAAGAAAAGGATCAATTAGTTGGATCACTCTCAATAGAAAATCTCCATAGAGGACAAAATACTCTAAGTGTTAAAAGATTTTCCTCAGAAGATAAAGAGTATTCACCATACTTTCTTCCTTTCATAATAGAAGATAGTCAAAACAAGCCAAGTAGTAGAAAAATAATCTGGGACATCCTTCAAAAAAAAGAAGTACTCATACTCTTGTTTATTCTCTTCATAAGTATTCTTCTTTTCTGGAGAAGGCGCAAAGAAATGATAAAAGTAGTAAAAATCATGCTTTTTATACTCCTTATTGCAGAGTCTCTCTTCTTGTCCTTGGTCTTCAGTCAAGATTTTTTAAGAATCTCTTACACTTCAGGTCTCTTAGTAAACTCTTCCTTTAATACCACTATTAGTCAAAATACACTCTTTTCTTCAGAAGTAGAGACTCTTACCAAATTAGATCAGAATGGAAGTTTAAAAGCTTCATTAGCGAAGAGTTGGAGCAATATCAGCCCTTTAGTATGGCAATTTAAAATATCTAAAGAACTGAAGACATCAGAACTTGTACAAGACTTACAAGAGAAAAGCCAAATAGCATCTATAAGCCAACTGCTTTCTTCAGTTTCTGAGATTATCTCAACTCCAAACCAAGAAATTCAATTTTTAATGAAATCTCCAGATCCGCTTCTCGCTCATAAACTGACTCAAGTCCCTATAAAAAGAGCTTCAAAAAACGATCTTTCCAAAGAAATACGCAAATCATCTAGTCATAGCATTACTTATGATAAAAATCAGCATGTGAAACTTGAAGAAACACAATCAAGCATCGAACAACAGAAAGAAAAAGCTAAGAGTAAAACTGTAGATACCTTCATAGAACCTAATCCTGGTCTTTGGCCTATTCTCTTTCAAAAGGAGTATCGTATCATACCAGTAGTCAACAGTGTCAGTATCTCACTTCTTGCAAATCGGAATCATAAAACATTTGCAAGCACGTCCTCTCTTGTTAAATTAAGAAATCGATTGCAAAGTGGTGCTGTGTTACAAACCAGTTACTTTCAATATGGTCAATTAGCCAGTCAGTTTGCTAGTCCTGGAGTCACAGGATATGATCCAAATCTGAGTATTCCAACAGAGTTTCAAGAAAGAGAACACGAACATAGTGAAGATGATGAAGCTTCTCAGTTCATCTTCAGGTATCCAAACAGTGAAAAAAGCTTAGCAAAGGTCATCGAACAAGAATTACAAAACATGGCTTTTGATTTTACAATGATCTCTTACGATGGAAATACTCTTCAAAAGATCCTTTTAGAAGAAGAAACTGACCTTCTCCTCCTAGAACACGACTTCATCCTTGGTGACCTTGGTCCATTTTTAGATAGTTTTGTAGATTCCAACTCTTTATTCAACAAGTTTTACAAAAACGAAAAAGTAGATGCACTCATAGCAGCCTCAAGGAAAGAACTCAATCAGTACGAACGACTAAGAATGCTGCAAGAAATCATGAATATCATCGTATTAGAAGATCCTATTGGAATTCCTTTGCTGTACCGAAGAAGCTTCTTAGCTGAAAAAAAAGGGGAAGAGACATCTCTGCTAGACTCACTCATGAGATGGATCTTGGACTTTTGATCTTCTGATAAAGCAGCCCAACAAGAAAATTGTTAAAAGTATAGAAGCAAGCCCTATAAGAAACTTCTTTTTCTGATCATCGAAGCTCAAGTCCTTTGGAAGGTATTGAAATGTAAAAATACTTGGAGCAGTTTTGAGAGCATTCTCATACTCAAGATCTAGTCGAATTTCATGATCTCCATATGCCAAGTCATCTATCTTCAGCACAATATCCTCTTTCGCATAAGCAGCTATCTCTTGATTGATCTTCAAAGACTGAGAAGGAAACTCTAAGAGTGCAGAAACAGCCTTGTCTGAACTTGAGTGAAGAGACAAGAACACTTCAAATTTTTGATTTCCTGTTAGATCTATAAATCGAGTGTCATCTTCATAAAAGGTTTCACTTGAGCCAGTCCAAACTATTTCCAGACCATTAAGAGGCTGAACGAGACTATTCAACTCTTTTTCATTCAGCTCAGCAGAATACTTCAGCTCAGTACTGATGAGATCACCAGCACTGTATGAAAGTAAGTACTTCTTTTGAGTCCTCAGTAATGCATCCTGTAACTGTAAATCATATTCAAGATTTTTTTTGATTTTTATAAAAGCAGCATTCTTCCCATCATGAATCAGCGGATGAAAAGGAACTACTAGGTTATCAGGAGAAAAAAGTTCAAAACTTAAAGATTCAGAAAAAGTATCATTTTTTACAAAATACACAAATAGTACAATATTGTCATTATCAAGATTTATGAGTGAAAAAGAAGGACTATCGTAAGTTTTTTCCTCTACTGAAGCATCATCAAGCTCAATAAGTACTTGAGATTCTTCTTTTAAACTCTTCTGAATAGAAAAACACTCCGAAGCTAATGCTTCATTAATACAAAGCTCTTTACCGTCAGAATCTTCAGAAAGGACTAGTAACCAAGTATGCAAAGGAATCTCGTCTTGATAGAGCTCATACTCCGTCCTTAATCCAGGAGTCACCATTTTTTGAGCACTCAATTTACCAGCATCTACAAGGAAATCTAAGTTATCTAGTCTCGATAAAAGCACATAGACTCCTGAAGACTCCAATACAACATTTTCATCTAAATCTTCTCCTTGAGGAGTCCTTAAAGCATAACTCCTCGACCACTTCGGTACCTCAAATACAGATTCCCATTGAGCAATCTGAACAGTGTCTAAGCTGAGTCCTAAACTATATTTACCATTAGAAAGTACTCCTTCATCAGGAAGGATGAAATTATGAGTTTTTTTATAAAGCCCCTCTTTAAAAACTGACAGAGATGTTTCAGTACTTTCACAAAGTGAAGCCTCCCCAAAGAAAAAACATTCTTCTATCTCTAAGAGAGAGTTAGGCTGAGCATCGAAAGCTTTCAGTTCATTACTTGCATTTAACGTCGTAGTCACAGTCAACACCCCCTCCAAGGGATCACGTATTTCAAGTTGTATCTGTAAACCATCGGTAGAGAGTTGCTGATTCACCTGCGACAACAGCTCAGTAAAGCTTCCATCTCTCAAGAGTACAGCAGGAAAATAGACTAAAAAACCAACAATCATCGTAACGATGAATCTCCACATCCATTTCTCAGATCTGCTGTTAAATTCCATAAGTCTTGAAAGAGTTTGTATAAGGATATCAAAGCTCTACAGACATCCAAAAAAAGGCCTGTTGCCAAGCCTATGGAGTAAGGTTCAATCTCTATACTTCGAGAGCATATAGCTAAGCGCTTACATAAACTGAATTTTCACCCCCACTTCATGAATATAAGGGAAGTACTTCCCTACCTCAGCTTGAAACTTTTCTCCTAACTTTGAAGAATACGCTCCATTTTCACCTTTTTCCATGGTTTTACAGAGTTTATCTTCCCATTCCTTCACTATTTGCACTACTTTTTCACCTTTTTCATCTAATTCACCCTTCATAAGCTTCTTATCTTTGGAGTACTGATCATTAAGGATCATAAACTGCATGAACTCTTCTCTATTCTGTTCAAACATCTGATTAAAATACTCTTTAAATTTAGCTGCCATTCAAAAGATCTTAAGGATAATAAGGATCTTAATGAGCTTCCTACTTCGCTCCATAAGAGCTTTATAGGATAAATAAAGATCCAAAGTAAAATGATTTTATGAAAATCACTCCATAATTCAAGTTAAAGAACTCTATAACACAAATATCTTACAATTTAAGCAATAAAAGCTTGGTTTGACAAAACAGAGAAATATAACATAATATTGACATTTTATTACAAATAGGTACAATACTAGTCTGAAAAACAGTTCTTTATAGAGCCGCTTTTCAATGCTCTTTGACAGTTTGGCGAGAAAATATGTGGAAGGAGTCCTGATTCTAATGACTTAGAAGTAGTACTCCTTCCACAACCGACAGTCGGTTAGAAGGCGTCTCGGGTGGTCCGAGATACTCTCCGGTTGTCGGAGGAATTCACAGCGCTCACAAAGACTTTGGAGGTCCCATGCGCAGCATTTTTCAGATCGCTTTTGCGATCCTCACAACTTTTATCCTCGTTGGGACTCCGGTCCTGGCGGAGGACAGCAAGCAGTCCGAAAGACTGCAGAAAATCACTGCCGATCCCGGCATTGACTCCCGTCTTACGGACGACTTCCGCTTTACCCTCTGGGGACAAGCCAGCACTCTCCGCTTGGCAAACCTCGGGGGAGACGAAATCGGAGTCGGACAAGCCGAGCTTCGTGCTTCGGCTGCGTATCGCTTCTGGGACGAGTTCAGGGGCGGAAACATCTTCGTCGGTATTGAAGCTCGTGGACGTGCCACCTCCGACACCGACGGATTCGTCGGAGATGGAGGCTTCAGGGTGAACAACGGAGTCGGGAATGTAAAACCTCTCGACATACAAGAGTTCTCTCTCTACGCCACGCTTGAGCTTCACAGTCCAAGCGACATTAGGTTCTCGGGTACGGACATTCAAGTCGCCTACCATCTTCGTGGTGGCATAGGCGCAACTCAAAGGAACCTCATCGAAGAGGAGACCCTGTTCTCCGCTTTCGCTGAGTTAGACCTCTCTATACGTCCTCGCTCTAGCAATTTTGGTGGCTTCATCGCCGCCAGCTTCGACTTCAGTATCGAGCCAGGTGGTCACGTTGCAAGGCTTGACTGGGAAGTCAACATTGGACCTGAGTTGCTTATGGATAGCATCTTCAGTAGGCTTCGAGCCTACGGAAGTATTTCCAGGCACAACTACGGAGTGCTTTACAAGGATTCCAACTCCGAAGAACTAGACGCAATTGCTCTCAGTCAATTATTCTTCGGTGGAGGAGTCTCAGCAAATGTCGGACCCTTCGAGCTCTTCGTTGAAGCAACGCACACGCGCCACATACGTATCGCAGGTGACCGTGCCGGCGGAAACAACGAAGGGTTCCGATTCGGAACCAACGCATGGACTGCCTTTATGGGAGTCAAACTCGAGTTCTAATTCTCGCCAACTGCTCAAAGAGTTCCCTGGTCGTCCTCGGACGGCCGGGGGCTTTTTAAAGTGGGTAAACTGGGGTAAAACCCATTTCCGCTCTTGCGAGCTCCCTTTCTCTTTTTCAAAAGAGAAATACTAGAATCACCTCTAGGGAAATTTAGATTGTTAAAAAAACTCCTGATTATCTAATAAACTCAGTAATTCAAGTATTTCTCTTTTGAAAAAGAGAGGGTAATAAGCGTAAGCGCAAAAGGGTGAGATTTAACCCCTCTACGACACCCTTGTCCCCTTCTTCCCCTCTACAGCAAGCAAAAGCTCATCTATATCGCCAAATTTACAGACTTGGATAGGCATTCCACCGTCTCTACAAAGCGCTATGGCAGCTCCATCCATGACTTTAAGGTCCTTTTCAAGGACTTCATCGAAGCTGACTTTATCGTATTTGGCTGCATTTGGATTCTCATTTGGGTCTGAATCGTAAATACCGTCAGTATTAGTCGCTTTTACCAAAACATCACATTCTAACTCTAGTGATCTCAAAGCAGCTGCAGAATCAGTGGTAAAGAAAGGGTTACCAGTACCTCCAGCACAGATTACTATTCGCCCTTCTTTGAGATGATGAATAGCTTTCCTCTTGGTATAATGTGAAGTAACAGCCGATACATCGATAGGGCTCAATACACGGGCTTCTGCACCCTGCTCCTCTATAGAGGACTGTAAGGCTACAGAATTCATAATAGTGGCTAACATCCCCATATAATCACTCGAAACACGATCTATAGCTGATTCTTGATTGTCTCGAAAACGCCAAATGTTACCAGCCCCTAAAACCACAGCCACTTGGTATCCTTCTTTCTTAAGTCTTAAAATCTGCATTGCAAGGGTTCCTAATATGCTGAAATCGATACCAGAGTCATATTCACCTAAAAGAGCCTCACCTGAGAGCTTGAGAAGTATTCGTTTACTAGATGCCATAGAGTTAGTTTAAGAGATCTTTTCTAAGGCAGAATACCTGAAAAAAGAGGAATACCAAAGTATTCATGACAAAATGATATCTATTTGACAAAACAAAGAATATATTGACAAGTGTATATAAAAGTGCTACTGTATCATCGTCTTTTTATGCTCTTTGTAGAGCTTTATTCCTGGCTTTATGAAGCGATGTTTACCACGTGTACTACATTCTTCAATCCATTGACCAGTCGAGTAAGCATACAAATCAGAGAAAGATATGACCTTTGACATCCTGTCTTACAACAATAGAACACTTCTACACTCAAGAAGTTCACCAAAACACAGTGCTCCTAGCAGAGAATACTTCTCTCTTAGAAACACTGTGTTTCCCGGTGGACTTCCCACTTCAGTGTACACCCGGTTCGCCGGGAAACCCCAACCCTCAGAACATAAAAGAATGGAGGAGTCATGAAGACTTCTTTTTACAACATCATCTTTGGTCTCATTATCGCCCTTGTCGCAGCTGGATGCCGTGACAGCAAAAGCGGCGGTGGAGGCGGTGGCAACATCGTTCCTCAAGTCGCTTTTTCCGTGACTCAGAGTACTCAAAACGGGAACGTGGAGATTAACGTCTCCAACGCGTCCATCACCTCTGAGACCGTTGATCTCGTGATCGTCGGAAACCTACGAGGAGTCAACCCCGCGAGCTTCAGTGAGAACATCGCGTCGGTGACGACGTCGGTGGATTCTCTGCCTCACATCCTGGACTACGTCCAGGATGATTTGGACAAGTTCGATAAGGTTCGCATTAGCGGCTTTATCAACGAGTCCAATGGGGCTCGCACCCCACTCGACACGGTCGAGTTCGATCTCACTCGCTTGATTGCGAGTACGATCGGTCTTGACTTTACTGACCTGGGGAACGGCACTTTCGAGTGGGCAATCACTCGAACAGAAAGTGCCGTTCTTCCATCAGACTCTAACGCTGTGAAGGTGAAGATCTTCACACGGGACACCAACGGAAACGAAGGCGTTGTCTTCGAATCCAACCGAGATCTCGGTGCAGGCCCACAGAATGGAGTGAATGGTGGCAACAACCGCCTCATCCGCTCCACCATGGACTCAGCCTTCGTGATTGAGTTCACGGGGCCAAATTTCGACGGTACGGTTACCGTCGAACGATCAGTTCCAGGGGGCATGGTAGATGCCCAGGTCAAGATCTTCTTGACCAAGTAACTCAGTTCTATGAGCAGGGGGCGGCCTCGTGCCGCCCCCTCGCTCTTCCTTTTAAAGACAGGATGTCAGGTTATCCTTTATAAACCTAAAAGACGCTTATTTTGTGAACTTAAGCCAGTACTTGACAAAAAGATTAAATAACATTTTAATATTGACAAGTGTCAAAATTTAATGTAAACATAATACTCAAATAAAAATATTTTTCATCTATTCATTTTCATTTACCCAAATACCTATGTTTTCACGTTTCACCAAGAAACTTACTGCAGTACTAGCAAGTCTCGCCGTGATGGCAAGTATGCTTCCAACAGGTATATCACCTGCTCAAGCAGTTGGTTCAGTACAAACAACATACGACTTCTCAGCACTCGCTGCAGGACATGGGCTTAACGCTGCTCAATTTCACCATGACTACCTCAACACCGATACAAACACTGCATCTGGAGGAGCTGATGGCGATGGAGTCTCTGGAGGTTTTCCAGATGGGAACTATACACTCACAGTCGCTCCAGCAACTATACCTGCAGGTTTTGCAGTAGGAAATAATCCACACCCTATCCCATTCACGATAACACCAGCAGGTACCGCTATGGTAACTATTGCTATCATTGCAGCTGGAGGAGGAGGTGGAGGAGCACCTGCTACAGGTTCAGTGCAAACAACATATGATTTTTCTGCACTCGCTGCAGGACATGGGCTTAATTCTGCTCAATTTCACCACGATTATTTCA
>CAYGQA010000005.1:53751-80360 GCA_964352145.1 uncultured Candidatus Peribacteria bacterium
CTTCTGGAGGAGCTGATGGTGATGGTGTCTCAGGTGGGCTTACTACAGGTAACTACACTCTTACAGTAGACCCAGCAACTATCCCTGCTGGATTCGTAGTCGGAAACAATCCTAATGCTATCCCATTTGCCATCACAAATGGCGGGACTACTCAAGTTACGATCAACATCGTGACAGCAGGCGGAGGAGGAGGTGGACAGTTTATCATCTCTCAAACTAATGGCCTTCAAACAAGTGAAGATGGTACTACTGATCAGTTTACAGTGGCACTAGTAAACAATCCTACAGGAAACGTGACTATTGCGGTCTCAAGTTCAAATACAAATGAAGGAACAGTATCAACAAATACTCTCACTTTTACACCTGCAAATGGTACAAACCCACAAACAATAGTAATAACTGGTGTAGACGATGCAATAGCAGATGGAGCAATCCCATACACAATCATATTAGCTTCAGCAGTGAGTACTGACGCAAACTTCTCTGGTCTAGATCCAACTGATATAAGCGTAACAAACCTCGATAATGATGGTGGAAACAATGGAGGAGGTGGAGGTGGAGGCGGTGGTGGTAGACGAAGATTTGGTACACCTACTATTACTTTCATCAAAGATGGTCAAAACATCACTGAACTCACACTAGCAAGAGGTGAAGACTCTGGCGTCACAGTAAGTGCAGACGATGGAAGAGGAGGAGTGATTAATCTTTCACTCTTCACAGATCCTACAGAGAACACAACTACAACAGCTAGCTTCACAGTTGCAGATCAAGATACTTCTGCTCCAGTAGGAACTCTTACATGGACACCAGACGATGAAGATACCGGGGAATTCGACTTTGTATTCCAAGCTCTTGGAAGCGTAACAACACAAGAAACTCTAAAAATAACAGTTGTTGACACAGTAGCTCCTCCATCTACAGGAGGAGGAGGTGGTGGAGGTGGAGGTGGAGGTTCAATCCTCGGTGAAACAACCATAGAAGAACGAGTAGAGAGTTGTGAGTACTCAGACAACAAAACAGAATCAGTAGTGTATCTCTGTCTCCTCGGGATCATCGATCCACCGAACGACAACGACACTTACAATGGCCAAAGCAAAAACAAACGCTACTTCGGAAGAGACCAGATCACGAGAGCTGCGTTCACAAAGATCATGGTAAACATCACTTACGAAGATGGAACCATCCAAAGAGTGAAAGAACTCATCAATAAAAACGAATTCTATGCTTTCCCTGATGTAGAGCCTATCGCTTGGTTCTCACGATTTATCACGGTAGCGAAGCTCGATGATCATGTACATGGTTACCCTGATCTTGGACTCTTCGTCCCATGGGGAGACATCGAGATCTCAGAAGCTGTGAAGATTCTCTTCAATACTGCTCGTCACGATAATGAAAAAATACAGTCTGATCTCAGTGAAGCTGAAGCAGATGTAGGAGAAGACTCAGCATGGTTCATGAAATTTGCCGCTCTCGCTTACAAGTACGGAGGATACACTCCTGATATGAACGGAACAGACCCAGGAGACATCTACAGTAAAAAACTCTCTCGTCAACAAGCTGCAAATATCATCTACACGACTATCCAAAATGCAGGTATCCAACCAAAGAGTCATGTATCAGCACTCAAGGAAGACCTCATCAAAGTCCAAGAAGAGATCGAAGATGCAGAAATCGACCTAGAACTAGATCCAGTCAGTGGATAAACAGAAAATAACAAAAAACCCTCGCATAACTGCGAGGGTTTTTTGTTTCTATTCTTTAGTTTCCATTACTTCTGAGAGATGATCCCAGAAAAGAGGGTATGTCTTTTTTACGCAATTCGGATCTTTTATCGATAGATTACCGATCTTAGAACCTAGTATAGCGAAACACATCGCCATGCGGTGATCATCATAAGTATCTATTTCAATCAGTTCAGAGGGATTTTCAAAAGTAGCTGCATCGATATAGATATAGTCAGATCCCACATCTAGCTTCACTCCCAACTTATGAAGCTCAGTAGCCATAGCCTGCAATCTATCCGTCTCCTTAACCCTAAGACTCGCGACATTCCTAATCATGACAGGGAAATCTAATACAGGTGCTAAGGCCATCAACATCATCGATGCATCTGGCATATCATTCATATCTCTTTCATAAGTACCTTCTTTATGAAGCCTTAATTCTTCAAGCACTTCTTGAAACTTCATGTCTCCTTGCACTGACTCTTTACTCAAGTTTTTAAAATCTATTTGAGTTTCCTGAAGATAATTAAAAGCCCACCAGTAGACCGCAGCAGAAGCATCTCCTTCCACCACTCTATCTTGGGCTACAATCTCTTGAGGATCTATGTGATAAGTATCCCCTTCTTCATGACAGATTAGACCCCATTCACGTAGCAGATTAAGCGTGAGCTCGATATATGGCTTAGAAATCAAGTCTCCGTTAATTTTGATCTTCATTCCCATAGGGTAACTAGCAGCTGAGAGAAGAAGTGAAGAGAAGTATTGACTACTTGTTTCACCTTTTATGCATACTTCTGAGCTAATTTGCTCTTCTAAAGAATACTCAACAGGAGGGAATCCTTCTTTTTCCAAAAATCTCACCTTTACTCCAAGCTGGACCAAAGCATCACTCATATCTTTTATTGGTCGCTCTTCTCTCATTCTTTGGATACCTGTGAGTAGAGTCTTCCCCTTTCTCAAAGGAACCAAAGAACTTAGAAATCGAATAGAAGTCCCAGAATTACCTAAAAAAATCTCTCTATCTTCTTCTGATTCCTTCCAACTCATGTCATTTTCTATCAATAATAGACCTTTTTCTTCACTTATAGTGATACCTAAACTTCTCAAAGCAGATATCATCAATTGGATATCTTCAGCTTCAAAGTCTCCTTCTAAAATAAAAGATGCTTCTATCTGAGCTGCAAGTATAAGGCTTCTATTCGCTAAGGACTTAGACGAAGGCAAGTGAAGAGTATTCTCCCTTTTACTTCCCTGATATTTTTCAACAGTATAAGTCTTTTCAGTATTCATACCTCCATCATAAAGAAAGATCACAAATACTCAACATACACATAAAAAAAGCGCTCCAGTTAACGGTTTATTTGATCCTACAGAGTAGAAGCGCATAAATCAGTCAACGGGAGCATTATAGGCTTTCCAAGCTCGGCTTATCAATAACACTTGCCTTACAAGAAAAACCGCTAATATTATATCACGTTGTCTGAAAAAAACAACTAAAAACTTTAAATACTTGTCTCTAGTAACAAATCATAATCAACCTCCAACATCGTCACATCATAAGGTCTCGTCAAATACTGCTCAGTAGAGTTAAAGGTTCTTCCGTTGAAAAATCTATTTATAAAAGCATACTTCTCAGCTATGACTGGGTCATCGAAGCTCCATTGCTTAAAGGTATCATGTTGCAATACATAGAGAGCAAAAGCCTCTGCAAAGTCTTCAAAAGGATCAGAAGTCCCATAACTCGAGGCAAAAGAAGCGAGTTCAGCTACCCTCAAAGCATTACCTGCCCAACTATAGCTGTAATACTCAACACTAGGATCAGCCTGAGGCAATATATATGATCCATCATAAAACACACTATTAGGGCCAAAAGTCACTTCTCTATGAAGATCATAGATATGACCAAATTCATGCACCAATACTCTAAAGAAATCCAACTCTTCTCCTTTCATAAACACAACCCCCACTCCAGACATCCCACGTCTCATCTCAGGATCACCATAAACAACATAAAGCCTCTGCAATCTACCATCAAAATCTGAAGGCATTATGGAAAGAGCTGTACTGATCTGCGTAACCTGCAATGGATTCAACTCATAAGGGACTGAACCTTTATTAAAAACAGTAATTTCAATAGATCCTGGCGACTCCTGAGGATTTCTTTCCCAAAAAGAATACTGCTTTTTCGCAACTTCTCTTTCTTCAGAAAGCTCTTTTTGCTTATCAAGCAATTGCAATAATCTTACTAAAGAATCAGAAATACGCCTTCTTGTCCTATCACCTGCAAAAAGAAGAGCTATATCATCTTCTGGGAATTCACGTGCCAAAAGTTGTTCAATGGTCTCAACCTCATCTTCAAAAAACTCCATATCACTTCTTTCTTCTTGTAATGCCAATAGAGTACCCTGGTCTTCTACATTAAAATCAGTAGTTTTCCTTAACTCCTCTAGTTGCTTTTCTGCTGATTCAATATCACCCCTAGTGACGAGTCTTGGGACATACTCACTTTCACTCAGCTCCGCTTTCTTGCTCCGTATAAACTCAAGGCTTCTTCTTAAATATGCTCGTCTTCGAGCATCCAAGATACTTTCAGCACGAGCCAATTGTCTTTCTAATCGCTCTTGATCAGTGACTGCCGAAACCCTCTCAAAGAATATCTGCTCATCTATATCTACCAAAGCAGCAAGATATCCAACATATCCTCCCATTGCAAAAAATAGCAACACGACTGAAATAAGCATTCCTCTAAACGACATCAAGCTTCTCATAGTTATATTCAAGTACCTCTATGCTATCTGAGTCTCTTAAATCACAAAAGGATTACTCCACTACTTCTTCACTTTCTTCAGTTTCTTCAAGCTCTAAAAATGAAGGTCTTAATATTGACTCTAAATCAGAAGACAAAGCAAATAGTCCCACTCCATCAGTTACTTGGGCGTAAGCAAGCCCTTCCTCTTGTATATCTACACTGACAACGTATTCAGAGCCATCTTCATATTGCATCGAGATCGCTTGATCTGCATCAATAAACACGATGTCATCAGATGCAAATCCTGAAGCTTCCTGCATATAGAAACCTTTCATATACTCATCAAAAGACTCTTGATCAGAAATCTCACTCTTTGACTCTTCACCGACAAGAAACCAGACATCTTCTTTTTCAAAAGACCATCTCTCTTCTCCAATTCTTAGCGTAAAAGATTTCAAGGATTCAACATCTTTAGTGATCAAACTTTTATCAGCCCATTGATCAATTCCATAGTATTGATACTGCTGCAAAGAAGTCACCACTTGATAGATATACTCATCATTATCACGTCTCATATAAATACCTCCCGGTCCTGGAGTAC
Source organism: uncultured Candidatus Peribacteria bacterium (assembly GCA_964352145.1). Taxonomy (GTDB): domain Bacteria; phylum Patescibacteriota; class Gracilibacteria; order JAUYGZ01; family JAUYGZ01; genus CAYGQA01. The sequence continues at coordinate 58,826 of CAYGQA010000005.1, forward strand.
CTTTACCAAATCTTAGCTCAGCTAAAAGAGCATCTCCATTATAAAGAGACATACTCGGAGCAGCATCAGTCAAAGCATATTCCCCCCAATTTTCGGAGTTACGAGAAACGACTCTTCCTTGAGGCAGTTGTAGCAGCTTTTCTTTTACATCATTTATAATCTTTTCATCAAGATTCCTTTCTTCAGTCATCCAAACATCAGCCTTTTTATACAGCTCACGTAATTCACCAGTTGGATCTTTTATGATCAGTCTGTCAAATCTCTCCACAACAGAAGTGGACAAATATGACTGCTCGATATCACTCTCACGAGATCTTTCCCTAGCGGAGTTTGAAGTGAAGAAGAACACAATCCCTACAAGAACACAGAAAGTAACAAAGAGGGCGAGAGTTTGTATAAATGGATTCTTAGACATAAGGACTTTTTAAAGATGTAAGAACTTTTCTTCTTTCTTTCTCATCCACAGTCTAAAGAATCCATAGAAAGAAAGGATAATAGGGACGAAAAGTATTCCAAAAAATTTCAAAATAGATTTTTCCGTACTTTCGAGTTGATCAAGAGGGGCTGCACCAAGTGACTTAGACCTGATATTGATCAGTTCTTCACCAAGCGCTAGATAATCGATAATGTTTTGTACGATCACTACAGGTGTAGGATCTGATGACAAAGCCTGGTCAGCTACAAAATCAGAATCTGAAATAAGGACAACAGTGCTCTCTTCTTGTGACTCAATGATGACTTCATCATTTGATCTTGAGTCATTTGCAGTAGAAGGTCTTAACTCAAACTGAGCTTCTTCATTTTCAAACCATTCTTCTAGAGCAGGAGCAGATTCTTCAGGACTTATCCGTGGTAGATTACCAGTCACGATAACCCCCAAAGTCTGTGAACCTCCATCTGCAGGATTTGCAGCAGGGATATTGTTAGGGTCTGTCTGAAATGTAGGTCCAGCTTGAAGCCATGCACCAGGAGAAGTATTTAAGAAAGCATCATAAGTGAGTCCTTCTACTTCATTAAGAGTAATACTACTGACGAATCGAACCACTAAAGCACCTACTTTTTGTACGACAGGATGAGAACTCAAATTATCTTTTACCAATCGAATAAACGGTGGGTATTGGACGATGAAGGTCCTACCAGCAGCGACTTGAAAGTTTGCAAACTCTGAAAGAACATCAAATAAAAGATTTGATTCTACTGTCAATCCTAGTGGTGATAGAAGAGTTTTCAAATTCGTATCCAAAGGACTTACCGTAACGCCACCAGGGATAAGTTCGATGGCATCTACGAGGAACAAGGCTTTCCCACCAGAGAGAAGGTACTGATCTATCTCAAAAATATCTCTTTTTGTCAGGTCTCTTTTTGCTCCAGCAACGATCAAGGCATCCACTCCCTCAAGAGTATCTCCTTGAGTAATATTGACTTCTACTACCTCATAGTTCTTCCTGAGTTGCTCCGCCAAGATCGTGTAATCATTATTATTCACCTGTCCTGGTGCAGCTAAAGATCGAATAATCCCGTGTTCTCCATGCCCTTGTAAAAAAGCCACTTTCGAAAGCTTTGGCTGAGACAGCTTGAGGATAAGAGAACTCAAATCATACTCAAAATTGGCCAGCTGTGATTCTTGTATAAGGGGGATAGCCTCACTCTTCCCTTGATACATCATCTGCATCCCAAAGAAAGCCTGCCTAACTTGATAGCTATCATTTTCTAAAACCTGCATCTCAGCTTGTACAAGTCCTGCAGCAAGAGCTTCAGACTGCTTATCATTATCATCTACAGTGATAAAATCTACTTGAACATTACCAGACCCATAAGCAGCATATTCACCTAAGATATCCCGGACATACTGTTCTACTGGGACAAGCTGAGGAGGCAGATCATCACTGAAATACGCAGTCATACTCAAAGTATCATCTAATTCATTCAGAATACTTCTCGTAGAGTCAGAAACAGAATATCGTTCATTTTCCGTCCAATCAAAGCGGAGGAATAATTGTAAAGAGAGCACATTCACCACGACTATTATCCCCAACACGACGAGTGTCAGAAATTTATTATTAAGCGAATACTGTAACTTTTCTTTAAAATCCATAAGATAAACAACTTAGTAAGGTAAAACTATCGAAATCTTCGTGCAGCTATCTGCCGCACATTCAAAAACAAGAAAAATCCTATAAAACTTACAAAGTACAACAGGTCTCTAGTATCTAAGACACCCCTCGTCATACTTTCATAATGAGTACCAACTCCTAGTTGGTCCATTATCCCCGCAATAAAGCTTGGCATTTTTTGTAAGACAAATGGTTCACCAATGATATAAAAGAAAAACGTAACAGCTATAGCCAAGATAAAAGCAATAATCTGATTATCTGTAAAAGCAGACAGCCACATCCCGATAGCAATATATGATGCCCCAAGGAAAAGAGTCCCAAGGTATGATCCTATCAGTACCCCAGTATCAGGAGATCCAGACCAATAAAGGACAACTGGAACCATAAATGAAAGAGCTAAACAAATAGCTAAAAATGCTACACTAGCGAAAAACTTCCCAAGTACGATATTCTCATCTTTTACAGGAGAGGTCAGCAATAATTCGATAGTCCCTAGTTTTTTCTCCTCAGCCCATAAACGCATCGTGATAGCTGGTATGAGAAACATCAACACCCACGGAATATACGCAAAATAGATCCTCATACTTGCTTGAGCTACGATGAAATAACTCTGGAAGAAGAGCCATGAAAGGATCACCAGGAATACATTAATGAAAAGATACGCAAGAGGAGAATTGAAATAAGTCCTCAGCTCCTTCTTTGCTATAGCAAATACATGATTCATACAAAAAAAATTTATTGAGTTAAGTGAGCAAACACATCTTCTAAAGTTTTTCCTTCTCGTTGTACTTCGACTAAATCAAAGCCTCCAGAAACAACCGCTTGAGTGATTTCTTTACGAAGGTCTTTTTCAGAACTGGTCTCTACTTCAAATAAACTAAAGCCCTTCTCAACTCCTCTATCGAGCTTCATCACTCGATCAACCCCTTCAATTCCCTCAAGCTTAGCAGGCAAACCTTTACCAGATCCTTCGATTTTTATTCGAACAAGAGTCACCTCTTTGTGTTGAGCTCGCAACTCTTGAGAAGTCCCAGAAGCAACAATTTTTCCTTTATTGATGATAAGCACCCTATCGCAAGTCGCCTCAGCTTCTGAAAGGATATGAGTACTTAAGATAACCGTCTTTGTTTTCCCTATATTTTTAATGAGAGATCGTATCTCTACGATTTGATTAGGATCTAATCCTGTGGTTGGTTCATCAAGTATCAAGACCTCTGGATCGTGTATGAGCGCTTGAGCAAGTCCCACTCTTTGCTTATAACCTTTACTCAAATGATTAATATCTTGTCTCAGTCGAGGAAGAAGACCAGTCTGTTCTGCTACTTCACGCACTCTTTTTCGACGATTCTTTTTAGGGATATCTCTTATCTCGGCTACATAATCCAGGTATTCTTCTACTTTCATATCTCCATACAGTGGAGCACTCTCAGGCAAATAACCGATCAATCTTTTTACAGCCAAGGGGTCTTCAAAAGCATCAGCTCCGTTAATCGTAACCACACCAGAAGTAGCCGGCATGAAACAGGTCAACACCCTCATGGTGGTAGTTTTCCCAGCCCCATTAGGCCCTAATAATCCAACAATCTCTCCTTTTTTTATCTCAAAAGAAATATCATCAACCGCTACAAAGTCCCCATAATGCTTTCTCAAGTGATCGACATGTACCATATTCTATTAGTTAAGAGCAAAGGAAGTATACGCAAGCCGCAACTCACATCAAGGTCTTCAGCTTGAATAGTCTTGAAACACAGATTGCTTTTTTGTCTAATAACACTTTAAATCATTCTTTAGAACAAGTTAGTAAACAAAGTCCATATAACGTATATTTCAAATACTCAAAAAAAATCATGCTCAAAACTCTCCTTATCGACGTCATCCCACCTGGCAAAAGCAAAAAAGAAGCTGAAGAAGAAATCCAAGAACTCTGTCGTCTTGTCAAAACATACGGTGGGATCACCATTAAAAAAATCCTTCAAAATAGAGGTCGACCCTCTGCAAAAACATATCTTGGAGCTGGTAAGGCAAAGGAAGCCTCTGAATTTGCTCTAAAAGAAAAAATAGATGTAGTGATCATCAACGACTTCTTAAAACCTGCTCAAAACAAGCACCTAAGACCTCTTTTTTCTCATCGTCCTGACGATATCACCAGCAAATATGATATCCCTATCTGGGATCGCACCGACATCATCTTAAAAATTTTTGAGAAACATGCCAAAAGTCAACGAGCCAAGCTTCAGATCAATCTGGCTCTCTTAAAACATCAGATTCCAAAGATCTATCAATATCAGACCGGACTTTTTGATAAAGAACGTGGTGGTATCAGTGGTACACGAGGAGCTGGAGAAAAAGGAGTGGAACAAGAAAAAAGACACATCAGAGCACAAATAAAAGAAATCGAGAAAAAACTTGATAAAATGAAAGTCGGCCATCACAAGCAACGTGATCGGAGAAAAAGAAGTGGTCTTAAAACAATCGCTTTAGCTGGCTATACCAATGCGGGCAAATCAACCCTCCTCAAAACCCTCACAAATAAAAAAGCCTATATAGCAGATGAGCTCTTCGCCACTCTTGATACAAAACTAGGTGGGCTATGGCTAAGTGATCAAAAAGACCCAAGTAAAGGAGAAAAAGTTCTTTTAGCAGACACCATTGGCTTCATTCAAAACCTTCCCCCTCATCTCATAGAGAGCTTTAAAGCAACTTTAGCTGAGGTAGAAGAGGCTGATCTCATCCTGCATGTCATAGACTGCTCTGACAAGAGACAAAAGATGAAGATCCAAGTAGTAGAAGATATCTTGAAAGAATTAGTACCAGAAGAAACTCCGATCATCAAAGTCTACAATAAAAATGATCAGCAAGAATATTGCTTTAGAGAACAAATGGATCATCTTGCACTCTCAGCATTTGACAAAGAAAGCTTAAAACTTTTAAAGGAAATGCTTTATACACATATCGTGAGCTAATCTAAATCTGTACAGAAATCAAAAGAAGGCTGTAAAAAAACAGTATATCCGTTATACTCTCGCCTCACTCTTTTGAATTTCCATGGAATCAAATACTAATCCTTTTCATATCAGAAAGTATCCAGTTTCAGCCTTTGAGCTAATGACAGCTCAATGTTTTACGGATATCGCTCAGGCTGGGAACAATGTAATAGAGGGACCACTTTGGGATAATCCAGATGTAAAAAAAGAGCTTTCTCATAATGATCTCCTTAAAGTCATTACTGGTATAAGAGCTCCATTAATACAATTAATAGACCACAGCAAATTTTATACCCAAGATGAAGACGCGAAAAAATTACGAAAGTTGATGAGATCAAAGAAAATCTCCCATAGACTCATACCGAGCATAGAAAAAGGAATGAGTAAAAAAAGAGAAGCTAAAATGGAAAAATTTATTAAAAAAATGTTCGACTTCATGAAGTGTTATGGAGAGTTCATCCAAGGGATAAACAAAGGAAAATCATCAATAAGAGCATTAGACTACATCATTAGGACAGCTTCAACTAGAGAAGACTTCATCGCTGATATACATCTCCAAGCCGGATTAAGAATAGAAGAATCAGCCCATGCAGGAATTGAAGACAATAGAGTATCTAGTCGAGCAAAGATGGACCAGTATCTGAGTCGAAGGAAACTCTCAGCAAAAGAAATAAGTGTGATAGAAAGCTTTGAAATAGCAAAGCATCTCGAGACATGGCAAGAAGAATTACTAGATAAAGGGATCAAGAAAAAAGAAGATTCTTTCACTATTGCAGAAATCAGCTCTTCAAGAACACTCAGAGAGTTGTATATGAATATCATCTACGATTTTAATGATTCAGATACATCATTTTGTAAGGAAGTAAAAAAACTTCTCTTTGAATCTCAGATATCAGGAAAAATTGAAGTACTTTTCGATATACTCCTCATCGCTCTCATTATCCTTGAAATAAAAAGATACGTCGTCGAACGGTGTGTTTTTGCTTATTATTATGAAAAGTTAGAACACTATAGCTGTATAGATATCTATAATCCTGTTTCACTAGATACAAAAACATTTGAATCAGTTCTTATAGAATTTTTTACAGCTTTTGAAGAAGGAGAGTTTAACATCAAAGACTCAAGTTATGATCCAAGATTTTCTAATGAAGACACAGACAAGATTTCTAGAATTGATTTTGAAGCGATAAATAATGGTGATTACAATGATGAAGAGTAATCGTCGGTAGCTAACGACATAGAGTATTTCTAGAAGCATGAGATATACAGTACTCTCTTTTAGATATCTTCTTTTAGTAAACATATGTTAGAAAAAATTAAAATCTTCGATACCACTCTCAGAGATGGTGAACAAGCACCAGGATTTTCAATGAACCTTCAAGAAAAACTTCGCATTGCTCACCAACTCGAAGCTCTTAATGTAGATGTGATAGAGGCGGGTTTTCCTGCAGCCTCTCCAGATGACTTCGAAGCTGTTTCTCAGATAGCTCAAGCACTAAAAAACCCTGAAATTTGCGGTCTAGCACGCTGTCATGAAGGAGATATCAGTAAAACTCTCAAAGCAGTCGAAAAAGCAAAAAAACCTCGCATACATGTCTTCATCGCAACCAGTGATATTCACTTGGAATACAAACTCAAAATGTCACGAGAACAAGCCATACTAAAAGCAGTAGAAGGCGTTAAACAAGCAAAAGCAGACTGTGATCGAGTTGATTTTTCTCCAGAGGACGCTGGACGCTCTGATCGTCAGTTTCTCGTAGAAATACTCACTGAAGTCATCAAGGCTGGAGCAGACACCATAAATATCCCGGATACAGTTGGATACCTTAGTCCTATTGAATTTGGAGAGCTGATCAAGTTTCTCTCTGAAAATGTTCCAGGTATAGAGAACTGTATCATCTCTACACATTGTCACAACGACCTTGGCTTAGCGGTCGCTAATAGTCTCGCAGGGATCCAAAACGGTGCCCGTCAAATCGAATGCACAATCAATGGTATCGGTGAAAGAGCTGGAAATGCTTCTCTGGAAGAAGTGGTCATGGCAATCAAAACGAGACCTCAACTCTTTCAAATGAAGACAGATATCAACAGTGAGCTCCTCTTATCGACCAGTAAACTTTTACAATCCATTACCGGTCAATCTGTACAAGCAAATAAAGCTATCGTGGGCCAGAACGCTTTTGCACACGAAGCTGGCATACATCAGCATGGAATATTAAAAAACAGAGCTACCTACGAAATCATGAAAGCAGAAGACGTAGGGTGGAATGAAAGCTCTATGGTTCTAGGTAAACACTCAGGTAAAAATGCTGTCGAAGACCGTCTCAAAAAAATAGGGGTACAACTAGAAAGTGATGAGCTACAAGAGTATATGTTGAAATTCAAAGCTCTCGCTGACAGGAAGAAAGATATCTACGATGAAGATCTCATAATGATTAGTCTCGGTGCTGAAAAACTCGACAAACACTATTTTTTAGAAGGAATGAGTGTCACTTCACACAGCGGTAAAGATTCAACAGCCTCTATCAGACTTAAAGCAGGCGACGAAGTTATTGATGAAGTCGCAAAAGGAAATGGATCAGTAGATGCAGTTTTTGCTGCATTAGCCAAAGCAGCAGAGTTTACTGGGACATTAACGCATTTTCACATAGACGCTGTTTCACCAGAATCAGATGCCATAGCGGTGACGACTATTGGTTGGAAGACTAAGGAAGGAGAAGAGTACTTTGGCAAGGGAAGAGATGTTGATACCGTGAATGCTTGCGCTTATGCTTTCGTGGATGTGCTCAATAGATCAAGACTAAGGAGAACGTATCTTGAGGAAGGAATATAAAAGGAGCGTTAAACCTTTATGAATTAAAAAAGTATGGAAGAACAATCAAGCAAGTTTAGGAGCTTTAGCAGCGAACACATAGGCTATCTAGATGAAAACTTTGAATCTTTTGAAAAAGAGGACCAAGACTGGTTAATCAGAGAAATAAACACAATTGCAGAAGTTGATGAAGCTGACACTGCAGACAATTGGCTGAAATTATTTCGCATAAAACTCATGACCTGTCTAAAAAGGTGGAAAAGAAAAGAAGATGAATCTACTCATTTAGGACGTTTTTATATCACTACAAATAAGAAGACAGCCAGCTTCATCAGCGAGATAGAAACTATAGAAAATTGTGATAGTACTGCACTAATGGGATGCTTCATCAGGATGCAACTCATAGGCATACTTGGGAAAAGAAGGCTCGTACATAGCAAAATCAATAAGTAAATAAAGCACGTGATATTTATCACTCTACACAATTGAAATACACACATTTCTTTTTTAGTTTAAGTATCGTCAAATCATTTCATTTACATCTAGCTAAATGCCTAAAAACATCATCGATAAAATATGGGACAAGCATGTTGTATTACAAAAAAAAGGTCATCCTGCAGTTTTTGGGATAGATTTACACATCATGCACGAAGTAACAACACCTCAAGGCTTCGAGATGCTCAGGAAGAAAAATCTACCATTAAAAGAAGCTCATAGAAGTATCGCTACACTTGATCATTCTATCCCTACTCGAGAGAATCGTTTTGAGATCTTTGATAATGCAGCCAAAAATCAAGTAGAGCAACTGCGAGAAAACGTCAAAGAGTTCAAGGTTCCCTTCTTTGACTTTGAAAGCGGAAATCAAGGCATAGTTCACGTCATAGGACCTGAGCTAGGTGTCACTCAACCAGGCCTCACAATTGTCTGTGGAGACTCACATACCTCTACTCACGGAGCCTTCGGTGCATTAGCTTTTGGTATTGGTTCTAGTGAAGTAGCTCATGTGATGGCAACAGGTTGCATACTGCAAAGCAAACCTAAAACCATGAAAGTAGAGTTCACTGGTAAACTTCAGCCAGGAGTTTTTTCAAAAGACATGATCCTTGCTCTCATTGCACAAATAGGGATAGCTGGAGGGAATGGCCACATCATTGAATTCTGTGGGGAAGCAATCAGCAATCTAAACATGGAAGAAAGAATGACCATCTGTAATATGAGTATCGAATGTGGAGCAAGAGCAGGTCTAATAGGTCCAGATCAGACAACATTTGAGTACATCAAAGGAAGGACATACGCACCAAACTCTGAAAACTGGACACAAGCTACTGAAAGATGGATAGAGCTTCGTTCAGATAAAAATTGTGAATATGACAAAAAGATAAGTATAGATGTTTCAGAGCTAACACCTATGGTGACCTGGGGAACAAATCCAGAGCAAGGAATACAGATTGTACAAAATATACCAAAAATACAATCAATACCAGAGTCTCATCAAGAAACAGCAAAAAAAGCACTAGAATACACTCAGCAATCAGAAGGAGATTCTCTTCTAGGGAAATCAATTGACTGGGCCTTCATAGGCTCTTGTACAAACTCCCGCATAGAAGATCTCCGTATAGCTGCAGAGATTCTTCATGATCAAAAGATCTCTTCTTCCCTGACTCTCTATATCGTACCTGGATCAGAGCAAGTCAAAAAACAAGCTGAAGAAGAAGGCTTAGATAAAATTTTTATATCTGCTGGAGCCTCTTGGAGAATGCCTGGATGCAGCATGTGCCTAGGAATGAATGATGACAAAGTACCAGCAGGTCAACGGTGCATTAGTACTTCAAATAGAAACTTCGTAGGACGTCAAGGAACCGGGAGTATTACCCATCTGGCAAGTCCGGCTACCGTAGCAGCTTCAGCCATAGCAGGAGCCATAACAGATCCCAGACCCTATTTCACTTAAACATTTCAATGACACCCTTCACATCACTCATCTCAACAATCATCCCCCTCAATCGAAAGGATATCGACACAGATATGATCATCCCTGCCGACTACCTGAAAAGTGTCTCTTCAGGAGGCTATGGAGAACATCTCTTCCAGAGACTAAGAGATGGAGAACCCGACTTCGCACTTAACAATCCCCTCTTCAAAGACTCTCAAGTCATCGTAGCTCAGGATAACTTTGGCTGTGGATCGTCTAGAGAGCATGCAGTCTGGTCACTATTAGAATACGGCATAAAAGCGATCATCGCTCCTTCATTTGCAGACATATTTTTTAGTAATTCTGGTAAAAATGGACTCTTAACAATCATCCTTCCCGAAGAAGACATACAAAACATACTTCAAGCATCCGAGAGCAGAACACAACAAAACAAAACTTTCCCTATATCAATTGATCTAGAATCCCAATCTCTCGAAATCACTGACATTGGCAAGTTTTCATTTCCATACGACCCCTTCCGCAAAGACTGTATCTTAAACGGTCATGATGACTTAGATTATCTACTAGAGCATACGAATGAAATAAATACTTGGAAAGAAGAGAGAGAGAAAGAAATTTTCTACAAAACTGATACAGCAAATTTTGCAAACTAACAAATCTTTACTAACTCATCAAGCCTATCAGCAAAATCTTGAATTGTATTTAGAGAAGAAGAACTCAGGATCATCATCTTCTCATCTTCAAAATTTTTATCTCCAAAGAGAAATCTTCTTACCTTTTTTGATCTATCAGGACTACTATCCTCTGCAAAATTTTTAGTTCTTAAAACCTTGGCTTGAGCATAGTCATATAAGTATTGAGTCATCTCCCCTTTTCCAGCAAAAAGAACCCGTAAAGCTCGGACAATTCTAGCAGTTTCAGATGTAGAACTTATCCTTTTTTCAGGATCTGCTGAAAAAACCATATCAATCAAAGCCGTTAGTAGTGGTCGGCAGGTATCTAAATACTGTAGGTCTGGAAATATTTTTCTCAAGTAGAGAGGCATCAGCTCATCACCTTCAGCCATCTGAGACTGCATTTGTATAAGACTAACAGGGTCTTCATCTCCAAACACCCTTGTGCCAGTACAACACTCTAAAAAAACCAGAACAGCAGCCCATTGATCAGAACTAGCCTGAAACTCATGAGGACTCTTATCGGTAATATTTTCAGGAGACATATAGCTTGGAGTTCCAATTCTACCATTTGTTTTATTAGCATTACCTATAGACCCCAAAAAAGTAGAGGCATTAAGCTTATCATCTGTTTTCTGAGTTTTTTTTGATAGACCAAAATCTACTAATCGTACTTCAACTCTGTCTTTTCCTGTCACAATCACGTTTGCAGGCTTTATATCTCGATGATAAACCCCTCGTTCATGTATTTCAGAGAGGCTATCAAGTATACCTAAAAATACATCTAAAGCCCAATTAACACGTTCCTTTGACCAAATATGACCTTCCCTTTCATCAAGAGCCTCCTTTAGACTCACCCCCTCTATATATTCAGAGATTATCATATATGCTCCTGCCGATTTTGGTATATCTGATATTCCTTTTAATAAACGTGTAGCTCCATCCAAAGACATTATTCTCTTTAAATTCCTCACTTGATTTAAGTTCTCTACTTCATTTTGAAAACGTCTTAATGCACTAGCAGTAGCTGGTCTTACTAACTTCATCGTAACAAGCATTGATTCATCGGAACCTATATCTTCATTAGCTTTAAACACTCCTCTATAAACATCTCCAAAAGCCCCTTTTCCTATATGTTCAATCGAATCTTTCACGAAAAGATCATCCGTAGGAATAATCTCTGTAAGCTCTTTCAAGACATCCATTAATTTGTCTTTTTTTTCTGCATCAGCAATTAAACACCTTTTTAAAAAATCACGGAGACTCTCTCTCATCTGATAAACAACTTTTCCCACTCTACTTCCCTCCACACTTTCAAAATAGGTGTCTATATGTGCAAAGACCTTTTCTCTACTATATTTTAAAGCTCTATGATAATGATCAGTATTTTCTAATGAATCAATCAATTCCAAAATTTTTGATCTAAAATTTGGCATTAATTGTGACCAAACAAGTTTCATAACCAAAAAATCACGTCCAGTTGACACTTTTTCAGGGTTTCTATGTCTTGGAAATGATGAAAAAGGCTTGAGCTCTACATCCTTCATCATACTTAAATCTACTAAAGGTAATGCAGCCACTTCAGTCTCAAGAGAATACTGATCTAGTACATCTGTTATCCCTTCGGAGTCAACAGGCTCATTCTTTATAGGAAACTCTTTAGTATCTTGATCTGCATCTACACTAGCTAAATTTTCTTGTTCTATTAATCCCAAAGGATCATGACTTTCTACTTTTTTAAGATCAAGTGGAATCTCACTCGGATTAGGCAAAACTTCAAAAAAATTTCTATCAGCTTTTTCATCTAAACCCAATGGTATCTCATCTGGCGCCCCCATAACGTATTACTTAAAAGTTTTCTGGGCCACTATAATAGTGTTCCCAGAAAACCCAAGTACTTAACCCTATACAAATCTTAAAAAGATTTGATAAGTCTAAAATCCAAGTATCACGATTCCTGACATTCTTTCAGCTGTCCAGATCAGAGCAAGACCGATAAGGACTATTGCTAACACTTTTTGCAATACTAGAAAATGTCGAGACTTCCTAAACAAAGTAAAGATAGGATATATCAGTAATAGTATTAAAAATTGTCCCAATTCAATACCAACATTAAAACTCACAAGCGAAATCAAAAACTCTTGCAGTGAAGTTTGTCCTATTTCTTCAAGTACTCCAGCAAAACCTAATCCATGAAACAAGCCAAAGAAAAATATAACTATTGAGGTTTCTAGATACCTACTCTTTTTACTCTTGTTAAACACAGCAAGGTAAGCAACTACAGCTATAGAGAAAGCTATTAAAGGTTCTACAAATCCTGAACTCAAAGTAAGCAAACCAGTACCTGCCAATAGTATCGTCATAGAATGACCTATAGTAAATGCAGTAACCTGTCTTATCAGTTTACTAATACTTGAAAAACCTAACATCAAAGCAAGTACAAATAATACATGGTCCATTCCACCCAGTATATGAAAGAAACCAAGTGACATAAAGGCAATAAAACCTGCGTCGTGATCTATAGAATGATTATCGAGCTTCTGCTCATCTAAATCATGCTCTTGAATATATTCATCAAGCTCTTCAGGACTTAAATCAGGATTACTTTGGATATACTCAACCAACATTTCTGGAAGTATTTCATGAGCTTCTACCAGCGAAACTGTCGAAAAAACTAGTAAAAAACTCAATAGAGTCGTAAAAAGCAATTTTTTCATAAAAATCATTATTTAGTAACATTATCAGCATTTTAATGAAAGATTAAAACAATGTCTAGTGTGGTTTACATTTAACAAATTTGTTTATCTATAGTATACTGTAGCTAAGAAATATAACTGATGAGATGAAAGAAAAAGAACACATCGTTAACAAGGTACAAGAGCTTCGCAAGAAAAGTGGATTCACTCAAGAAGAGTTAGCCACAAAGCTTTCTGTAAGCAGACAAACAATCATATCAATAGAAAAAGGAAAATACACCCCCTCTGTATTACTTGCTTTAAAGATCTCAAAACTCTTCTCCATCCAACTAGAAAAAATATTCAAAATAGGCTAAATCCAAAGAATATGAAAAATATTACCATTATCAAAGAATCAGTCGCTGGTTTATTCATGCTTTTCTTCCTCTTTCTCTTTATTAATCCAATGCAATGGAACATCGCTAGCGATATGTTCAATGTGTTCGCAGTAAGCTCATTTCTGGTCTTCTTTCTCTTTGCCTTTTTTATATGTCATAGAAAAGAAAATGACGAAAGAGATGAATACGTACTCCTTATAGGTGAAAGAGCAGGTTTTATTACAGCTTGCGCAGTGCTTTTAGCAGGACTCATCTATCAAGCAAAAACAGGAACTGTAGATGAATGGATGGCTATTACCTTCATTTTAATGGTGATCGCCAAAATCCTTGGAATGATCTACGCAAAACTCAAATATTGACGTAAAGCAATATTTACGTAAAGTATACTTGACATAAGCATTAAGAAGATTAGAATATCTGAGTCTCTTATTCTTCTAACATTATTCTTATGAAGAGCACATTTACTTTAAAAGGAACGGCTTTCCTTTTGGGGATATCTTTAGTCTTAGGACTCACGATCACTCCAAGCATTAGCTACGGATCTTCTCATAGAGAAGCACCACTCAGTAGTATGGACCCTGTGGCAGATCTCACGGATGTCTATGCTTTTCAAAGTCCACAGGACAACAATAAAACTGTCCTAGCTATGAATACCAACCCACTTGCAATGCCAGGAGTTGGACCAAACTTCTATCGCTTTGGTGATGATGTTCTGTACATGTTTCACATCGACAACGATGGAGATGCAATTGAGGACATTACATACGCCTTCAAATTTAAGACAGACATCAAAAACGAAGGGACATTCCTTTATAACACTCAAGTCATCAACTCTTTGAATGATAGTAATGTTACTCAAAGCTACGATGTTTACAAAATCGCCGGTAAATTCCGTGGTCGTCTTATGGCAAGAGATATGATCTTTAGCGACCTTCCAGTGGCAACTCCAGTTATCGGATCTGTTAGTCAACCTAACTACGCAGCACTCGCAGCTGAAGCAATCGTCGATAAAGGAACAAAAGGAAAATTCTTCGCGGGTCCTCGCGATGACGCCTTCTTTGTTGACTTAAATGTCTTCGATCTCTTAAATCTTGGAGCTGGTATTGATTCCTTAGCCGGTGCAAATGTACAAAGTATCGTTATAGAAGTACCAACTAGTATGCTTAAAGATCAAGATGATATAATAGGTATCTGGTCAACAACACAAAGACAGTCTTTCAGAGCATTAAGAGGGAATGGTATAGTGAGAAACAGAGGAAGATGGGTGCAAACCAATCGACTAGGTATGCCTCTTGTAAACGAAGTAGTAGTTCCATTAGCATACAAAGATTACTTCAACAGTTCACATCCACATAAAGATGCTGACACACAACCTTACGCAGATGTAGTACTCAAACCAGAACTCGCTGGACTTTTCAAAGCAGTACTAGGATTGGATGCTCCACTAGACAACCGTACTGATCTCGTATCAGTTTTCTTGACTGGAGTAGAAGGTCTTAACAAACCAGCAAATGTACGAGCAGCAGAAATGCTTCGTCTCAATACTTCTATTGCAACAAACTCTACACCAGAACGTCTTGGAGTATTTGCAGGAGATACAGCTGGTTTCCCTAATGGGAGACGTTTAGCAGACGACGTTACAGATATCGCTATTCAAGCGGTAGCTGGTAAACTCGTAGATGGATACACTGTGGATGCAGCTCTTGGTGATGGTGTTAATCAAAATGACAAAGCCTTCTTGAGCAGCTTCCCATACATGGCAGCTCCACACCTTTAAAAGAAAAACGATGAAGCTTAATGACAAAGCTATATCGATTGCAAAAGGGATGATGATTTTCATCATCTCTTTTGCCTTTTTATCTCTTCTCTTCACTAATCACTCATCTAGAGAGCTCAAAGAAATTGCATCTTTCTTTTTAGAAGAAAGTGAGGGAATGAACGAAAACACTTGGAAATCTATCACTACTGTTCAAGAAAAACTCAAAGAAGAGGCAAATATAGATGGCTACTATGTACTGCTCAACCTCTACCTACAGGCTGTGAGAGAAAATGCGCAGAGTAAATACTTCAACAATACTCTAGAGATTCTCTCCATCCTAGACACACAAACAGAGATAGAAAACCATAACAATCCCCTTTCTGAACTCATCAGAATACAAATTCTTCTCGCTAAACATCAATTTTCAGAAGCTAGAAAGTTGACAGAAAGACTCTTTCTTTCTTCTCCAGAAAACACTCAATATTTAGGGCTTTTCTTTGATAGCTTAGTAGAGCTCGGAGAATACAAAGAAGCAGAGAGAACTCTTGATGCAATGCTAGCAATAAAACCAGACAACAATGCATACACACGTGCTGCCTACTTAAGAGAGATATATGGAGATCTAGAAGGAGCGATCGAGCTCATGGAAAGAAGTATACTAAATGGGAGTCTCCACGCAGAAAACCAAGCATGGAACTATAGTGAGCTCGGGCGACTTTGGAAAAGTATTGATCCAGCTAAATCAATCGCATCATTCCAAAAAGGAATACAAATATACCCAAATCACTTTTTTTCATCTTTAGGTATTGCTAAGAATGCTTACGATCCACAAGATATCTCAAAAGCACTTAGTCTCTACGAGAAAATACTCTCCAATCAGCCGCTCCCAGAAGTTGCTACACAAATTGGAGATATCTACTTCATTAACGGAAGTCAAGAAAAATCAGAGATCTATTATCGTCTTGTAGAAATTGGCTACGAGAACATTCAACAGGCAGGCACGGACGTATCCCTAGAGAAATCGCGCTTTCTTTTAGAAAGGTCTAGAAATCTTAGCATAGCCTTAGAACTTGCCAGGGAAGCCTACAAAAAACAGCCAAACATTTTTGCAGCAGATAATTTAGCGTGGGCTTACGCTCTCAACGGAGATAACGATAAAGCTCTAGAGTACAGAGAAAAATCACTAGTAACTGGCTCTAAATCACCAACTATTCTTTATCATAGTGATGTTATTCTTCTCAATAAGTCTAAAGATGAAGCTATCCTCACAAGACTTCAAGAACTTTCTCAGAAAAAAGTCCTCTCTCCTCTTGAACAAAATAATCTTGAAGAAATACTTTCCAGCTACCTTTCTGCATAGTTGATTCTTCTGACGTAAAGACTCAGCAGCACTTATGAAGTGAAGCTTCTTTTCTTTTTATAAATCAGAGTTACACTATTCAAGAGTAATAAAATCTATGAAAAAAAACATCGCAGTCCTAGCAGGTGACGGAATTGGTCCAGAGGTGATCCAAGAAGCAATAAAAGTCCTCAAAAGGATTGCTGAAAAATTTCAACACGAGTTTGTATTTCAAGAAGCTCTGATAGGTGGGTCAGCATGGTCCAAATACAAAAATCATTTCCCAGAAGAAACAAAAAGAATCTGTGAAGACTCTGACGCCATTCTATTCGGATCGGTAGGAGGACCTGTAGAGCAAATGAACGAAGAGCAATGGAATAATTGTGAAAAAAACTCAATACTAGGCCTAAGAAAAACCTTTCAGTTTAACGCAAATCTCAGACCTATTAAAATCTACCCTGAATTAAAGGACATATGTCCGCTTAAAGAGTCTATTATCTCTAAAGGAGTAGATATCCTTTTCGTAAGAGAGTTAGTAGGAGGCATTTATTTCGGGGAACATAAACAACAACACATTCCAGAGAGAAAAGCTTCGGATACAATGGAGTATACTGAATCACAGATTCAGTCGATAGCTCATACCGCCTTTAAATCAGCAACACAAAGGAGAAGTCTTCTCCATTCAATAGATAAAGCCAACGTCCTTGATTGTTCTCGACTATGGCGTGAAGTCGTAACAGAAATCTCAAAAGACTATCCAACAGTAGAATTAATACATATGCTCGTAGATAATGCTGCTATGCAACTCATCAAAAATCCAAGTCAATTTGATGTGATTCTTTGTCCAAATATGTTTGGCGATATACTATCTGACGCAGGAGCGGTACTACCAGGATCATTAGGACTGATGCCTTCCGCAAGTTTAAGTGATTCAGGCTTTTCAATGTATGAACCATCAGGGGGCTCAGCACCAGACATAGCAGGCAAAAACATAGCCAATCCAATCGCTCAAATACTCTCAGCAGCTCTTATGCTGAGGCACTCTTTTGCACTGGAGGAAGAAGCAAAAAGTATAGAAAAATCAGTAAACACAGCTATTAAACTTGGATGGGGTACAGGAGACATTACTCAAGAGAATTCAAAAACATTAAAATGCTCAGAAATGGGAACAAAAATAGTAGAACTACTACAATAATCTTAAGCAACCATAAGGCTCAATTCACTAAAATGAAAGGGGTTCACCTCAGTCGGGTCTTGAACAAATATACTAAAACACTTACCTCTTTTCTTTATAATATAAGCTAACAAAACATCCTCCTCATAGAGGGTGTCGATATCTCTTTCAGCAATACCAAGATCATTTAACAGGTATCGATGTGCATCCTTAAAAGCATCAATTATTTTAAGCTCTGACCTTAACAAAGGAGAAAGCAATATCAATAGTTGCTCTAGCAAACTTGAAGAAAACAACTCAAAGCTTTTACAATCTTCAGAAATTTTACAAAGAAGTGCAGAAAAATCACTTAACTGCTTCTCAATTTTTATAGCACGTATTGCTCTTTCAGTATGGACTTGATATCTATCTAACTCATCCTGTACTTGTATAAGTTCCATTTTTTTAGGGTAAAGATTATTTGACATATCCTAACGAAAAGAAGAAAGAAGAACTATTAAGAAGCATTAAGGTATCTGCTCTAAAACACAATAAAGAGCTGTCTTGACTTATTCTTATGAAAAAGAGATACTCAAGTTGTAAAACAAGCCATGAAAAAAATTCTCATTATTTTACCTTAACAAACGAGGCCATGCCGCGAACTGTGTCATGTCCCTCGAATAGGGATTTTTTTTAATACTACTTAGTTATCACCATTTGATGAAAACCTACGAACTGAAATGCTTCCACTGTAACCGCATACATCTTGAGACTGAATCTGTAACAGAATGTATAGAATGCTCTGGACCACTGGAAACCTATTATGACTATGAAGAGATCTCAAAAAGACTCAACAGGCATTCTCTGAAGACAGCTCCCTTATCTGCGATGAAGTATGTTGCTTTCTACCCTATTCATAACTTTGAATCCATCGTTTCTTTAGAAGAAGGGGGTACTCCACTAACAAAAGCTTCAAATCTGGGTAAAAAACTTGGACTTAAAAACCTTTACATCAAAAATGAAGGATTAAATCCCACTGGTGTTTTCAAGGATCGAGGAACTATGGTAGAAGTCACAAAAGCAAAAGAACTGGGAGCAAAAGCCATTTGTTTAGCTTCAACAGGAAATATGGCCGCTTCAGTTGCTGCATATTCAGCAGTTGCAGGTCTCCCATGCTACGTCCTTGTCCCCGAAGGAACTCCAATTGGTAAGCTTGCTCAGACATTGACCTTCGGAGCCAGAGTAATACAAGTGCGATCAGATTATTCACGTTGCGCCCAACTAGCAGCAGAAATGGCAAAGAAATTTGATTATTATCTTGCTGGAGATTACACCTTCCGTACTGAAGGACAGAAGTCACAAGGGTACGAAATAGTAGAGCAACTCTTCTGGAAAAGTCCTGACTATATCGTCTGTTCAGTAGGAAACGGGACAAATCTTCACGCCATATACAAAGGAATAAAGGAATTTCAACAGTTAGGATTCATCGATAAAGTGCCAAAAATCATCGTCGCTCAGACTGAAGGTTGTCATCCGCTCGTAGAAGCCTTTAAAAAAGGAACAAAAGACTTTGAAATCCACGACAACCCAAATACTGTTGCCTCAGCAATGGCAGTAGGAAACCCTTCAGATGGTCGAAAAATACTAGCTGATGTCTATGAATCAGGAGGTGGATGTTATGAAGTCTCAGATGAGTATCTCTTAGAAGCACAACAGGAACTTGCCCGAGAAGAAGGAGTATTCTCTGAACCTTCAGGAGCACTCTCTTACGCGGTAACGAAAAAGCTCGCTGAAGAAGGCTTCTTCAAAGAAGAAGACACCATCGTCATATCAGCCTGCGGTAATGGACTTAAAGATCCAAAATCAGCATTAAAAATCATGCCTGAGCCAGCCACGCTAGATGCTAACTTTTCTGAAATTGAACATTTTATAGACAACAAACTTTATGACATCCGAGAAAGTGGGAAAAGAGAAAACGAAAAAATACTTTTCGAATCATCTATACCTGATCTCGATACCCTTAAAGAGATCATTGAATCAGAGTTTGGGATAAAAGGAACAGCAAGCATACTCAATCAAATCCATGAAATCTCGGAAGCATTCATACAAAAGGGGAAACCTATTCAAAAATCGGATATGCAGTACATTCTTCAGGAAGTAATGGACGAAATTTCACTTAAAGAAAGGGTTCTCGAAATATCAGACTTTGAAATCTCGACAACACTCCACAACAAAGCATATGCAAAAATACAAGTCGAAGCTTTTGGAAATAAAGAACACTACGAAGCAACGGGTGTAGGACCAGTAGATGCAGCCATACAAGCGCTTAAAATTGGTTTGAACGAACGAGATACCCTTGAAGTCAGACTTACAGATTACAACGTAGAGATAGCCTCAAATGGAGTAGCTGCATCTGTAGAAGTCACTATGACTCTCGCTGATAAAAATGATCATAAAGTAGTTTCTAGGACAACTTCACCAGATGTCATCGTGGCTTCGATCAAAGCTTTTGAGAAAGGTTTCAATATTCTTTATGATCAGTCAAAGAAGTAGCTTGAACTCAAGGAAACTTTGAAATAGGATGCTATGGCATCAATATACGCCCAGGTGGTGGAATGGTAGACACGAGGGACTTAAAATCCCTTGGACGCAAGTCCGTGCGGGTTCAAGTCCCGCCCTGGGCACCACCTCCCCTTGAACCGGGTTCGCTCTTACAGAGTCCAGTATCTTCGGATTCGTTCCTCATCTCGAATTCACCTGGAAGTCCCGCCCTGGGCACCACCTCCCTTTGAACCGGGTTCGCTCTTACAGAGACCAGTATCTTCGGATTTCCAGTATATTTGCGGTGAATCAGACGAAGTCACAGTGAATCGGAAAGATACTGGACTCTTCGAGCCACTCATCTCGAATTCACAGAAAAACTCCTTTGGCAGCACAACTTACATAAGACAGCGTCTTTTACATGTCCCTATTACGTGCTTAAATAAAAGTATAATTCTTTACCCTAAAAAAATGTCGCCACGTGATAGTGAACCTAAAGTAGAAACTGATCATCCCCTAGAAGACTCTTCTAAAAAACTCAAACATATCAGCTCAACACCCAAAGGAAATCCCCAAGATAAAAAAGATTTAGAAAAACAGGTGGACTTAGAAAAAGGGTCTTTAAAAAGAAGAAGATAGTATAATCACTTTTTTCATTTCTAAGTCAAAATAAGCTATCATCCTTCAAAAGAGTAAAGTCATTAGAATAAGTTGGAGTTGCCAATGGCATTCATTTTAGACTTCTTTCAGTCGCTTAGGACATTCTTCTCATCCTCTAAGAAAACAGACTTAGACTACTCTGGTACCCATCCCCTGCTCGCTACTCCTTGCAGTCACAAAATATCTTCGGAATCATTCCTCCTTTCAGTCCTTATTCATCTCAAATTCAATCTTTGAGTTGTGGATTAGATTACCTCTAGACTCATTCCTCGCTAAGGACAGGCTTCTCAACCCTCAAGAAAACAAAAATCAAGTCCACTCTGGTACCCATTACCTCCTGAATACTCCTTCCGGGCACAAAATATCTTTCCGATTCACTTCCTCCTTCTAGTCGTCATTCATCGCAAATTCAATTTTGGAGGTGCCGATGGGATTCGAACCCATGAATGCCGGTTTTGCAAACCGGAGCGTTAAGCCACTTCGCCACGGCACC
>CAYGQA010000006.1:0-72412 GCA_964352145.1 uncultured Candidatus Peribacteria bacterium
GTTTCTAAGATACTCGAGATGATTTAAGTATTTTAAAATTTTCAGTTTTCAATTTTTAATTTTCATTCAAACTTCAATTTACAATTTTTCAAATTTCAATATTGTCCATTGATTATTGGATATTGATTGGAAACTGAAAATTGGAAATTGGAAATTACCTCTCTCTATGTCCATTACCGCTAAACAATTACAATCTGGAATAACTTCCACATGGTGTCCTGGATGTGGTGATCACTTCATCATGACAGCCATGAATCTTGCTCTACAGGAGATGGATTTGAATTTTGAAGATGTGATGATTGTCTGGGGAGTAGGATGCGCTGGGAATGGTGCTGACTTCATGCGAGTGAATGCGATGCATGCATTGCATGGTCGTCCTCTAGCAGTTGCCTCAGGTGCGAAGCTCGCGAATCCAAAACTAAAAGTGATCGTCTTCGGAGGAGATGGAGATGGGTATGGGATTGGACTCTCTCACTTCATCCATACTTCCCGACGGAACCTTGACCTTACTTACGTGGTCCACAACAACCAAGTGTATGGGCTCACGACTGGACAGACATCCCCTACTTCGGAAAAAGGTTACTGTAGTAAATCTACTCCTTCAGGGGTGATTGAAGAGCCTATCAAACCTCTCGAGCTCGCCATCTCTGCTGATGCCACTTTTGTCGCCCGTGCTTACTACAAAGATCTCCATAAAATGAAAGCGATGTTTCTCGCCGCCTTGAATCATAAAGGTTTTTCTTTGGTTGATGTTTTACAGATTTGCCCTTCTTTCAAAAGAAATAATACTGACGACTGGTACGAATCACATGTACAAGAACTCGATGAAGGAAGTCATGATCGCAGTGATCAGCTCGCTGCTTGGACTAAAGCTCATGATAAATCAAAACTTTGGCACGGTATCTTTTATCAAAAAGAAGGAAAGCCTACTTACTGTGATGAGATCACACAAATCAAAGAAAAAACTCCGGTAGAGATGTACAGAGATCTTAGCCAGCCAGTGGGCGTGCAAGGTGAGTTGAATGCCTATCGTTAATACTATGAAAGACTTCCTTTCCTCTATAGCACTTTTTAAAGGTCTAGAAGATAGTCTTTTTGATGAACTCATGAAACAGGTGACAGAAGAATCTTTTCCTAAAGACCAGATCCTCTTCAGGTCTGGAGAAAATGCTGACAAGCTCTTCATCGTCACAAAGGGGTCTATCAAACTCTACAATTCTCGGCCTGGATCTAACAAAGAAGAAACGGTATGCATCATTCAGCAAGGATCATTTTTTTGTTTAGCTCCTTTGATTAATGGAGAAAAATTCATCAGTAATGCAAAAGCATTGGAAGACAGCAGTGCTTTGGAAGTCTCGTCAGGATTGATCCATGGACTTATCGAAAAATCTCACCCATTTGCAAAAAATGTTATTCGTTATCTTTCTAAAAAAGAATGTGAACTCTGTGAAGAAGTGTGTAATCTTTCTCTTTCTACGACTAAAGAAAGGTTGGCAAAGTATCTTTTAGAACAATCTCATTCGGAAGATATCTCTCAGGCATTTCCATTGGGCATGAATCAAACTGAGCTGGCTTCGTTCTTAGGTACGGTAAGAGAAATTGTTTCTCGAGATCTTTCAGATTTTCGTAAAGCTGGTATCATCACTATCAAAGAAAAAATGGTTCGAATAGAAAATGAAGAAGAACTCAACAAACTTCTTTCATACAAAGAAGAGAAACCTTTAAATATCCTTTGATGGATCTACAAGACTAGAAGATCTCTTGCGAACATCAAAAGCAGCCCCAAGGCAATCATCAAGACACCTCCTATGAGGTGACAAGCATTGGCGTACTTAGAAGTGAGCCCTATTTTTTCGATAGAGTAGAGAGCAATCCCAAAGATAATAAAATCATCCACCATGTAAAAAAGGATATAGAGACTGATGTAGAAGTGCTTCCAAAAAACATTAAGATTGTTAAGCTCTAGGATCTTAGTGAAAGCCTGAGGGATCCCAATCGAACAAGCGAACTCAATGATATTTACTGAAAGAGCGAGACCAATAATCCCAATGATGGTCAGCAGAGTCCATTCCGCTGTGGCTAGTTTTTGGATTCTAGAACGAGTCTTTTGTCTTTGCTCCATATTGGTTACGTTGCAGACTGCTCCACTCTTTCTCCCTTTCCACCATTCTGAAAGAAAAAAGAGTCCTCCTCCGATAGCGATGACACCAACAAGAGGAGTCACCCACTCATCGAGTCCTACGAAATCCCATACCGTAAACCATACATTTAAGATCAAATAGTACATGACCGCTTCCGCCAAAATGAAGAGTCCTGCAATCTGCCACATACGTTTGCGATCTCCGATCTGAACCAATACGAGTAAAAAAGTAACCAATACCCACATCGCACATGGATTGAATCCATCGATGAATCCCAAGATCATCGAGAGTGTTGGTAAGGAGTACATCTTCACATCTACAGCTCCAAAGAATGGGATTTTCACATAAAGAGGTTCGTATGTAGTCGGTGCACAAGTCTCTGAATCCTCATCACATCCTCCCCCTTCGATCTCTTCTGCTGATCCAGTCCCACCCATTTCTAAAACTTTTTGGAAACTGAGTTGTTCCTTTCCTTTTGCAGATTCGATCATCTGTTCGAAAACTTTCCCAGTGGTATCGGCAGTCCCAAAGCCTTGTATTATTCTATCCCCAATAAGAGTAATAGGAGTTACCTTGGGAAGCTTTTCTATCTCGGCGATAGCTTCCCATAATTCTCTCTCTTCATCATTACCGATGTCATAATAGATCACCTTGATATCATCTCTGGTGTTTTTTAGCTTTTCTAAAAATTCTTTCTCATCCTGACAATGCACGCAATCTGATCTCTCTAGAACTTCGATAATGACAGGCTCAGCATTGAAATCTTCTTGAATTCCTTGATTAGCTACAGCCAGTGCTGATGATGCAGCAAAGGGAAAGAGAATAACTGAGAGACTCAAGAAAATTTTTTTCAAAAATGATCGGTTCATGTGAAGATTTGATGATATAAGAACTGATCAAGTGTAGAGGATTTTTTTCTTTGCTCCAAGATTTCACTTTGTGATGAAAGTCACAAAACATACTGATATTATTTTTAGAATAGGTT
Source organism: uncultured Candidatus Peribacteria bacterium (assembly GCA_964352145.1). Lineage (GTDB taxonomy): Bacteria > Patescibacteriota > Gracilibacteria > JAUYGZ01 > JAUYGZ01 > CAYGQA01. The sequence goes on from CAYGQA010000006.1 coordinate 3,127, forward strand.
AGGCTACTGGTAGTTGTAATTATGTTTATGGATAATTCTTTTCTTATTTTTTCACTTCTCTTTGGTTTTTTTGGTGGGGTTTTTTCTACTCTTCTTATTAGCTCTTGGACTAAAAAAACTCTCCCTTCTTTCTATGAAGAGCAGGTCAAAAAACTTGTTAGTCCTCACCACTTGAGAAAGGAGTTTTCTAAAAAAGTCCGTGACTTCGTATTAGTGGACTTGAGAAGTAAAGAAGAATATGAGAAATCTCATATCATAGAATCATTAAATATTCCGGCATATAAAGACCCATTCACTTCAGACTATGATGATGTAGAAAGGATTGTCACTGGCTTTAAAACACTTCAAGAAAAATATCCTCAAAAAAACATTGTTCTCTATTGCTATAGTAAAGCATGCATGACGGGGAAGAAAATTGGGCTTCTCCTAGAGAGACACAAGATACCTGTTAAATGTTTAGGAATCGGTTGGAATGAATGGCGATACCATTGGGAAACTTGGAACCATGAACATGAATGGGATAGTACGAAAGTTGAAGATTATGTGTTTTCAGGAAAGGAACCGGGAGTATATCTGGGGAAATCTCGCTCAACAGCATGCCTTATAGAGAATGACCTTGCATGCTAGAAGCCAGCTAGATATACCAAAGAGAAATACAGCACTGGTATGTGAAGTATATAAATAAGGAGTGAATTTTTCCCTATCCAGACAAGCATTGATCCCAGTCGATTTTCGAATAATCTTTCAGGGAATGGATAATTCCTCTGATATTTTTTGAACATTATTGAGCCTAGGAAAATACCAAAAGCAGGGACTGCCATCCAAGGAATAATGGGGAAATAATCAAGCGATGCAAAATTTTCATCATACAATCCAAATATCACTAAGAACTTCGTACTCGTTGTCAGACTATGGATGTATGTCTGAAGTAATACTATGACAAGCCCCATCAACGCTACTGCTTTTGGGAAGCGAACCAAGGGAGCCAAAAAAATAATACTTGTGCCGATCAGATGAAGAACTCCAAAGTATATATACACTGATGGTAAAACCATATAACTCCCTATGGAAATCATGGCAGCACAAAGAAGAACCAGAATACCTCTCTTCACGGTATTGACTATATACTCCACCTGGCTCTTGCCCTTCAAAAGATATCGTTGGTAGGAAAGTTGCATCCCGATCCCAACGAGAACCAAGAAGCTCCATCTAATGATGTCTCCGAAAAAATCCCAGAGCCCAGCGCTCATCTCATAATCGACAAAGTTGAAGAAATCGAGCCCATAATAAATATGAAAAACCACCATACCAATGATGGCAAAACTCCTCCATACATCGATCTCATAAAATCTTTTCGAGTGAGTCATAGATGATGATTATGCTTCTAAAGGATTTTCCTCCTCCTCTTCTTCTTCAGGTTTTGGTACTTGATACCGGCTCGTGACATAACGGATATCTTCTTTGTCTGGCCAGAGTACTTTCCATTCCCATTTTTTCAGAAGGAAATTTCCTGTCGGTATATTCGTGAGCTGTACAGTTCTATTATCTGTTACCCCATAGACCTCCATATGAGCTTCAAAGCTTTCATTATCTGTATAAGTATTGATCAACACGGGAGACTGGAAATCATTTATGAAACGGAGGTCACTTCGCGCATCAGTATATACCGTTGCATCGAGTCCGTACCCATAAGCATGATAATAAGAAATATCTAGAGTATGATTGCGCCTTTCTGTGACTGGCATCCCAGCATTTAAGATAGCCCTGTATACGGTAGTAGAAGACTGACATACTCCACCTCCCACCCCTTCTTCTACTCTCCCTTCACTGATAATCTTTGTTTTCGTGTACCCCTTACTAGGAGTGATCCAGCCTGTGAGTCGGTTGAAAGATGCTTCTTCACCAGCTTCAATCACAGCTCCTGAAAAGCTCTCTAAACTGAGTTCAATATTTCGAATACGATTAGGGTGATTCCCTTGGCGATAACTAGAGATACCCGTACTCAAGACTTGAGGAAATTCATAACCAGGAACTAAAGAGGTGACTTGGGCAAAAAGAGGTTCCCATTCCACATCTATTTGTCTATCAAGACTTGGATCTTGAAACCTTTCTGCTATTTGTTCTTTTAAAGCTTCTCTATTACTTTTCCTTCCTCTTTTGAAAGAGCCTTCGGTGACTGCTTTTTTTATACTCTTTCCATCATATTCTGACAGCTTTTCTTCGATAGCTGTCACTACGACCTTACCTGCTTCTTGATCATATTCATTTGAGTAGTCCTTCACCACTTCTGATAGAGTTTTTTCATTAAGTGCAAAAGACTGTTTACGTTCATCTACAATAAGCCAATCATGTCGGTCTTTGAGGTCTAATAAGAATTGTTCTCGTTGGTAGTTCAGCTGGATCGGTAGCTCTACAGTAGCGAGCAAGCTGGTGTGGAGATCTTCAAGATCAGCAGATACTAATTCTGGAGGGATGACATCGTATATTGCTTCTAAAGAAATCTCTGGATGATCTTCATAGAGCTTAACGAACACTTTTCGAATCATCCTATCTACCTCTCCTTCATGCAATACGGCACCTGGATCCTCTGCTTGAATAGTCCAGAGATTTTCATTCCAAGAGAGATGAGCATTACTGTGAGCTTTTTCAAAAATCTTGAAATAATTTTCAATAGTTTCCTTCATCTGCTGCTTACTCACTAAGGCCACTGGTTTATACCTAATGATCTCCCCTTCCTCCACCATCTCCTTCCCATTGAAGAGCTTCACATACCAACTACAGTCATCAAATATTTTTGTGAGAGTTTTTGCTGCTTGATACTCTATTCCTAAATCCTCAGGAGAGAGTATTGTTTTTTCCCCTTCTCTCCCTAGAAGGTGATACTCGGTACTCTCGTAACGCTTCAAGTCCTTATTGATGAGCTCTGAAGCTTGATATCTATTCAGGCCCGACAAAGAGATTTCACCTAGGAAAACTCCTTCAGGTAACACTCTTGTGTATTCATAATGAATCACTGCTGCGATAATGACGAAGACAATAGAGCTTGCCAAGGCGATGATTAGAGTTGTTTTTTTGGTTGTCATCTTCTCTTTATAGGACAAATACTAGTATAATCGTATTGTTGGCTTTATTAAAAGGGTTTCTATGAATATCACTCGAGAAAATATACGACTGCTTACCTATATAGGCTCTGCCGTTCTTTTTTTTCTCTTCGAAACGGCTTTTCCTTTCAAAGCTCACACTGAATCGAGATGGAAGCATATCCTCAGAAATGTATCTATTGCGGTTTTAAATGGCCTTCTGTATGGAATTATCTTTGGGATTGCTGTTCAATGGATCACCAATTGGACGTCTTCGAATAGTTTTGGTCTTTTTCCTTGGATCAGCCTCGCTTGGCCTTGGGAATTGTTTTTTACGATACTCCTACTGGATGCCGTCATTTACTTTTGGCACGTGATCCTTCATAAGACTCCTCTTCTATGGAGATTTCACTTGGTGCATCATGTGGACTCTCGCTTGGATTTTACGAGTGGATTTCGATTTCATGTTGGAGAGATGTTCGCTTCGATGTTTTTCCACCTGCCTTTTTATTTTCTTCTGGGAGTGAGTTTTGATGCTCTTCTCGTCTATCAGTTACTCTTGCTACTCTTCACTCCTTTTGGGCATATGAATATGAAACTCCCAACATGGCTTGATACTATTATGAGACTTGTTTTTGTGACGCCAAACTATCACCAGGTACACCATTCTCAAAAGGCTCTTGAAGCACATTCGAATTACTCAACGATGTTTTCTTTCTGGGACAGACTCTTCCACAGCTATACTCCCCGCAGAGATATTGAAAATATTGAGACTGGATTTCAAGGTTTTGAAAAAAATATGAGCCTCAAGAAGATCATGACGCTTCCATTCTGGAAATCTTACCAAGACCAGTAAGCTTGATCACAGTCACTCATTCCCTTATTTATCCTTCGGTGATAGCTTTAGAAGTGGTATAATGGTTTGATACTCACATTTTCTTTTTATGTCAAAAAAACTCTTCCAGATCATCAAAGGCAATGGAGCGACGGAGTATTTTCAAACAGAAAAGCTTCACCACTCTCTTAAGCGAGCTGGAGCAGATACTAAGACAGCGCGTCGTATCATCGATCATATCGAAAACGAACTCGAAGATGGCATGAAGACCATTGATATTTACAACCATGCTTTTGATCTCTTAAAGAAAACAAAGCCTTCCATGGCTGCGAAGTATGATCTCAAAAAAGCTCTTCTAAAACTTGGGCCTAGCGGCTATCCTTTTGAAAAGTTCATCGGAAAGCTCTGGGAAAAACAAGGCTACAAAGTCAAAGTCGGACAAATGGTCGAAGGACAATGTATCGAGCATGAAGTGGATGTGATCGCAGAGAATGAAAATGAGATCATTATGATGGAGTGTAAGTATCACAACTACCATGATGTCAAAAGTGACATCAAAACAGCTCTCTATGTACACGCTCGCATGCAAGACCTGAAAGCGAGATGGGATGAACGACATGGAGACTCTAAAAAAACCTTCAGAGGATGTCTCGTCACCAATACTCAGTTTAGCCATACGGCCATCAAATATGCTGAATGTGTTGGACTTGAGATCCTTGCTTGGTCTTACCCTCAAGGAAAAGGTCTTGCTCAGATCATCGATAGAGTAGGCCTTCACCCTATCACCTGCCTGACTTCACTTACTGAAGACCAAAGTAAACAACTGCTCAATAGCGGTCACGTACTATGTAAAGATGTCACCAAAGGTATATCAACTTTAAAACTTAAAAAAGGACAACGTGAAGAAGTGTTGCAGGAGGCTCAGGAAGTCTGTCAATTGCAAGGCTAGATCACTTGTTCAGATTTAAAGATCATCCTGTTATGATGAAGAAGTCTTTTTATTGTGTTTTTCTTTTTTATGAAAGTCCGACTACCAGCTAAAGCTTTCCAAGCTTTTGAGATCTCTCGTCGTAAGGCTCTCCGACTCAGTGATGACCTTCGGATTGAGTCAAAAAGTGCTATCGGTTGGATTTTGAAAGACAACAAAAAGAAGTACACTGATCATCTAAAGATTGCTAAGAACATTTATAAGGACTTACGAAAGCTCCTTAAAATAACTCCCTACCTCTATAGCGTAGGTGGTGTACATATCGGTACTGAAGAATATGTGGAAGCTCAATTATTAGCTGATTATTTGGAAGGCAAAGCTCTCTCAACACTTAGTACCTTAGAGGTGAATCACCAGGACTATATTTGTGGACTCTGTGATATGAGTGGAGAACTCCTTCGATATGCTCGTAAGCAGCCTGAGCAAATGAAAAAAATCCAAGAAGATCTACAAAGCTTATACCAAATCTGTCTGGAAATGGTTGTCACTCGCAATGGAGCTATCAGAAAAAAATTAGAAGATCTCGAGCGAAATGAGCGCAGAATGGAAGAAATGATCTTCCAATGGGAACTAAAGCACTCCTAAGGTACATCCTAAAAATTGTTCTAGACAATTCCTCGTGAGAGGAATAGTTTGGAGACCCTCTACATCATTATCACTCTCTCTTTATGGAAACTGTTCTCACGGTTGCGGTCTTTATCCTCTTAGGACTTGTCGGTTATCTGGCCATACAAATGCAGCGTTTTGGGAAAAAAGATGCACCTGATGAATCAGATACCACCAATCTGCTTATTCAGCAGCTGAATGATATGAAGAATACTTTTTCTGAAAAGTTTACCGCTCAAGAGCGAGCCCTGATGGAAAAGTTTTCTCTTCAAGACAAGAGTATGCACGCCCAATCTCGATCGCTTGCTGAGAACCAACAGAAAATGTTTAGTGACAGTACAAAGTTGATTGAATCAGTGACCAAAAAACTGACTGAGCTCGATAATACCAACAAGCAAGTGGTTGGTTTTGCGGAACAAATGCAAAGCTTAGAAAATATCCTCAAAAATCCTAAACACCGTGGAGTGTTGGGAGAGTATTTTTTAGAATCTATGCTCAGTAGTCTCATGGCTCCTGGCCAATTTCAGATGCAGTATGCCTTTAAGAATGGGGAGATCGTCGATGCAGTGATCTTTATCAATGATCAGATTATTCCTATTGATTCAAAATTTTCACTGGAAGCCTTCAATAAAACGATGAAGGAACAAGACCCTAAAAAACGAGAACAATTTGAGAAAGAATTTAAATCTGATGTAAAAAAACGAATCGATGAGACTTCAAAATACGTTCGCCCTGAAGAAGACACTATGGATTTCTCTTTTATGTATGTACCAGCTGAAGGTGTTTATCATGCTCTGTTGGGTACCACTGTTGGTGCGAACGTAAATACTCATAATCTGATCGAGTATGCTTTTGCAAAGAAAGTGATCATTGTCTCCCCTTCTTCTTTTGTTGCTTACCTTCAAACCGTGATGCAAGGTTTGAGACAAATGAAAATGGAAGAAGGATTCAAAGATATCCAAAAAAATGTCATCCAACTTGGGAAGCATATCTTGTCTTTTGATGAAAAAATGCAAAAGATGGGCACTCACCTTGGTACGACTGTCTCGATGTACAACCAATCCTATAAGGAGTTTAAAAAAATCGACAAAGATATTGTCAAAATTTCTGATAAAACAGCTGGTGGTGAAATTGAAGTCATGGAGCTTGATCGTCCATTGACTGAATAGCGTCTTTAAAAGACATCTGTTGTGATATAATGTCGTCTTCATTATCTAAGTTTTTTATTTTTGATATGAAACTGAATATTTTAAAGATGCTTAAACCATTAGCTAAAAGAATACAGGCTTGTGATGAACCCTGGGATGATGAAGCACTAACAGGTCTCATCGCTAATCTCTATCGTGAGCTTGATCATCTTTTGTCATTACCGGGGGTGACAGGTAAACGCATCAATACTGGATATGGTTATGCTATTCCTCCTTTTAATGCTGGGTATTGTCTTTTAGACACCGACCGTTCTTTTGCTTTTATGAAAGGAGTGATACATGCTATAGAACAAGCTAAAAAACGATTCCCAGGCCAAAAAATAAGCATCCTATATGCTGGGACTGGTCCTTTTGCCTCTTTAGTTCTACCCCTTACTCAACTTTATACTCCTGATGAAATCAGTGTTACAGCCTTAGATATTCATTATTCTGCTATTCTTTTCTTACAAAAACTCGTCGAAGAATTGGGGTTTGAAGCATTCTTTTGTGATTACCTTGTAAAAAATGCTTGTATGTATGAGCACGAAGGAGAACCCTTTACCATCCTCTTATCAGAAACTATGGCTGCAGGACTTCTTGAAGAACCACAAGCTGCAGTGTTTCAAAATCTTGAATCCTGTGTTCATCCTGATGGCTTTATAATCCCTGAAAGAATACGCCTCTGGGTTTCTGCTGCAGTCATGGAGAATAACCGTTATGTGATCCCTGAAAAAATTGAACTAGGAGAAGTCTTGGTGACTGATAGAGAATGGTATCAAAAGAACCCTCTTGCCTATGCTCATCCTAATCGTATCAGTTCAGAAATTCTTATTCCGAGCCATGAGACAAATCGACAGACTTTTCTTGAGACAGATGTTCAGGTCATCAATGGTTTATGTATTCCTGATCGTCATTATCAAAAAAAAGCTTACTCTCCTTTGAAGATCTCATTATCTTTATCTCCTGACTGGAGATGCCCTCGAGAACAAATACTTCATGTGAAATTTCCCCTAGGAGGCACTCGAGATGCTTTGAAGAGTTATATTGCTTGATATATCTCTACTAGCCAATCTTCAGGAATCATCGTAGTATTGGGATACCCTTAGCTCTCTTTTGTGGACTTCGAAAAAACATATCAACAACTCAACACTGAGCAGCGCCAAGCTGTCGATACTCTCGAAGGACCAGTGGTCGTTTTAGCTGGTCCAGGGACTGGGAAGACCCAACTCCTTTCCGTACGTACGGCGAATATTTTGAGGAAATCAGACCTCTTCCCGAGTAATATCTTAATCCTGACTTTTACGAATGCTGGAGTAAAAGCGATGAGAGAACGACTCGCTCGATTGATTGGGAATGATGGCTATGATGTGGTGGTTGAGACCTTTCATAGTTTTGCTAATGGGATCATCTCTGATTCTGAAGAAGCAGCAACTGTGAAGGGAGAACGAGTAGAGATGACAGACTTGGAAAGGATTACCCTCCTGGAGTATTTACTGGATCATCTCGAAGGAATCCAAGCGATCCGAAATCCGAATGCCCCTTATCTCTATCGTCGAGATATTGAGTCGAATATTTCTGCACTTAAAAGAGATGGGATAAGTCCTCAGGAATTATTTGGATTTTTAAAAGATTATGAAGCTGATGGTGACTTGATCGAAGCCAAACATGTGAACCGCTTGAAAGCTTTTGCAAAAGTGTATGAAGCTTATGAAGCCGCGAAACAACCTGATAGTCCTTACCCCGTTTTTGATGTGCGTGGTCGTTATGATTACGATGACATGATCCTACTTGCTATTCGATCATTACAAACAGAACCTGAGCTACTCGCAAAATCTCAAGAGCAGTATCAGTATGTGATGGTTGATGAATTCCAAGACACCAATGGTTCACAATTAAAACTCTTGAGAAGTCTTTTCCAAGACGCGAGATCCAATGTCTGTGTGGTTGGAGATGATGATCAATCTATCTATAGATTCCAGGGAGCTAGTGTTGGGAACTTTAGTTTATTTTCTCAGCTTTATGATTCTCCAGTCAGTATAGTGCTGCAACAGAACTATCGGAGTAAGAAAGAAGTGTTGGAAGTTTCACGAAAACTCATCAGTCAGATCCCCGACAATGAAAGGGTTATGACTAAAGACCTGCAAGACAATCGTGGATCTGATACTTCTGCTGTTAGCTCTCATCAGTTTGGAACTCCCGAAGAAGAGCTGACCTTCATGGTGCACGCCTTAAAAGACATGAATGCTGAAGAGAGAAATGATACCGCTATTTTGGTGAGGACAAGACGACAAGCTCAAGATGTCATCGAAGCACTCCTCCAATCAGGGCTCTCCTATACCACCGATGGTAAAGAAGATATCCGTGGAGAGTTTCGCGTGCAGCAGCTTCTGAAAATTTTGAAGATTGCAGCTGGAGGGATAGATTTTGAAATGAAAGATCTCTTACTTTTTGAACTACTGCTCAGTGATTTTTTTGAAATAGATCATGCTGACCTCCTTCGTTTTACTTCATATGTCAGTCGTAAAAAAACTGACTACCGAGTATCTAAAAAAAGAAAAACGAACAAGACTCCAAAAGAATATCAGATGGAAGAATCCCATCATCAGATCCTTTTTGTAGAAGAGACAAGTACAGAACAGAGTCAAGATAAACCAAGCCTTTTTACTGAGCTTGCCTTACGATTCCCTGCACCACAGCGTGTAGCGGTGAAAGACGAAGAAGGACCGACCCCAGAAGAAACCGAACAGCTTAGTATCTGTCAGGAGCTAGAATTTAAAAATGCTCACAAGCTCCACCATGCGGCTTGGGCTATCCATCGTCTAACGACAAGATCTGCTCACTATCCGGTCTATCCGCTCATCATGAACTTCCTTCAAGATGCAGGTATAGTGGATTATATCTTGAAAGTCTATGACCAAAATGAAGTCCTCCGCCTCAGAGAACTCAGATCGGTTTCTAGTTTTATCCAAAACTTAAGGAAAGCAAGCCAAGCGAAACCAGGTGTGATGATTGATTCTTATCTTCAAGATCTTCAACAACTTGAAACTCACAATATCCCACTGGCAGGTGAAATGGTTTCTAGCTCTCAAGATGGAGTAAAAATACTTACCGCTCACGGATCTAAAGGTTTGGAGTTTGGAACAGTTTTTGTGCCATTTTGTATCCATGATAAAGCCTGGCCAAAACGTCCTTTCCCAAAGAAAATACCCCTCCCTCATGAACTCATGGTCGGACAAGAATTGACCCATGATAAAGCACGAGAAAAACTCCTGGCTGCCTTTGATGAATCTCGACTTTTTTATGTGGCAGCCACTCGAGCAAAAGATCGACTCATCTTCACAGCAGCTCCGAAAGACAAGCAAGTGATTTCACAGTTTCTCAGCTCTGCTGGTCTTGGACCTGAAGACCGGACTCAAATCTCAGAAGAAGAAACACTCATACAACTCCTCACTCACACCGCTCAAGCTGACCCTGTGGAAGCCAGCAAAGAAACTCTCGATGGATTAAGTGATGAGATTACCCTCAGTCCTTCTTCTGTGAATACCTATCTCAGTTGTCGTAGAAAATTCTTGTACCATCACCTCCTCAAAGCTCCTCAACCAACGAACCAAGCTTTGATCTATGGTCAATGTATCCATAAAGCATTAGAGAAAAGTTACCGTCGTTTTTCTAAAGAAAATAGTCTTCCTCCTATTAGCTATTTTGAAGAACAATTTCTTCAAGAGCTTGATTGGCAAGGAGTCGATCAATCTATCCGACAAGGATGCTTACATAAACTCGAAGATGCAAAGAGATGGTATGAGCAAACCTTAGTACAAGGCTCTCAAAAACCATTAGAATTAGAACGAAAAATTACTCGTAAACTTCAAGATGGGATCATCTTTACCGGACAGTTTGATAAGGTTGAAGCTGTTGGTGAACGAGGTGAAGTGCGAGTGATTGATTATAAAACCGGAACTCCAGATAAGCATATCAAGGCCATCGAAAATTGTGATGACTTAGATTCTGAAGACTGTGATGATTATCTACGTCAGCTTGTGGCTTACAAACTCTTATATGAAAAAGGTCACCGTTCTTTACGGGTGAGTAGCGGCTCGTTAGTCTTCCTCGATCCCGTCAAAGCCACTGTGAAGAAGTATGGACTAGAAGAAGGAGCTTTTATGAATAAAACTGTCACTTTGACGAAAGAAATGGTTCAGCAATATGAAGGAATACTGACCGAAACCTGGAAAAGCATTCAAGAACTTTCTTTTGAAAGACTGGAGGAATTTGATGATAAAAAATGTGGATATTGTCCTTACAAAGGAGTGTGCTGGAAGAAGTGATTATCTCTTTGAGAGAGTTAAGCTATACTCTTCGCGACTCTTTTTTTTATATGGAAAAAAATACTTTACATACTGTACAGGCACTGACCTTAGACTTACACCACGAGGTTCAAGGAGTTGATTTACTACATGCTTTTTCAGAGCTTGATCAGAAATACATCTTCGAGTTTGCACGTGATACACTTAATAACCCTAATATTACTCCTTTTTATAAAAGACTAATAATGGATGTATTTTTTTTGTTACAAGAAAAATTTGGTCCATATAAAAAAGTTCCTTTTGATTCAAAAGAATTTGATGATAAATCAAGATTTTTTCGAGATGAGCTCCTTTACCTTCTCTCGAAGAAAACCAGTATGGCTCTTGATTCCATGATTGATTGACTTATAGATGATCAAAAACTAAATCACTAAAAAAACTATTTATATTCCCAGCACCCATCACTAAGAAAACTTTATTGGGGTCAGCGATTTTCATCATTTCTGTCGGGAGTTGTTCGAAGGGTATATGTTTTGCAACTGTATCTAAGACTGCTTCAGCTAATTTTTCTGCTGATGTGGCTGCAATGTCTTCTTCCGAATCACGTGTCTGGTAGATATCAGTAATCCAGACTTGATTAGCATCCGTGAATGATTGAGCAAACTCTTCGAAAAGTGCTCTTGTCCTCGAGTATTGATGTGGCTGGAAGACCAGTATCAGGTTTTTATCAGGAAACCATTCGCGTGCTCCTTGCAGAGTTGCTTTTATTTCTGTTGGATGATGACCGTAATCATCATAAACCTTTGCCCCTTTTATTGTTCCCTTAAACTCAAAACGTCTCCATGTTCCTTTGAAATCTTCTAGCCCCCTCCTGATATAGTCCTCAGAAATATTGAGACTCTTGGCAACTTCAGCTGCAGCAAAGCTATTACTCTTATTATGTAGACCAGGTACATTTAGGACATAGGGGGAAAGACCACATTGTTCTTTAGAGATCCTTACTATCTTTCCCTTTACCTTATTGAGATCAAGATGCACTGTATCTTGATCGAAGAGAATAAGGGTCCCTGATTTAGGGATTTTTTCGATCATGATTTGAAAACTCTTATAATAGTTTTCAGCTGACTTAAAATAATCAAGATGATCAGGTTCAAGGTTGTTAATAAGGATCATATCTGGAGAAAGATGATGAAAATTATCTCTATACTCACAAGCTTCTGTGAGGAAAATATTGGAAGCCCCTACTCGATAGTTGGAGTTATCAAGGTGATCAATTTTTGAACCAATGACTATTGTTGGATCTGCTTGAGCAGCCAAGAGAATACTTGTGAGCATCCCCGTAACAGTAGTCTTTCCATGCGTTCCAGTTATAGCAATTGTTTTTCTTTCTTTGCTTAGTGAGCCTAATGCTTCAGCATAGTTTATTTGCCTGATATTGAGTAATTTTGCTTTTTGTCTTTCTGGGTTCTCTTCTGGAATCGCTTCAGAATAAATAACGAGATCAAAAGAATCATCGATATTTTCTGAAACCTGATTGCCTGTCACAGAAATCCCTTTCTCTTCCAGTTTATTTGTCATATCTGAAAGATAAGCATCCGAACCAGATACATGATCACCTTTTGCCTGGAATATTTGAGCAATTGCAGACATTCCTATACCACCGATACCTATACAGAATATTTTCATTGAATGTTTATAATAAATACTTTCTTTGATTTTCTATTTTTAGAGGAAATCATTACTTATACTACATACTAATTTTTGAGAAAATGGAAGGCTTCTTCATTGACTGCTCTTTCGCTCGAGATAGAATGTGTAGGTAATATTAATTGTATCATTATGCGTGCTCATCTCCATAAAGATGATTTCAAATTTGTAGCTGTCTCTGTCATGGTCCTGGAAGTAGCTTCATTCCTTATTTTCATCTTCGGAACACTTGGAGCCATCCTTGGGACCTATAGTGGTATCTCTACCACAGACTTTATCCTTCTCGGATTTGGTGGAATATTCATCGCACTAATGCTGATGGCCTTAGCTGAAATGCTTCAACTTGTGATGAGAATAGAACACAACACGAGAAAAGAAAATACTCTGATCATGAAACAAACGCAAGTCCAGAAAGAGGAAGTGAAAGCTACGAAGAAACTCGTCAGTATGATGAAGAAAGCACCTGCTCTTAAGACCGCTAAGAAAGTCGTTAGAAAGAAAGCAGCTGTAAAGAAACCTACTGTGAGAAAAGTAAAACCACGTAAGAAGAAATAATCAGCCTATTGGGAACATATCATCAGACGACGAGATAAGCATCTCGTCGTTTTTTGTTTCTTTAGCAGAATCCCATCTATAGTCACGGACAATAGCCATTGGCTTGGCATCTCTCCCTTCCCCCATGAGAAGGTTGGCTGAAGTTGCCAAACTATCTACTATGTTTAGCGAACTGTAGCGCAGAGTATTACCAAATAGATCCTCTTCTCCTGCCAACTCTTGGATACCTACGAGACCAGAATACCCAATAGATACAGATATCGTCCCCTTCCGAGCAGGGAGAATTGCCGAATCGATTATTAAGACTGCTATTTTTTTAAGACCAGTACTCTCTGTAATTTTTTGAGAAATTTCTTCTGCAGACCGGGAAGAATCTTCTGGCCAAAGCACAGCATAGCCTTCTTCTATATTACTGGTATCGATTCCCGCATTTGCAGCATAGACAGCATTCTTCTTTGTTAGTACAACCCAAGGCCTGACAGCTATTACTTCATCAGCCTCTTCTAAGACCAGCTGAACTAATGATTCCCCTTGATTGACTTGAGCTGCTATCTCTTTTGCCTCTTCCGAGACTTCTATATTTTTCAAAGAAACTACTTTCCCTTCAAAATAACTGAGAATTTTTGAAGAGATTACCAAAATATCTCCTTCTTGAAACTTTTGTGAGTTCTTTTTGAGTTGTTCTTCAATCCACTCATATATCGAAATATTTGGATCTCTTTCTACTCGGTCGCTCTGTAAGGCAATGACTTTCATTATAATGATGAGGAGGCTCTATCTTAACGAAGCTCTGAAGAGAGAGCAATAGTTCTCCTTTAAAAAGAAGAATGCTTTGTTAGTATAAAGAAAATCATAACACTTAAAGAAGATGGATAAGTCATTAGAAAAACGCCTTGAAGAACTAGAAGCACGTAACCAACGAGTAGAAATTGAAAAATCTTGGGAAGTGAGTTGGACTAGAAGAATCTTACTCAGCATCCTTACCTATTTGATCATCGTTCTCTTTATGTGGTTCTTTGAGCTTCCAGACCCTTTTATGAATGCAATCATTCCAGCGCTTGCTCTTTTGCTCTCTGGACCAAGCTTAACTATCGCAAAAAGACTCTGGATAAAGCAGCGTGCTTAACCAACTAGAAAAGGACCTTTGTGTCTATCTTTCAATATAGAATGAACAAGACTTTTTTGATTGATTGTATTGGTTGCGGGGGCCGGATTCCCTTTCGACTCCTTTCAGTCGCTCAGGACAGGCTTCTCATCTGGATATGATGAACAAGATTGTTAAGTTTTTTGTAAGTGGTTGCGGGGGCCGGATTCGAACCGGCGACCTCCGGGTTATGAGCCCGACGAGCTGCCACTGCTCTACCCCGCACAAAGCAGTGTACGGGTAAAAGCAAAAGAATTCAATTAAAATTGCTTCAATAAGCGATTTATCTCTGTAGCTTCATCTGCATGAGCCCATAAAAGCTTCACTTTTGAAAAATGCTTTTGAAAGCTTTCTAATGCACAAGCTTTTATATTTTTTTTAGAATCTACTCTAAGCCCTATGTGTATAAGCTGTTCACATATTTTTTTACGAATTTGAGGAGAGTTTTCACCGATGCCTCCAGAAAAAACAAGCTGCTCTAAACCTGCTAGCGAAACGCTGAACTTCGCGATGTATTCCGCTACTCGTTGGCAATACATATCTACTGCCATGCCAGCCAGCTTATCTCTCTTTGATTTTTTAAGCAGCTCTCTCATATCAGCTGTTCCAGCTAATCCTTTTAATCCAGATGAATGGATTAGACAATCAGAGATCTTTTTTGTAGACCATTTGAGCTGTTGCTGTAAGTAAAGAATAATACCTGGATCGAGATCCCCAGATCTTGTAGACATGATTACACCCTCCATAGGAGTCATCCCCATACTGGTATGGATACTCTCTCCATTTTTCACAGCAGTCACCGAAGCCCCACTGCCTAAATGACAGATTACCAGTTTTTTCTTAAGGATCTTTTTTTCTTTTAACTGATGAACGATTGATGAACATACCGTACCGTGAAACCCATACCTGCGTATCCCTTTTTTATCTGCAAGAGCTCTTGGAAGAGCATAACTCCAATTTAATTTTGGGATACTCGAATGAAAAGCTGTATCAAAATAGAGAAACTTTTTTATATTGGGAAAAGTTTTCACACTCTGCTCTACTAAACGACGAGCATATGGATTGTGAAGTGGAGCCAAAGCATCTAGAGTTTTTAATTTTTTAATGACAGCGCTTGTGACCTTAGTTGGTTTTTGAAAACTTTTCCCACCATGCACATAACGGAATCCAATCTTTTTAAAAGTTCCTTGAGGGTTCAATAAAGCAATTGCATCAATATTCAAAAGATCACGTAAAGAATTGTCATAAACTTTTTTGCTGATCTTCTTGTTTTTTTTATTGATACTCCTTTGATAGTTACGAGTAGATTTTTTTTCGTATGTGACCTGGTAGATTTCCTGATCACTTTCAAAAATACTGTACTTTACAGTAGAGCTACCAGTATTGATGATAAGTTGATAAGTCTTCATATTCTCTTAGACAAATTCTGCTGGGTATTCTCCCCATTTCCAATTAGCAAGCTCTTCTGGATCGACTCCAGTCCTGAGGACATACTCTCTATGCTCTTGAAGTTTTTTCTTAATCATTTTTTTAATTGGAGCTGTTTCTTTTTTAGAAAGAAGTTTCATTTGTTCGAGCATTTCACAGGCTTGCATAACAATCTGATATCGAGAGGTATTATTTCTTACCTGGAGATCAAATGGTGTTGTGGTAGAACCTTCTTCTGTGTATCCATTAATACGCACCCTATTAGCCGAACTTCTTCCAAAGAACATCCTCTTAATCACATCTGGATACCCGTGGAAGTTGAAAATAATAGGTTTATCTTTTGTGAAATGCTTAATAAAGTCAGAGCTGGACATTGGTTTTCCTTCATCTCCCAATCCTAAAGCGGTGAGTTCTGATACATTCACATACCGTACTTTGATCTTGGGCATCACATACCGAATGATGTTTACAGCTGCTAAAGCTTCTTGAGTGGGATAGTCACCCGCAGAAGCGATCACTAGATCTGGCTTTTTATGGCTGGCAAAATCCCAAGTATCCAAACCTTTTTTTTGCTGTTTCCGTGCTTCCTGAAGCGTTCTCCACTGAGGAAGATAGTTTTTTCCTGCGACGATGATGTTGATCCGATTGGTATCATTGAAACACTCTTCTAAAGTGACGAGCATCCCATTTACATCAGCTGGGAAGTATACTGAGACAAAGCTTCCGTGCTTCATGAGCATGTTTCCAATGAAGCCAGGGTTTTGATGTGAATACCCATTGTGATCCTGACGCCAACCAAGACTGCTCAGGATATAATTCATCGATGGCACTGGTTTTCGCCATTCGAACTCTGCAGATGCTTTGATAAACTTTGCATATTGATCTGCCATACTACTGACGATCTGGATGAAAGCTTCATAAGAAGCAAAAACTGCATGTCTCCCGGTAAGGATATATCCTTGCATGAATCCCTGAAGTGTATGCTCACTCAACATCTCCATCACTCTTCCATCAGCTGCCATGTCTCGATCATTCTTCTTGTTGGGCCACACCCATGCTCTGGCTGTTTCTTTGAATACTGCCATGATGCGATTTGAGTAGGTTTCATCTGGAGAGAGCAGGCGGAAATTTTTATTTTTCTTATTCAACTTAAAGACTTCTCGAAGATAATCTCCTGCTTTATACATGGAGTTCCCACTGAGCTGCCCTGGCTCGATCAATCGAAGACGTAGATCTGCAAGCTCAGGAAGCTTAAGGGACTTTCTCATCTTCCCTCCGAATGCGTGTTTCATGAGGCCCATCTTCAGATGGTCTGGAGGTATAACTCTTTGGATACTTTTAGAGAATCCCTTTTCTTCATCAAAGTGTTTTTCAAATTGATAAGAATGAAACCATTTTTCAACCATGGCTAATTGGTCGTCATCTTTCTTACAGTTTTTAGCAATGACCTGATGCGAAAGGAAATTTCCTTCGAGCAGATTACTTCCAATATGATGAATTCCCGTCCAACCTTTTGGTGACTTTAAGACGATCATTGGCCAGCGTGGAGATACCAATCTCTCTGATCCGGACCGAGCTTTTTTCTGAATGCTTCGAATTTCTTTATACGCTCTATCCATAGCCTTCTTCATCGGCCGGTAGAGATCCTTCCCTTCGACAATGATGGGCTTGTATCCGTATCCATAGAAAAGATGTTCGAGCTCTTTGTTCGACATTCTCCCGAATATCGTAGGGCCAGAAATCTTATATCCATTTACGTGTAAAATTGGGAGTACTGCACCACAGGTTTTAGGATCAAGGAATTTGTTGGAGTGCCAAGCTGTAGCTGTTGGCCCAGTCTCCGCCTCTCCATCTCCTATCAAACAGGTAGCAATTAAGTCAGGGTTATCGAGGACTGCTCCATACGCAGTTGATAGTGCATAGCCCAACTCTCCTCCTTCCAAGATCACTCCTGGTGCCCCAGGGTTTGAATGACTTGGGTATCCATAAGGCCAACTAAATTTCTTCATGATCTCAGAGAGACCTTTGTTGTTGTATGGGATTTGTTTGTAATATTTACTCAAAGCACCTTCTATAAAAAGACAGGACTGAAGGGCTGGAAAACCGTGACCAGGACCGAGCAAGAAGATCATCTCTTGTGAATGCTTCTTGATGAGGTAGTTGCAGAAAGAATACACAAAATTAATACCTGGAACGGTACCCCAGTGTCCGAGTAATCTATCCTTGATATGTTCAGACTTGAGTTTCTCTTTGAGAAGGAAATTGTCCTTGAGATAAATCTGCCCAGCTGCAATATAGTTTGCCGCTTGCACGAAGCGTCTTATATCTTTTAGTGTGGGGGTGTTTTTTTTCCAGACCATGTACTTGGATTAGTACTCCCATATTATCATTTCAGTCTTTTTCTCAATACCGATTTACCTTGTCAAAAAAGAGAATATGAGCATGCTCATTTTGACTTTTTTAAAAAATAATTTATAATGCGGTCTCTTAAAAAGATGTATGAAATTTTCTCCAGCTTTTATTAAGCTCAACAAAGAATTACCCCTCCTGGATACAGAAGAAAGGAAAGAAAGAATAAAAAACTTAGCTGTAGGGAAAGACCCATCACATTTCTCAAGTATCATTGAAGAAAGCCCAGACTCCCTAGTCTCCCTCATGGCCTATTATTTTAAAAAGAGTCTTCATAAACTCCTTGAAGAAGAGGATGTCCAAATGCTAAAGATTACTAGAGGTCGTATTTATCTTGCATTGGCTAACGGACACGCAAGAGAATTCCACGATATAAGAGAAGAAGAACGCACAGAGAAAAATACTTATCAAACGCTTTTTTTAGACTATATCAATAAAGCACTTTCCTTTTTTTAGAGGAGCTAAGGAAGAAAACCTAGAAGATTCACATACCTATGCTGCCAAAGCTTTAGAAATGAAAGGCAATATAATAGGTGCAATAGCAGAATATAATCGATACCTTAGAGGGAAAAATGGACTTCCATCAGGTATTTACCATGAATTGGGAACTCTTCATTTTAGTGCTGAAACTTTTTTCAAAGAGTATCTCCTGGAACAAGAAAAATGCATCAATGATTTGAGCCCCAGAGTTCAAAGAATGTCAGCACTCAGCAAAGTTTGTGAAGAATATCGGCTTCATAGAAAAAAAGGGTTTTTATAATCTCATGACTCTCGAGAAGAGTATCTCAAGAGAAGGGACGAACTCGAGATTAGAATAAAAAAGAACTCCCCTCATTAGCCAATAAAAATGAAGACTATTGGTCAAAGAAACTTACAGCAGCTCATAAAGATTGGTTTGATGCTATCATCAAAAATCGTCGAGGGAGTCACCTTTGGCATGCAAAAATAAACTTTGAACGCTCTCTTTCTTCTGAAAAACCCTTTGCCTCCTCATGGGTCAGCATGTCCAATATTTATCAAAGTATGGGAAGACAATACAGAGCTCAAGAGTCTTTGGAAAATGCTGTTAAAGGAAAAATCCTCATTGCAAAATACCTCCTGGCTAGATGCTATGTTGAAAACAGTAATGAAAACCCTACTGAGATGAGAAGAGCAATTCCTCTTTTAGAAAAATATATCCAAGAAGCTTCGAAACAAGCTGATGAAACAGGAAACATGTACTTTAATCACTCAAAACAACTTCTTCAGACTCTTCGAGAGATGAAAGACTAGTCCTCTAACATGCAATAAATACGTTGACCCTGACTACTTAAGCCTTTTCTTTTGAGACGAATCTTGCCAATCTCTGAACTATTTTTTGGATGAGTTCCTCCACAAGGCATCGGCTCAAGATCAGACATTTCCCAGATACGCCTTACTTCATTTCTTTCCTCTCCTCGCGTAGTGATGTCATGAGATTCATCGATCATTTTTTGTGTTTCATTTGTAAGCCACTCGATATCAATAGAATCGAAGAACTTATAGTCTATACGTCCTTTGTCACTGATATTAGAACCAACACATTCTGTTTTCCCATAACGTTTTTCAAAAACTAAGCCAGCAATGTGCACAAGTGAATGGAGTTTCATGAGGCGGTAACGCCTATCCCAATCTATCTGGCATTGTACTTTGTCCCCGACCTTGAGCTTTGTTTCCTCAGCTAGGTAATGGTAGATGAGTACTTTTTCGTTGGCAGCGTATCGAGTATCGATGACTTGCTCTGCCCCCTCAGGCCCTGTGATCACTCCAAGATCTCCAGGTTGTCCTCCACTCATCGCATAAAAAACTGTCTGATCGAGGATGATTATCTGTCGTCCTTCATCATCTTTCCTTACTTCAATGACTGTTGCTTCGCATTCTTTTTGGTAAGCATCTTGAGTAAATAATTTAATGGTTTTCATACGGATGGATATGTTAAAAATCTAAAGTGTCAATTTATCTTGCTTTTAATTTATGGCTTTTAAACATATTTTCAATGTGTATTATATATAAAGTGTCAATAATTATTGTTGATGGAGGAACTCCTAAAAAAACTAGAATGGAAAGATAAAGAGATACGCTGCTATCTCGCTTTATTAGAGCTAGGTGAACAAGCGGCTTCAGTGCTCGCCAAGAAATTGAGCATGCCTAAAGCAACCGTACTCTTTGTGTTACACCGACTCCATGAGAAAGATTTCTTAAACATGAGGAAGAAAGGATCTACTGAATATTTCTATGCTGACCCAAAGAAACTGCAAAAAAGCTACGCACGACAGATGACTGAAAAACAATCCACCCTAGATCAAGTATTACCACTCCTACAAGAATTCAAAAACCCCCTGACATCCCCTCCGAAAGTTTCATTTTTCGAAGGAGTTGAAGCCTGTAAGAAAGCCTACTCCCAAGTCTTAGATAGTAAAACTGAGGTCATGGAATTTGCTACTCATGATGACTTAGTCGATAAATTTGGGAAGAAATGGATGGATGACTTTATCAAAAAAAGAATTGCAAATGATATCTATCTGGAGTCGATCTGCCATGATAGCCCGCTAGACAGAGCTTTGCGTCCACTGGATAAAAAGCACCACAGAGCTACCAAGTTCATCCCAGAAAAAACCGGAAATATGTACTCTTGTATTGCCTTGTACGAAGACAAGTTATTGATGTTAAACCTTAGTAACGATGCCTTCGGGATTTTGATAGAAAACTCTGCTATCGTAGAGACGATGAAAACCATTCATCGCATTGCTTGGTCATCACGTAAGCTCACATGAAAAAAACTCCTTATCGTCCAGGATACCTTTCCTCTTTTGTGAAAAGTTGTTCCGATACTGACTTCTATCACCGCATCAAAGACATCTCTCTTTTCCGAGCGATCATGTTTTTATTTCTTTTTTCACTGTTCATTGCTGTGATGGCCTTGATCAGCCTTGCCTTCTTCTGGTCTCAACTGTTTCCTACTCAGGAGGCCTTTCTACAAGATTTCAAAGATGAATTTCCAGAGGCTCAAATTACTTTTGATGGAGAGACTTTCAACTCAGATCCCACGGAAATCATTCTCTTCCTAGGATTTGACGAAGAGACACGTTTGCGACTGACTCAAGATCGTCCTTTTCGACAAGCTCTACGTCTGCAAGTGAATTCGGATAGGAATATGGCTGAAGCCTTGATCGATCCACCTCAGGCACTCGGTGTCTATATCTTTGAAGACGGCCTCTATCTCAATACAGGTTTTCAATCTCAACAAATACTCTATGAATCTCTTGAGTTCGACAGAACGCTCAGTTTTGATAAATCACTACTGGCTGTTTTCATAGAGTCTGGTTTTCCAATAGCTCAAGAATGGCTTAAAAACCTCCTCCTCATCACAGGTCCGATGCTTATCTTCTTTTATCATTTTGTGGGAGCTTGGATACTTGCTCTGATCTTTTCACTCCTAGGATCCTCCATACTCCTACTTAGCCAAAAAAAGATTCGTTACTCTTTTCTGATAAAACTTTCTTTCTACAGCTCAGTTCCAGCTCTCCTCATCGCACTCCTCACTGCCTTCTTAGGAATGAGTGTTCCTTTCATGCCCTTAATGGTCTACATGGCCTTTTACGGATATGGGCTATGGGTATATGAAGATTAAAGTACAAATTTTAAGGGCAAAGGTCCAAAGAAATAGTAATGTCCAATGACCAAATTTCAATGACCAAGGAGTAGCAATGCCCAATGGACAAATCACAATAGCCAAGGAGTGCCAGACCTTTCTCTTCTTAATAATCCCAGCACCTCTCTCGGCAGAAGAGAGGAGGGAGCCCGTAAGGGTGGAAGGTGAGTTTCAGGTAATCCAAAGATGGAGTGTGCTCCAGTGTGGGCGCCTAGGAGATTCCTTACTCAAGTAAGTTAAATGCAAGCTAAGAAGTGTTAAGCTTCGCGGTTGGTACCCGTCCGGGCACAAAATATCTTCGGATTTCCAGTATGTTTGCGATGAATAAGACGAAGTCGCAGTGAATCGGAAAGATGCTGGACTCTTTGAGCCCCCGCGTCGTACCTCCTTGTTCATCTCGAATTCAATGATGATATCAGCTACTAAGAATTGGTTGGCTTCGCAACTGGTACCCATCTCCTCCTTAAAACTCCTTCCGGGCACCAAATATCTTCGGATTCATTCTACGTCTCCGACTTGAATTCATCTCGAATTCAATTTGGCGGGAGGGACTTCCTCTCGACTCGTAAAAGCTCGCTCGGGACAGGCTTCTCGTCCCTTTTGTAATTATGGCCTGCCATCCGAAGCTGGAGCAGGTTCTGGTGTGGGAGCGTAGGATGGTGCCGCGGGAGGGACTCGAACCCTCACGACCGAAGCCACACGATTTTGAGTCGTGCGCGTCTACCAGTTCCGCCACCACGGCACGTTGAATTCAGCCAATGCATTGTAATCGGAGAAGCCCACTGATTGCAACCGTATTCGTGTTTGGCAAACAACGTCACTCGTAAGTGACGCTGCGACAACTTCGCACTCGAAGAGTATGAAGCCTGGGGCTTTATCTTCCTGTTCTAGGATATCGAGGTAATTCCCATTTTTCTATTTCAGCCTCTAAAGGCTCTAAACTATATTCTTGAGAATCAATGATTGGAGCCTTTCTAGAAGAAGGAGATGTAAGAAGATCTGAGTACCACTCATCATCGCTACGATGAACTTCTTTTAGGAGCCCCTCAAAAAATTTTTCGTAAGAAGGATCCGTAATCGGACCTATCTTTGGCTCTGCAACTGGAAGCCCAGTAGAGATTCTCTCTTTACCAGAGAGTTTCCCTTCATTCTTAAGACCAATAATCTTAAAGCCTACTCCTGTCTCACTGGAATTGTCAGGAAATTTCTCATCACTAAAAGGTTCTTGGTTCCCCTTTAACTCATACTTAAGCGTATCCTCAATTTCTTTTTCTTTGGAGTTTTTTTCATTCACCTCTTCAAGAAGGTTTTCAGTTTCTTTCAGAGATTTTTTTGTCTTTGCCAATGAATCCTCAAGCTTTTTTATGGTTTGAGATTTATTGGCACTTTCCTGTTCGAGTTGCTCGACTCGTTTCACAAGCTCCTGCGATGTGCAGGCTGATGAAAAAACGAGGATCATCACGAATAGAAATTTCTCGTACTGCATAGGAACCTCTTCTCTATTTTTTGTAGCAAAAGGGAAAGAACTGAGTGCACACACACTCAACTCATGTCTTTTGCTACAGGAAGTAAAGCTCCGAACTAGATCATCACACTTGTAGCATCATGATGCAGATCGGAGCTTTTCTATAGATATGTCAAAGTACGGTTGTAAATTTTACTTTACATTTTAATATACGTCAATAAATTATGACAATTATTTTTGATCTTCTTGTTTTTAATGTCTTCATGCCTGCTGTTCCCTTTTTATTACATAAACCTAAGAAATCCCCTCTCTTTAGAGAAAGATTTTTAAAAAACAGAAAACATTAAGCAAGGAGGGATTTCTCTTAGCTCTTTGAAACTGGCTTCCTGCTAGATTCCAAAAAGAGCGGAGGACAAAGGAAATATACTTCTCGTCTTTTCCTTTGGTGAAACCAATCGTAGCTTGAGTTGGTTTTGGTAAGGGAGCGTAGATTGATGCCCATGAGAGGACTTCCCTTCGTTTGCTACGGCAAACTCTGGACAGGCTTCTCGTCCTGCTGGATTAGCTAGATTGTTTTGAATAACTGGAATGGTGCCCAGGGAGGGACTTCCTTTCGACTCGCTAAACGCTCGCTCTGGACAAGCTTCTCGTCCTACTTGACTAGCTAGATTGTTTTGAATAACTGAATGGTGCCCAGGGAGGGACTCGAACCCACACGACCGAAGTCACTGGTTCCTAAGACCAGCGCGTCTACCAATTCCGCCACCTGGGCGTGCTTAAATAAAGCTCACACATAGTATGTTGATCTTGGAGTGGCGTCAATGGCAGTTCACCTTTATACTCATGTGTGTTAATCCAAATACAGTATGTTCCCTCGCCGTCTCCTCTTCGGAAAATACCTCGGGAAGAAAGAAAAACTCTTTCATACCATTCATCGACACTGGATCACTGTGCAAGCACAGATGGTGAAAATTGCTCTTTTTGGTTATGTAGTCCCAGCTTTAGTGATGCTCTTCATCACAGGTCTGACAGGACCCGTTGCATTGATGATGTATGGCTGGTTCTTTATTTCGTTTTGTTATTCTCTCTACGCTTTTCTGGATTGGTATCTCGATGCCTGGCTCATCACTGATGTCAGTATCATTGATACTCGATGGGATGGGTTTTTCAAACAAAGCTCGAGTCGTATTGACTATGAATCTATAGAATCAGTAGATATCGAGATGAAAGGCATCAAGCAGTCTATTTTGAATTATGGGAAAATTTGCCTGGTGAGAGCTTCAAACAATGAAATTAAGATGAATTACGTCCACAATCCTCAGCTGGCCTCGACCTGGATCACAAGAGTGATGCAGGCGGCAAATTCGAATAAAAACTCTCAAAATACTGAATCTCTCAAAGACCTCCTGGCTGATATTATCCAAGAACACATAAAAGTAAAAAGCTCATGAATCTTTTTTCCCCTTGGATACTCCTGCTCATTATTGCTGGTCTCATCATCGCCTTTGGTTTTTACGTGCTCTTACACAAGAAAGAGAGACTAAACTCAGCTGATGTCAGCTATCTCAAGAAACACTGGCAAGAAACCCTAGACCTCACAGCTGAACATCCTGATAAAGCAGTCCTGAAAGCTGATAAACTCCTCGATTTTGCGCTCAATAAGGCAGGTTTCAAGGGCAGCTTAGGGGAGAAAATGAAACAAGCAAAAGCTGTTTTTCGAGATAACAACGCTCTCTGGTCAGCTCATAAGTTACGCAATCGAATCGCCCATGAGATCGACATAACAGTCAGTACTCAACAGGCAAACACTGCACTAAAAGCCTTCAAGAAAGCATTTTCTGACCTCGGAGTATCATTATGACTATCAGACTTTTTTTATTTGGGAAAAATAAACCTTCGTATATAGATGAAGGCGTACAGGTTTTTGTGAAACAAATAAGGCCTTACTGCGAGCTCTCCATTCACTATTTGAAAGATCATAAAGTGCACTCTGATATCGATAAAGTCTTGGCTGAAGAGGCCAAGATACTACTCCCCCAGCTTCACTCTGATGAATATGTGATTGTTTGTGATGACAAAGGGAAGACTTTTGACTCTGTCGGACTGGCCGACCACTTTTCTCAGCTCCTAGATCGAGGCCAAGGCCGATTAGCAATAATAGTCGGTTCTGCCCATGGACTAGCCCCAGAGGTCAAAGAAAAAGCTGATTTAAGACTTTCACTATCAGCGATGACCATGAATCATCAAATTTTGCGACTCTTTTTACTTGAACAGTTGTATAGAATCTTTACTATACAGCGCGGAATGTCGTATCATAAGTAAGCAAAAATACTAAAAACCCTGCAGCGATATGTTTAAACTCAAACTGGTCCTCGAAGATGGCTCAGAATACATTGGAAACTCCTTTGGAAAGCTCAAAGAAACGAGCGGAGAGATTGTTTTTAGTACGGGAATGATGGGATATCCACAGTCTTTGACTGACCCCAGCTATAAAGATCAGATATTAGTCCTCACTTATCCCCTACAAGGGAATTATGGAGTGGATGACCTTCGGCGTCACCAAGGAGTTATCGAAAACTTCGAGTCTGACCGAATCCACGCTGGTGGATTGATCGTTTCTGAATACAGTGATACCTACTCTCACTGGACTGCAAAAAAAAGCCTTGGACAATGGTTAGATGAACAAGAAGTACCAGCTATCACAGGTATTGATACGAGAGCTTTGACAAAAAAACTCCGAGAAAAAGGATCTATGCTTGGGAGGATAGTAGCAGTCAGTAACGATAAGAAGGAAAAATTTGATGACCCTAACGATCGAAACCTTGTTTCAGAAGTTTCTTGTAAGGAGCCTATCATCTACTCTGCAGGGAAAAAGATGGTGGTGGTAGTTGATTGTGGGGTAAAGGAAAATATCATCAGGTCCTTATTAGAACGTGACATCACTGTTGCTCGTGTGCCATGGGATTACGATTTCTTTGAAGATAAAGAGCTGAAGAAATTTCATGGATTGCTCTTTTCAAATGGTCCTGGTGATCCAAAACGAGTAAAAAAAACTATCGAGCATATGGAATACGCCCTTGAACATCAGAAAAAACCCATCATGGGGATCTGTCTAGGGACTCAAGTGATGGCACTAGCTGCTGGAGCAAGGACCTATAAGATGAAATATGGGAACCGTTCTTTCAATCAGCCAGTGATGAACCTTGATGACAAGCGTTGTTATATCACTTCTCAAAACCACGGATATGCTATCCGACCTCGATCTCTTCCAAAAGATTTCAAGATTTGGTTTAAAAATCTCAACGACAATACTGTAGAAGGTATCAAACACGTGAAGAAACCTTTCTATGCTGTGCAATTCCACCCGGAAGCTACTCCTGGTCCAGAAGACACCGCATGGATTTTTGATAAGTTTGTGGCCGATCTCTAAGTCTTCACCATGACTGCCTTCCTTTCCTTGTTGATGTCTCTTTTAGGAGCAGCTCAAAGTGTTTTAGTGCAGACTGCTCCATATGAAGAAGAAATCCTAAAGGTTATATTCCCTCCTGCCGAAGTCAGGATGCTTTCTTTTGGTGATCTCATGCTCGATAGAGATGTGAAACGACTAATGGAGGTCAATGGAGCTGATTACCCTTTTGAGGAAATTTTTGGACCTGAGGGTATAGATAGAAGTATCTACGACCTCATCACTGCAAACCTAGAAGGCCCCATCATAGAAGCCCCTAAGCGAACTGACCTCTTTCCTCAATTTGCCTTTGATCCTGAAATCGTTCCAGATCTTTTAAAGAAATATGGCTTTGGCCTTGTCAGTACAGCAAATAACCATAGTTGGGATCATGGAGCAAAAGGGTGGGAATCTACCCTGGAATCCCTGAACAAAGTTGGCATTGCTCACGTAGGACACCCTAAAAACTCTTTTGAATTCGACCAGCATGAAATCGAAATAAATGGATTGAAGTTCGGATTTATGGCAATCACTGACATGCTCTTCGATGTTGACTGGGAAGAAGCTAAGGTGACTGCTCAGGATCTAAAATCTAGGAATGATATCGTCATCCTAATGATCCACTGGGGTGTTGAATATAAGACGAGTTCAAATCTCCGGCAACAAGATAAAGCTCATGGAATGATCGATGCGGGGATAGACATGATCATTGGCCATCACCCTCATGTTGTCCAAGAGCATGAATATTACAAAGGAAAGCCTATATACTACTCTTTAGGGAATTTTATCTTTGACCAGTATTTCTCTGAAGAAGTACAGAAGGGCTTAGCCTTAGACATCCTCTTCCGTGAAGGAGATGAAATCATTATTGAAGAAATCCCCTTCTACATCAATAAAGGACAAGCTTCATTAAAAAAAGATGAGGAATAATTTGCATTTTTTTCTCGTATTGCTATATTGATCTGGCGCCAATACCGCAACACATGCACGTGTCGTATAATGGCTATTACCACGGCCTTCCAAGCCGTTGATAGGGGTTCGATCCCCCTCACGTGCTCCAAATTGAATTCGAGATGAACAAGGAGGTACGACGCGGAGAATCCGAAGATATTTGGTGCCCGGAAGGAGTATCCCGGAGGTAATGGGTACCAGTCGCGAAGCCAAGTAACCTGGAAGCTTTTCTCGAATGGAAAAGGTTCTATCAACAAATTCCAATATTATTTTCTGATGAGCAAGATCTCTTATTTAAATATCAAGAAAACTGAAGAAATCACCATTCTTCGAGGAAGAGAGTCACATGGATACATAATGGACCAAGCTGTTATTAATCTTCTTCAGAAAAATTTTGGACTCGAGATGAGTTTATATCTTATTGCCAAGAGCAACTCTGATTTTGCTGGATTCTGTTCCATTGATAAAGATTGGTGGGAGGATGGTTTTTTCTTTATAAGAGAGATTATTGTCGATCCTAAATTTCAAAAACAAGGGATAGGTGAAGAACTCATGACGAGGTGTATATCGCATGCGAGAAAACTTGGAGCAATTGGGATTGTGACGGAAACTGATTTTGAGAATATTCGAATGCAAAAACTTTGTGAGAAACTACAATTCAAAGAATGGGATAACCCTCAATGGGAAGATGGAATAACCTATAAACTCCATCTTTAATTCAAAATGGCAACTTATTCCTTAAAAAGATGACCTTAGAACTCATCTCATAAGATGGGCTTTTTTATTGACCTCAAAAAAATAATCAGTTAATATCATTGTACTATTACAATAGAACATGACCTCTGCTCAACATATCAAAGATCTTGCTGCTGTTTTCAGCAATATTACAGATGATCAAATGGCTGAAAACATCCTACGTAATATCCTTACCCCTAAAGAATTGGATGAGATAGCAAAGCGACTCCAAATATTTAAAATGCTAAAGGATGGTGTTTCTCAACGAGAAATTGCTAAAAAATTGAAAGTGAGTATTGGAACGGTAAGTCGAGGTTCAAGAGAACTACAATATGGACCTCCTGGATTTAAAGACCTGATACTATGAAAAACTCTTACACTATCTGTATATGGGCCTGGAGCCAGTCTTAACAATGAGCTGATTTATTAATTATGAATGAATCATCTCCTATAGATGATTTTCTTTTTATACGACTATGATTACCTTTGAAAAACAAAACGATAAGATCACAGAAGCACGACTGGAGATAGAATATAGTCCAGCTCATGAGCTTTTTGCAAAACTGTACAAACACTACGATCATCACTTCCTTTTAGAATCAGTGGAAGTCTCTCTCTTCTCTGGACGATTCTCTCTTGTCGGACTCAATCCCTCTCTGAAGATTGTTGGGAAAGATGAAAACTTTAGAATAGAAGCCCTCAATAAAAGAGGAGAAGAATATTTACAAGAACTCAATCCCCTTTTGGAAGAATACGCTGACTCAGCCGATCTCTTAGAGAATATCTTAGCAGGAAAAATTGAGAAAAAAAACGAACAAGTAGAAGAAAGTAAAAGAAGTAAAATGAGAAACTCTGCTCAAGTCATCCGGCTTATCATTGAGCATTTTTCCATCGATAAAAAAACCCTCATGGGTCTTTATGGAGCCTTCTCTTATGATTTCATTCGACTCTTCGAAGATCTCCAAGATCAATTAGAAAAGAATGATACTCCTGATTATTCTCTCTTCCTATATGATACTTTTGTCCTCGTCGACCACATCAAACAAAGCTCATCTATCATCGCCTACCGATCAGATGAAGAGACTTGTCTAGAACCTCTCCATGACATCGAAGAATTATTAGAGAAGAGTCACTCAGAGCCTGGGGCTTACGATATCTCTGATGCAAAATTTACCATCGAACAATCAGACTTTGAGAACATGGTCGAAGAGGCTCGAGAATATATACGACAAGGAGAACTCTTTCAGGTGGTTTTCTCTAACTGCTTAAAAGCACAGTTTAAAGGAGACCCCTTTCAATTGTACCTCAAGTACAGGGAAACGAATCCTTCACCATATTTATTTTATTATGAATTTGGAGACGAACAAATCATCGGAGCGTCACCTGAAATGATGGTGAGATGTGAAGAGAGGAAAGTACACCTGAGGCCAATAGCAGGGACGATCAAGAGAGGTGAAGATCAGGTGGATGATCATGATCAACTCATCAAACTCTTGAACGATGCAAAAGAAAGGTCAGAGTTGGATATGCTTGTTGACCTTGGTCGTAATGATCTCAGTCGTATTTGCAAAGCAGGGATAGAAGTTTCCGACTATCGTTTTGTAGAAAAATACTCACGAGTCATGCATACCGTGGTCCACCTTACTGGTGAACTTAAAGACACCTATACTGGCTTCGATGCGCTGATTGCTTGTCTTAATGCCGGGACTCTGACTGGAGCTCCGAAAGTTGCTGCCATGCGAACCATTGAAAAACATGAACCTGAAAGAAGGGGGTACTATGGAGGAGCTATCGGCCAACTCAGTTTTTCAGGAGAAGTGGATACTGCGATTTTGATCCGAACGACACACATAAAAGGAAAGGATCTACGCTATCAATCTGGGGCTGGTATCGTGTATGATTCTGACCCTACACGGGAGTATTTGGAGACTCTTGCCAAGGCTCAGGCTTTCCTAGAGACATTCCAAGAGTGATGATCAATCTGTATCAATGAGCAATCAATTTTCAATGAAAATCTAATATTCAAATCTGAATTAAAAAACTACAAACTACTCACTATATACTGACACATGTTTAAAAAAATTCTCGTTATCGATAACTTCGACTCCTTCACCTTTAACTTGGTGGATTATATCCAGCAGCTTGGATGCGAGGTTCATGTCTATCGGAATGATGTTGATCCGAGTATCGTAGAGGAAGTGAATCCTGATTTGATTGTTCTTTCACCAGGTCCCTCTGTCCCGAAGAATGCCGGAAACCTCATGAAGATCATCGATCTGTACCACCAAAAATATCCGATGTTTGGAGTCTGTCTAGGACACGAAGCATTTGTGGAATACTTTGGAGGATCTTTGAAGTTTGCTAAACCTGTCCACGGGAAATCTTCAGAAATCCAACATGACGGGAAAACGATTTTTACAGAGCTTGATCATAATTTTCCTGCAGGAAGATATCACTCTCTGGTGGCAGATGAAGTTCCTGACTGTTTTGATATTTCTGCTAAGTGTGAAGGAGAATTTTCTCCACTCAGCCCTCCTCGTCTGGTGATGGCCATCAGGCATAAGACCCTTCCTATAGAGGGCGTTCAATTTCATCCAGAATCTGTCTTATCAATGAAAGGAAAGAATGGATTTAACCTTATGAAAAATGTGATCAATAAAAACTTTGCCAATGTATAGAGCGATCCTCAAACAACTCGAACTTAAAAAAAATCTTTCATCAGCACAAATAGGGTATTTTTTTGAAAATACTGTAAAAGGTAAACTTAGTCAGGTTCAACAAGCCTCAGTATTATCTGCGATTAACACAAAAGGCATTGATGCAAAAGAGCTCACTTCTTTTTGTCAGATACTTCAGGAGAATATGAGTTCTTCGGTACAGATCAAAGAGGCCATCGATATCTGTGGAACTGGTGGATCTGGGCTGAAGCGCATCAACACCTCTACCATCTCTGCTTTCATCCTTTCTGCACTTGGAATAACCGTTGCAAAACATGGCAACAAAGCTGCCAGTGGAAGATTTGGTAGCTTTGATCTCCTCGAAGCTTTAAAAATAAAAACTGATCTAAAACCTGAAGAAGTACAGCGTCTTGCTTCGCATACAAATCTCGGTTTTCTTTACGCGAGATCTTTCCACCCTATCATGAAGCATTTTGCTCCTGTCAGAAAAGCGATGGGTACGCCTACTGTATTTAATCTTGTGGGTCCTCTATTAAACCCTGCAGGAACACAGACTCAAATTATTGGAACAGCTTTCCAAGAAAAGATGGAGCTGATTGCTCAGTCAGCAAAGAAGCTTAAGAAAAAACAGGTGATAGTTGTCTCAGGTGAAGATGGACTCGATGAAGTAACCCTCACTGGTAAAACTTTTATACTGGAACTTAAAGATGGAAAAATAAAAAAATCTCTCATTAGACCCTCTCAATTTGGTGTGAAAGAATGTGCTTTTTCTGAAATAGAAGGAGGCAATGCAAAACAAAACACTCAAATAGCCCTAAGTATTTTAAAAGGCGAATGTCAGACGAGACATCTTGATTTAGTTTTGGTAAATACAGCTCTGGCTTTGAAACTTTCTGGAAAAGTTTCGAACCTCAAAAAAGGATACCTCATGGCAAAGGAATGTGTTGAGAATGGAAAAGCATACCAACAGTATCTCAACTATAAGATGAATGCCGATGCTCCTAGCATCCTCCTCGACATTGCCATGCATAAGCGTCATGAAGTGGATGTTCGAAAAGAAAAACTGCCTTTGAAAAAATTTCAAAAAAAGCTCCTTCCATCCCAACGTGATTTTAGAGCATCACTCCTACGTCATGGAATTTCTTTAATTGCTGAAATAAAAAAATCTTCTCCAAGTACTGGACTCATAAAGAAAGGGAAGTTTGATGTAGCGAAGATTGCTATGGATTATGAAGCTGCAGGCGCTCGAGCTATTTCTGTTCTTACAGATAAGAAATATTTTTCCGGAGATCTAGAGAATCTTGATAAAGCTCAAGCAGCTAACTCTCTCCCCTTACTTTGCAAAGACTTCATCATCGATGAATATCAAGTCTATGAAGCTCGTCTTCATGGTGCTGATGCCATCTTGCTTATCGCAGCGCTCCTTACTAGCGAACAACTCCAAGCACTCATCAATGTTGCTTGTTCTTTAGGGATGAATGTCTTGCTCGAAGTGCATAATGAACAAGAACTTAAAAAAGCTCTTCAAACTGATGCTGGTATCATTGGTATTAATAATCGAAATCTTCACAACTTCAAGATTGACCTGAAGATGACTCAGAAGCTTGCCAAAAAAATAAAAGGAAGAGTTGTCGTCACTGAAAGTGGCATTGCTGCCAAGGCTGATATCGATAAGCTTCCTAAGAATGTTACTGCCATGTTGGTGGGGACTAGTATAATGAAAAGCAAAGATCCAAAGAAAAAAATAGCATCACTCATCGGTAAACCCAAAGCACTCTTAAAGATTTGTGGTATCCAATCTGTCAAAGAAGCACTTTTATGTCAGAAACTGGGTGTTGATTATATTGGTTTAAATTTCGTCCCAAGCAGCACACGTCGGATATCTCTTCAGATGGCAAAAGCAATCGTTGAGGCTCTTAAGAAGGACAAAGTGTCACCCACTCAAGTAGTAGGTGTTTTCCAAGATCAAGATATGAAGGAAGTAAATACTTATGCAACACAACTCGACCTAGATATGGTTCAACTTTCTGGTAAAGAAAAGATCAGTGATATCAAACAATCCCTTGTACCAGTAATCAAAGGAATCTCTATCAATAAAAAATCTGACATTAAGAAAGCTCAAAAAATAGCTGAAATAGCTGAGCGTATTCTCCTAGATGGCAGGCAGCCTGGATCAGGTATTATGTTTGATCATAGCTTTTTGAAGTCCTTGAATATTCCTTACATCCTTGCTGGAGGTTTGAATGCTATTAACCTACGGGCTATCTTAGATCTCTATCAACCTGCTGGGATTGATCTCGCCTCTGGAGTGGAACGGAATGGGAAACGAGATCTTAAACAAATTGAAAAAATTGCTAACATTGTCTTTTCATGAACACTCCAGACTCACTCAAAGAATACCTGTTGAATCATCAAGGACACTTTGGCCCTTATGGTGGGCGATACATTCCAGAGCTTCTCATCCCTATCATGGAAGAGCTCGAAGCTGAGTTTTATAATGCGATAGAGGATCGTGAATACTTGAAAGAACTTCGAGATCTTAGGACCCATTACCTCGGTCGGCCAACTCCCCTTTTTCACTGTCAAAATTTAAGTGAGAAACTTGGCGGAGCTCAGATCTTTGTAAAACAAGAAGGCCTTGTCCATACTGGTGCTCATAAGATCAATCATTGTATTGGTCAGGCTTTGATTGCCAAGCGTCTTGGGAAAAAAAGATTGATCGCTGAAACTGGCGCAGGTCAACATGGTCTCGCGACTGCGACTGTTGCTGCAAAGATGGGAATGAAATGCACTATCTATATGGGAGCTAAAGACTATGCGCGGCAACGTCCAAATGTTTTTTGGATGGAACGTTTAGGAGCAACTGTAATCCCTGTAACAAGTGGTGGGCAGATCCTACGAGATGCTATCAATGAATCTATGCGTGATCTCTTGGCTAACCCTGATGATTCTCACTTTTTGTTAGGAACTGTTTGTGGACCCCATCCTTATCCAGTGATGAATACTTTTTTTCAGAAAGTTATCGGTGAAGAAGCACGAGTACAAATGAATGAGCAGGTTGGAAAACTTCCTGATTACCTTGTGGCCTGTGTTGGAGGAGGTTCAAATGCGATTGGACTCTTCTATGATTTCCTTGATGAGGTATCTGTGAAGATGATCGGTGTTGAAGCGGGTGGAAAAGAGATCAAAGAGAAAGATGGGAAATTCGAACATGCTGCTCGATTTCAAGCTCCACAAGTAGGAGTGGTTGAAGGCTTTAAATCGTACTTCCTCCAAGATGAACATGGTCAGGTTGGCGAGACGAAAAGTATTTCTGCAGGACTTGATTATTCAGGTGTCGGACCTCAACACGCTTACCTAAACGATATAGGCCGAGTGAAATACCAGTATGCACATGATCAAGAAGCTCTAGACGCCTATGAAGTACTGGCGAAAACAGAAGGCATTTTCCCTGCTATGGAGAGCTCACATGCAGTGGCTGAGGCTATCAAAATGGCTCCTAAACTCAATAGAGATGAACATATTGTTGTAAATATTTCTGGGAGAGGTGACAAGGACCTTTTCATTACGACTCAGCATTTTGATAAAGAAAACTTTAATCAATTTCTTAAACGCTTCCATGAATAAAAAACTGATGACTCATATCGTAGGAGGTTATCCCGACATGAAGTCTTGTGAGGAACTCGTCTTAGAAATGGATGAAGCTGGTGTAAGTTTTGTGGAAATACAAATCCCATTTTCAGACCCTATCGCCGATGGTCCTACCATCATGCAAGCAAACCAAGCTGCTTTAGAAAATAGAACAACTCCTGAAGATTGCTTCCAACTCATGAAAGCACTACAGAAAAAAGTTTCGACACCACTTCTGTTTATGACCTATTACAATATCGTTCATCATTACGGAGTAGATGAATTTTGTAAAAGAGCTGCAGAAGCAGGAGCCTATGGCTTGATTGTTCCTGATATTCCATTAGATGAAGAACCATACGATCATTTTTTGGAATACTGTAAAAAATATCAGCTTCATGTCATCCAAGTCATCTCTCCAATCACCCCAGATCGGAGGCTTAAAAAAATTGCTGAAGTTGCCTCTGGATTTGTCTATTGTGTCGCTCGTAAAGGGACCACTGGTGTGCAGACAGATGTCAGTGATACACTAGGAGACTATTTAGAGAATGTTCGAAAGTTTATTTCACTTCCACTTGCAGTTGGTTTTGGTATTTCTTCAAAAGAACAAGTCGAGCAGGTACTTGAGCATGCGGACATCGCCGTGATGGGGAGTAAAGTGATTAAACTCTTAAATGAGGAAAAAGACCCGCAGGAAATCGGTGATTGGCTAAAAAATGTGCTATCATAAGATCTCTTAATTAATCCTTATGGCTAGCAAGGAAGAATCAGGTCCTACTACGAGAAGAGTCCTTAGGGAGGTTTATGGAGGAAATGAAGACGCTTTAAAGAATGATCCTCATTTTACCAAAGAAAAGAAGTCTATTTATGAAGTAGAAATGCCTGATGGTAGTCTCGACTGGATGGAGCTAGGACGAGCAGTTCGCGAGCTGGTTCTTAACCTTTTAGGATATAGATTTCTCGAAAAACACCTAAAAAAACGAAGGCACACTATTTCTTCAGATAAAGTGTCTGAGTAGGATAGGCAAACTCGATCTTATTTTTTTCGAAGTATTTTTGGATTTTCATATTTACCGCTTCTAGGCGATCCATATAGGTGTAATAATCTTTTGACTCTACAAAGAATACCAGTTCAAAGTCCTTGCTGTGAGGTCCAAACATTTTGAAGTGAGCTCTGTCAAAAGTCGTATCTTCTACAGACTCTACTATTTTTTGGAGGTTCTTCGGGATAGCCTTCATTTTTGTTGCCGTAGTTTTGTATGTCACACCCAGGGGGATGATCACTCGTCTCTTTTTCATTTTTCCATAGTTGTTGATATCTATTTCTGTAAGACGCTTGTTTGACATCACAATTTCCTCTCCTTGCAAACTGGTAATACGAGTAGTTTTTATTCCTATACTTTTTACTGTCCCCATCTGCGTATCTACTACTATATAATCCCCTACCTGAAATGGTTTATCGAGATAGATAGAAATACAACTAATCAGATCAGCTAAAATATTTTGAACAGCCAAGGCCACAGCTAGACCTCCGATACCTAAACCAGCTATAAGTGAACTGATGTTGTAGCCAAATGATGAAATAAGGAACAGGAGACCAAAAACCCAAGTGAGTACTTTTATTGATTTACTGATGAATCTCACTGAAAATTCTTCAGCAGGATTTTCTTTATCGTGAGCAATTTTTTCGGTGAAATACTCCACCCAGTAATTGACTACCCTCACTGCTAAAACTACTGCTGAGATATTAAAAAAAGCTCTAATGATAATTTCGACTCCTTCTGGCAAAGTTAATGCAATGTCTATGTATAAAAAAGCCAAAACAAAAAAAACCATCCATCTATTCTGCTCCAGAAGGTTTACTACTGCATCATCGACATCTGTTTTGGTGTGTTTGGCATAATCCTCAAGTCTTTTAAAGACGAGCATAAAAAGAAACTTAAAAAAGATGAATATTCCTGCTAAAACCAAAGCAGCAATAAGGTAACTTTTGATATCATTCCCAAGTACTGAGAGAGAAAGTATTTGTTCGAAGTATTCTTTGTTCATGAATGTAATGAGTATTTGGAATCACTTGATTAAGGATATTGCAGTCTCATTTTACTTCAAGCCTTTCGAGATGACGTTTTGAAGCTATCTTGGACGCTGTATTTTATGATATACTCGTGGCTCTTTTTTATCTATGAATACTACTCAAGCAGCTCAAAAACTTTTACAAGGAGAACTTATCGTTTTCCCTACAGAGACCGTCTATGGGCTGGGAGCAGTAGCTTCAAATGCTGAGGCTGTTCAAAAGATTTTCGAAGTAAAAGGAAGACCTCAACACAATCCACTTATCCTCCATATTTTCGATAGATCACAGCTTGATGAGCTCGTTGAGTTGGTTCCTGATACTGCTAAAAATCTGATGGATCACTTTTGGCCTGGCCCACTAACAATTTGCCTTAAAAAACATAAAAATGTTTCAGATCTTGTGACGGCTGGACTTGATACTGTTTGTATAAGGATGCCTGATCACCCTATTGCTCAAGAACTCTTGAAGAAAACTGGCGAAGCAGTTGCGGCTCCTAGTGCTAACCTAAGTGGTAAACCAAGCACAACTCGATTTAAAGATGCTGTAGCTCAGCTTCAACAAGATGCTGTTTATTTTTTGGATGGAGGGAATACTCAGATTGGACTTGAGAGTACTGTGATTGACTGCTCGGATGATCGGATCAGAGTCCTTAGACCCGGCTCTATTAGTAGAGCTGATATTGAAACTACCCTTGATACAAAAATTTTCCATGAAGAAAACACTAAAATCACGAGCCCTGGACAGTTATTGCAACACTATTCCCCTGAAGGAAAGTTGACTGTGATCATAGGAAAACCAGAACAACGCAGAGAGTGGATTCAAAATAATGTAGACCTAAAGCACTCTCATCTCGGTTTAGTTGGTTCTTTTGATGAATTTAATCCAACGAAACATCAGTATCTTGCTCTTACAGAAGAAGATTTTAAAAGCTATGCCCAGCAACTTTATGGGTTTTTGAACTGGTGTGATAGGCAATCTGCCCAACATATTTATTTAGAATTCTCAGACTTCTCTCACCCTTTGACCTACACTCTCTTAAATCGTCTAAAAAAGGCCTCTAATGGGAATATTATTAGGCTGTGAGTTGAATTCTAAGCTACCAAGCTTGATTGAGAGACAGCTTAAAATAAGTTATAATTACAATAGTATGATAATTATTACTCTTCTTATTCGATTTTAATGGAACCTCAAAAAGAATCACAAAAAGGATTATTTGCAGCTATCTTATTTTCTGGTGTAGCGATTAGCATATCGGTCGCTTTTCTTGGTTATCAAATGATGGATGGACAAAAAGCATCTGCTATTGATCCAAATATAGACTCGGACCAACTTGCGACTATACTCCAAGAAATGGAGCCCAATGCTGTACAAGCCCTATTGGAAGATATCGCGAAAAGAGTGAATGCAAGTTATGAAGATTTAATAGATGATGATGCGATCATGGGTGAAGCTGATGCTCCTATTACTTTAGTAGAATTTTCTGATTACCAATGCCCTTTCTGCCAACGACATTTCCAACAGACAAACCCACTCATCAAACAAAAATATATTGATACTGGGAAAGTAAAATATGTTTTCAGAGATTTCCCTCTATCATTTCACACCGATGCAAAAAATGCTGCAAATGCTGCTGAATGTGCTCGAGAACAAGGTGGTGATGATATGTACTTTCAAATGAATGATGCCATCTTTACTGGTTCACAAAACAGCATCTCTAACAATATCCTTGCTGCTTATGCTAGCGATATAGGAATAGATGCAGATGAATTTACATCTTGCCTTACTTCAGGTAAATATGACAATGAAGTAGATAATGATATTGCTTCAGGGGCTCGTTTTGGTATCAATGGAACTCCAGGATTTGTCATTACCGATGGTGATAAATCTATCCGTCTTTCTGGAGCCCTTCCTTTTAGCGAGTTTGAAAAGGAATTTGAAAAAATGCTGAAATAAGACATGAAAAAAGCTCAATCACACTCGCTCGTTGACGCACTTAAAAACCCGATATCACTTCTCGTGATGTCGGGTTTTGCTTTCCTTCTCTTTGATGTGCAATATGTGATGATGTCTCAATTGCCAGGCGCAAGAGATGAGATGTGTGTAATGGGAGCAGGTCTAAACACTCCAAACATTCTTTTTGCTATCTTTATGAGCCTGCTGGGTGCTGCTTTTATTGTTGGCTTCATTGAGACCCTTAAACAACGACAAACTTCTTTCAAAGCACTTTCTAGCTCTAGTGCAGGGGCTCTTCTAGGGGCTTTTACCGTTTTCTGTCCTGCTTGCACACTACCTGTGCTCTCTCTTTTTGGAGCAGCTTATGGATTTAGTTTCTTTACAACCTATGACATCTGGATAAAAATCATCAGTGTTATTTTAATCTCTTATGGTCTCTACCAGATCGACAAGCAAATCAAAGGAAACTGTACTTTTTGCGTAGATTAAATTTAATTAAGTTTTAGTTAAGGCGTAATTAAGAAGGAACATTAGGATTGTTCATCTTAAAGCCCGCTCGTTTCTCTTCTTTTACATAATCGATCTCTAATCCATTTAATTTTTTGTAGAGCTTTTTGTCGATGACTACTTTTACTTTTCCAAATGAGAAACCTTTATCGTTTGGAGTCGTTTCTTGAGCTGTTACAAAATTCATAGAATATCTTAATTTTGGACCAGCTGATTGAGCATCGATACGGAGAGGCATTGCTTCTTTTTTTTCTTCTTTGGCAATCTTTTCGATCTGTTCTTGAGCTTTTTCTGTGAGTTCTATTTCCATATCATCAGCTTCTTTAGGAACGGGTTTACGCTCTACCCCTTCTTGCTCGTCTTCGTATGCTTCATTGATATCTTCCATAAGATTGACCAGATCTTCCTGAGAATACCCATGGCCCATAACCCCCTGCTCGACTGTTTCAAAAGCATTGGCATGACAACCTACGCAATGTAAACCATAACCCATGAGGATGTCAGCAGCGCCCGGGAAAGCAGCTACTACTTCGCCTACTGTCATATCTTTGTTGAATGTTGTTTTTTCTTCTTTAGCCATGATGAACTTTTAATGAAGATATAATGAAATTTAATGAATTTTTGAATAACTCTTGATCGCTTCATGGATTGCTTCTAATCCGATGAGTGCACATTTTAGTCGGACTGGACCCAACTCTATTCCTAACATGTCGATGACCTCATCCTTAGAAACCGCCATCACATCTTCTAGAGTCATACCTTTTATCTCTTCAGTAAGAAGCGAAACTGATGCCTGACTGATCGCACAACCTACACCACGCTGCTTAACATCTGCAATTTTTTGATCCTTTACAAGGAGGTCAATCGTCACCTCATCACCACAAAGCGGATTGTGCGCTCTATGACTTACTGATGCATCTTCCATCCTTCCTTGATTCAAAGGATTCTTATACAGGTCGATGATGTTTTCCATGTAAATACTCATCGTCTATTATTGAAAGAGTTGTTGTGCTTTTTTTATAGCTGCTATGGCACGATCTATATCTGCTTCTGTATTATAAAAAGAAAAACTCATCCGAGAGGTAGCTGATACACCAAGCTCTTCCATGAGTGGTTGAGCACAGTGATTACCTGCCCTAATACAAATATTTTCTTCACCAAGTATAGTAGCAAGATCATGTGGATGAATACCTGATATTTCAAAACTAAAAACTGCTCCTCTTTTTTTAAAGTCTTGAGGGCCATATATTTTCAAGCCATCTATTTCTAAAAAAGCTTCAAGTGCATACTTTATGAGTTCAGCTTCTCTCTTTTGGATATTCTCTAGCCCTATTGACTGGATGTAGTCTATTGCTGCTCCTAGGCCGATGGCCCCGGCAATGTTTGGAGTACCTGCTTCAAATTTATAAGGAAGATCATTCCAAGTGCTCCTTTCTTTAGAAACCGACCTAATCATTTCTCCCCCAGCTAAGAATGGTGGCATCTCCTGAAGAAGTAATTCTTTTCCATAGAGGACTCCTATTCCTGTTGGTCCATACATCTTATGTCCAGTGAATGCTAGGAAATCAGCTCCAATATCTTGTACATCAATTGGCATATGTGGGACTGACTGGCAGGCGTCGACCATCACTAAAGCACCATACTCATGAGATAGCCGAGTGATTTCTTTGATGGGATTAATGGTACCGAGAGTGTTTGATTGATGAGTTATAGAAACTATTTTTACTTTTTTCTTCTCAAGAAATCTTTCAAGATCAGATATCTTCAAGCTCCCCTCTTCATCTACTCCTATGAATTCTATTGAGAAGCCTCTCTTCTTTTGCAAGATCTGCCATGGAACAATATTACTATGATGCTCCATTATAGACAGCACTACTGTATCTCCTTTTTTTAGATTTTCATTCCCCCAAGTTTGAATAACGAGATTCAAAGCTTCAGTAGCATTTCTTGTGAAAACTATTTCTTTTGAAGAAGCAGCGTTTACAAAACTGCTTACTTTTTGGCGAGCTTCTTCATGCATACTTGTGGCTTTTTCACTCAATGGATACACTGCTCTGTGGATATTGGCATTATATTCACGATAATATGTATTCATAGATGCTAAGACTGGCTCAGGAGTGAGACTTGTATTAGCAGAATCTAAATAAGCTAAATGATGTCCATTGTGACTTTTTTGAAGAATTGGAAAATCCTTTTTGATCTGTTCAATATTAAGCATGTGCTAGTTTTTCAGGAGATGAGAGGATTTGTGATTCGATAAGTTTTTTAGTGATGTCATACCATTCGGGTCTCGTAATCAGAGAAAGGAGGTCTTCGAAGAAACCTTCTACTAGCAGTGCTCTCGCTTCTTCTTCATTTAAGCCTCTGCTCATCAAGTAAAACATCCTTTCTTGATCTGCTTGGGTCACTGCTGCTGCATGTGAAACCTGAACGTTGTCGGTCTGTATATCTAAGGCAGGTAAAGCATCGCATCTCGCTTTTTCACTTAACAGTAAAGTATGCTCTTCTAATCTTGAGTGCGTGAATTGTCCTTGGGGTCTTACCCTAATCAACCCATCTAGATCAGAGTAGGCTTGGTCTTTTAAGATTCCTTTGTATCTCATCAATCCTTCACTGTGTTGTTTTATGTGTTCCATCTCTGCGATGATCTTGAAATGCTGCTTACCTTTCCCAACAATAATGGCATCGTGTTGAACATGTGCTGATTCATTAGATGGGTTACCGGTGACAACAATTCTTCCTGCTTCTGCACCAAGAATAGAAAGAAGTGCTGTTATTCTTGCATTTCTTTCAGCATTGTATCGACGTACAGAAAGGTCATAAATATTGTTTGCCCAGTTTTGATTGTTGAAATACTTACATTCAGATGATTCTTTTGCAAAAATTTCAGTGACTGAAGAACAAAGCAGCTGCTCATCACCAGATTCTGAAGATTCATATATTTCCTCTACGATTGCTGATGAATTTCTTTCAGTGATAAAAATATTTCTATTCATCGTACTTATTGAATTTTTCGTTTGAACGATTTGTATTTGAAAAGGTTCATCAATGCACACTCCACTTGGAACCCACAAGAACGCTCCGTTATTCCAGAGACTCCTTTGAAAGGAACTGAGCTTATCTGAAACCCCCCACTCACTGTCTTTGACATGAAGCTCAAGTAAATCTGCTCTTTCTAAAACAGCTGTCTGCATATCACAAAAGATCACCCCTTGATGTGCTAATTCTTTTTTTAAAGAAATGCGGAAAACTTTCCCATCTCGGATAACAATCTTTCCCGAACTTCCTTCTGGGACTGTGTTTTTTATATTCAGAGGGATGACTTCATCAGAAAAATGGATTTTTGCCGCAGAGTGAAAATCTAACTTTGCTGTTTTAGATTTTTTCCAATTCATTTCATCTGCATCTTGAAACTGATCCCATGCCTTCATTCTTTCTTCACGTAACCAGCGAGGTTCGTGGAGAAGCTTCCCTTGCTGATCAATTGATTCTTTCGATATGTCTTCAATTTTTATCATAGCATTCTTATTGGACTTTTTACTTGGACCTTGATATTTGGAACTTGGAATTTTTTTATGCTCCCTCCATTTCTAATTCTATTAATCGATTCAACTCTACTGCATATTCTAAAGGGAGTTCTTTTACGATCGGCTCTATGAATCCCTGGACGATCATCGCCATAGCATCTTGCTCTGTGATACCTCTACTCATCAGATAGAAAAGCTCATCTTCTCCGATGGAACCTACTTTTGCTTCGTGAGAAACTTCTGCCGTTTGGTCATGTATTTCCATCACAGGATCTGCGCAAGATAGAGAGGATTCATCGAGGATGAGATTGTCACAATTTACAGATGCTTGAGAGCCATGTGCTTGAGGAAAGATACGCAGAAGACCTCGATAGTTAGAGGTCCCACCATCTTTACTGAGCCCTTTAGAGAGGACATTTGATTTTGTTTCTTTTCCTATGTGGATCACCTTTGCCCCGGTGTCTTGGTATTGACCTTCACCTGCAAAAGCAATCGAGAGGTGATCTGCTCGTGAACGATCTCCTTTTAAAATCGTGCAAGGATACAGCATCGTCACACCAGAACCGAGATTTCCACCGACCCACTCCATGATGGCATCTTCTTCAGCAATAGCTCTCTTGGTATTTAAATTAAAAGTATTTTTACTCCAGTTTTCTACTGACGAGTACCTGAAACGTGCTCCTTTTTTTACAAAGACTTCTACACATCCAGCATGTAATGAACTCATCCCATACTGGGGAGCTGAACAACCTTCGATGTAGTGAGCTTGAGCTTCATCTTCAATGATAATCAAAGTGTGTTCGAATTGTCCACCTCGTGAAGCGTTCATCCGGAAATAAGCTTGTAATGGCATGGTGACATTTACTCCTTTTGGGATGTAGAGAAATGTTCCTCCACTCCATACTGCACCGTGTAAGGCAGCGAATTTATGATCACGAATAGGAACACATCGAGTCATGAAATACTCCTTCACGATTTCTGGGTATTCTTGGACAGCGATATCCATGTCTTCAAAAATCACTCCCTGTGCTGTCCATTCTTCTTTGAGTTTATGGTAAACGTTTTCTGATTCATATTGAGCTCCTACTCCTGCAAGTACTTCACGTTCTGCTTCTGGTATTCCAAGTTTTTCAAAAGTGTTTTTAATATCATCTGGTACATCTTCCCAAGTCTTGGCGTTACTGACATCATCAGCTTTTCGGTAGTAACAAATTTGTTGAAGATCGAGTTTATCCAGTGATGGCCCAAAATTTGGCATCTTACTTTCTTCAAAAACTTTCAGTGAATCGAGTCTTTTTTGTAACATCCATTCGGGTTCATTTTTTTCAGAAGAAATCATCCTTACGACATCTTCATTGATCCCAAGCTCAGTATTTTTTACAGATTTTTCTTCATTACGATCGTCAAAACGAGACCGATCAATATCTTTAAAAGATGTGATCGGAGCTTTTCTATCATCGGTAAAAGCAGTCGTTGATGCCATAATAAATTTTAATCAAGTACCATAAAAGGATCTCCACCTATCTCACTGAGCTCTGTTTCTGCTGAAGTTTCGAATCTATCAAAACCTGTTTTTTCGATCTCCTCTGCAAGCTCTGCTCCACCTGTAGAAACGAGTTCTCCCTTCTTCAGGACGTGTACGACATCAGGAGTCAGGTATTCAAGGATTTTAAAATAATGCGTGATGAGGATCACAGATGTATCTGGACCTGCGAGAGTCTTCACTCCCTCGGCTACTACCTTCAAAGCATCTACATCTAAACCTGAGTCTGTCTCATCCATGATGATGACTTTTGGCTCGAGG
The DNA here is from genome assembly GCA_964352145.1 of uncultured Candidatus Peribacteria bacterium. Classification (GTDB taxonomy): domain Bacteria; phylum Patescibacteriota; class Gracilibacteria; order JAUYGZ01; family JAUYGZ01; genus CAYGQA01. Next base: position 47,806 of record CAYGQA010000006.1, read on the forward strand.
ATAAGTGCTTGAAGTATCTCAGCTTTCTTTTTTTCTCCACCAGAAAATCCTTCATTGACGAAACGTTTCATAAAACTTTTTGGGATATGAAGCTGTTCCATCTTTGCTTTGAGTTTCTTTTGAAAATCGAACACACGGATGTCTTCTTTTTTCACAGCCTTGTATGCTGCTCGTAAGAAATTAGAAAGCGTTACCCCTGGAATACTTTTTGGATATTGGAATGAGAGAAATAATCCTTTTTGAGCTCTCTCATCTGGACTTGCTGAAGTAATATCATCTCCTTCGAATGAGATCTTTCCTTGAGTCACTTCATATTTTGGATGACCTGCGAGAGCATAAGATAAGCTACTCTTCCCTGAACCATTTGGTCCCATAAGGGCGTAAATTTTACCAGGCTCTATATCTAAAGAAACTCCTTTAAGGATTTCATTTTCTTCGATGCTCACATGGAGATCTTCGATCTTAAGGAATGGCTGTGCCATAGACTGTTGTTAAAGTGAGGTATAAAAATCTGCAAGAGTTTTACTCGAAAGATACGTATTCATCATTTCTTGAAGGTCTGACCAAATAGCTTTTGTCGGACACTGCTTCTCACAGACACAAGATTTTTCTTGATTGAGGCAATTTGTCAAAGCCAGTGGTCCTTCAAGGGCTATATAAATGTCTGCAAGGCTTATGTCCTCTCGTTTTTTTGAAAGTTGATATCCTCCATGGATGCCCTCACGAGCTTGGACAAGACCGCTCTTCTTCAAAGGCATCATCAGTTGACTGAGATAACCCGCTGAAAGATGTTTTTCAGCTGCAATATCTTGGAGTGATCGGAAGTCTTGATGACCTCGCTCAGGAAGACTCGCCATCAGCATTATTCCATAGTCGATCTTCTTAGAAGCGCTTAACATAGCGATAAATAAACTCTTAGTAATGTGCTAATAGTTTAGTGTTTGTTGTTGATATGTCAACTGAATGCGCTCCAACTCTGTGACCTATGTAACCTGTTTACAGTATTGCATTTTCGGAATTATTAGAATTTTATAATACTATATATTCTGAAAAGTTGATCAAAGTTAATTCTTTCCCTAGAGCTAGACTTCCTAGTAAGGACAATAATCAGATGTTGTGATCACATCGAATTGAGTCCCCTTTTTTCGTCCTCTAATATTCATGGCATCCGCTACACGCTTGATAGCTACCATATAAGCCGCTGTACGACCATCTACCTTTTCGGTTTCTTTCATAGTCCATACCTGCTCAAAAGCATCATCCATGACCTTTTTGAGTTTCATTAGGGTTTCTTCTTCTTCCCAGTAATAGTTATAGGCATTTTGTACTTGCTCGAAGTAACTTACCGTTACACCTCCTGCATTTGCCAAGATATCTGGAATCATAAGAACCTTGTTCTTTTTTAAAATCTTATCTGCATCTGGTGTTGTAGGTCCATTGGCAAGCTCCAAGATGACTTTTGCCTTTATTTTATCAGCGTTGCTTTTGGTGATGACATTTTCTAGTGCTGCAGGGATGAGAATGTCTACATCCAACTTCAGTATTTCTTCGTTATTAATCGCTTTAAAATTTTTACTCTTTTTCAAAGTGCTTATATCGCACACTTTTCCTTCTTCGTAACAGGCAAGATGTGCTCTTTGGTTTTTTACATCCATTGCTACTGCTGGTACAATTCCTTCTCTCCGGTATACTCCTCCTTTAGAATCTGAGACTGCAACTACTCTGTATCCAGCATCATGGAGCAGCATTGCAATGATACTACCGGCGTTACCAAAACCCTGGACAGCAACTGTTGTTTTGCTTTTATCCATTCCTAATTTTTTAGCTAAATTTTCTATACAGTAAAAACCCCCTTGAGCAGTTGCTGATCCTCTTCCAGCTGCTCCTCCAATCTCTAATGGCTTCCCCGTAATCACCCCAGGTGCTTTTGCACCTGTAAGTACTTCATATTCATCTTGCATCCAGGCCATGATCTGAGCATTGGTGTAGACATCTGGTGCTGGGACGTCTTGATTTGGACCTAAGTATTTATAGAGTCCCCGTATATAGCCTCTAGAGAGTCTTTCTAGCTCTCCTTCTGTCATCTCCTTAGGGTTACAGATAACTCCACCCTTTCCCCCGCCTAGTGGAAGGTTTACACAGGCGGTCTTCATCGTCATCCAAGTGGAGAGAGCTATGACTTCGTCCCTTGTCACTCCAGGATGGTATCTTATCCCTCCTTTCATTGGACCTCTTGAATCATTGTGCTGGGATCGAAATCCTTTGAAGACCTTTGTGGTCCCGTCATGCATTCGCACTGGTATATTTACCTCTAAAACTCTCATTGGCTGGAGAAGTTGCTCTAAAATTGAATCATCTATATTTCCTAACTTCTTAGCAGCATCTTTTATTTGCTTCTGAGCAGATTCGAATGGATTAACCTCTGTGGTAGCCATAAAGAGTGATGAGTAAATAGTGATGACTTCACTCTACTTATTTTATCTCAGAGCAGCAAATAAGAAGTCTTTCTAGCTGTTATCGAAATTACAGAAACACTACTGTTGTTGGAGCACTATGACATTTGTTGTTAATAATTAACAAAACACCTTGAAATTTCTTCAATGTTATTATACAATGGCCTCAACTTCTGTCACTAAAATACCGCTATTGCGGTTGGATCGGACTCATTCGTGGAGAAAATTTTTGCTCAACTCATCGCGCCTGAAGGTGTGGTGAGAAGTCATAAGAAAGACCTCTCAAGAATCTATGGAGGCTACTGTGTGGCCAATGTAGATCTTGAGAACCCGGGCACTCATGCTCGAGTGATGGTCAAAGCACGAGACCAAAGGGACTATACAGTCCTTCTCGAGGCGAAGGATCTTCCCGGGGCGAAGGCTAGGGAAATTTTCTTCTATGAAGACAATGTAGAGGCCCTCAAGGCCTTCGAGTTCTTCCAAGGAAAAGAAGGCGTCCAGGTCCTTAAGACCTGGGAGGCTGTGATCGCGAAATAGTGACGAAGTTTTCGATCGGCGACGATCGGATGGCTCGTCCTTCTCGTACAAACCACTGCGTTCGTCGAGGAGGACGAGCGCAGATTATCATCATAATACCTCTCTATGGATCAGAAACTCTCTTCCCCTTCTAAAATCACTGCACTGCATCCAGTTGGTATTAATGAAGACTTAAGAGAAGATTATAGACTCAGCATGATTGAATTGGAGGGAGTGATTACCATCATAGAGAGACACAAAAGAGACCATAGAGCATTAGAACCAGAGACAAAAAAACAAATCGTCAGCACATTACAAGATATTCACTCAGATCTAGAAATCATCGTTGAGTTTTCAGATGTAGCTGATCTTAGTGAAGAAATTGAAAAAATTAAAAATTCTCAATCTACACTTGCGGAACTCCCTGTACGTCGAGCTTCCTCCGAGAGTCAGATCATGAGAAAGCATAGAATCTTGAGGCAAACTCGAGAAGCTACAAGAGGGATAGATGTACCACTTTCAGATGTTTTGATCTCTACAGGCAGAGAGCTTGCTACTCAATTTGCTGGAGCAGGAAAACATGCTGGAAATAGCGCATCAAAAAAACTGTTAAAAAAAGCAAAAGCTGAGCTGAGAAGACATGGCGATCCGGAAACACCTATAGAAATAAGTATTTCTAGCCTTTCTGCATACTTTAGAGGCTCCTTTAATAAAGTCATACTTGTATCAGGGGGGATAAAGAAAGCTGTGAAGTAGAAATCCCAAACTCCTCTTTTCTCAAATCCGAAAAAACGCTAGCATAAGCATAGTCTTTTTTTGATTATGAACGAACTCCCTTTTATCGATATTGCCTTTGGGATAGCTCTTGGCTTTGATGCAATAGCACTTCTTTTTGTGCTTTTAGCTGGTATTGAGCTTCTCTATCACTTTTTAATAACTCCAAAGAATAAAAAGAGCCACACTCTACCTGATCAAAAGTACCATGCTTTTCGTCGAGTTTTCGTCCACAGAATCATCCTTGCTCTTGATTTCTTCTTGATAGCGGATTTAATGAAACTTGCATTTATTGACACTATTCCTGGCTTAATACAGATTCTTTTTATAGTAGTGATCAGGAGTATCTTAAGTTATTTCCTTCTCAGAGAGACGGGAGACATGTAATACAGCTCGTTGATCTTTTAAAGAAAGAAGAGTAGTCTATATGCTCTTGTCTTCATCTATGCCAAAACTCAACTATATCAGAGCCTTACTTGATTCACTTTCTCCAGAAAAACTCAGAGAAATAGTAGAATCTTATGCTAAATCTGATAGGACTTTTGAAGCATTTGTACTGGAACACTCAGGTAAGGTTGTTGAAACAGGGAAAACATACCAAGAATACTATGATGAACTCATGAAGATTCATGAAAAGTGTAAATCTCGGAAAAGAGGTTTTTTAAAAGTCACGAGACTTAAGAATGCTGGCATGGAGAGTTTCCAAAAACTGCTACAATCTCATTTTAATAATGAAAACTTTTCAACTGCACTCTGGATGAGCCTCGCTTTGATGGAAATGATGCATCTCTCTATCATGACCAATACGCGATATAGTTGGGCAAACAAACCCTATAAAAGTTTTGAAAAAGTCATGCTCGAGTGCAAAGACCAACTCGATACCTGTTTTAAGCTTGCGCCACCTGCCCGTAAAGAACGTCCAGAATTCTTCCAAGCTCTAGCGAGATGCTGGTGGAATGAGCGTCAAAGAGAATACCCTCAACAGTATTTCGATATCGAAGATATTTTGAAATATGCAGAACGTGATCAAGATTTTATTACCATCAAGGCAAGCCTTACTGAATTTATGAGAGAGTCAGGACTCTCTTTAAGAGACGATAAACCAGCATCTCTTGGTACGCGACTTAGTAAACTGTTTGCTTTAACAGGTGATAGTCCGATTGAGAAACAACTCTCATTAGATTTAAAACACATTGATGATGCTATCACAACCGCTTTAGATTCTTGGGCTTAGAGCTGAGTGACGATGAATGATCCATCAGGGAATTCTAAAAGAAAACTTAAAGTGTCAGAAGTATTCTTATTTTTGAAGCTGACCGTAATAGACTCGCCAATATCGAAATAAGCCGTGAGACTTGGAGTTTCATGTCCAATCATTTCCCATCCTGTAAATGGATTCACGCTGATGAATTCATCATTTTCAGAAGGTCTTTCAGCAGTGTAATACGAGCTAGTGAGTCTGATTTCGAATATCTGATTGGCTACATATTCTTTCAGCGATTTCCATTCAGGTTGTCGAGACCAGGCATGTTCGTAAACCCTACAATTTCCATTCTCCAAAAAAACTCCTACACTTATAAAATACTGCCCTCTTACTTTTGCAGCATTACAGCCCTTTGTTAATAAGGTGACGTATTTTTCTTCTATATCAACTATTTCATATCGTGAAGTATCAGAATATTCAGAAGGAATCTCTAGACCCGCTCTCATCCCCATGGTATCTGCATCCACCCTAGTGATGAAATCATTCACAAAATAGATCTCCCCACCAGCTGCTCTATAGATACCAATTCCGACTTCTGTAAAAGGCAGACATTGACTGAGTAATGTTGTTCGGTGATTACAAAATGTCGGATCCTCTGGCATGAAGATCTGGTCATGAACGTAGGTCACTGTGTCGTAGGGGTTGGCTCGCACTGAACCTCCCCCTATATTTTCTCCTGTACGACCAATGAAATTGGGATCATCTTCAGATTTTATTGCATCCTTGATTCGATCGTAGGATTGAGTAATACCATCTGAGCTTCCATGAGAAAGTTCACGGATGTTGTCCCCCATATCTTTGGCATGTTCACGGGCAACTCTCCAGAGAACAGGGTTTATTTTCAGCTTTTCATTCACTCCTTCTCTTCTCCGAAGGACATGGAGATAGAGGTAGTTTTCAAACTCTGCCCTGAGTAAATCACTGTATTTATCATCTCCTATTGCCTGTATCATTTTCACCCTTGCTACCATCTCTGCTATCTCTCCACGATTCCTTGGATTTGGTGCATTAAAATTTTCTGCACCTAGTTCTTCTATTAACTCTTTCTGGATAGCTACCGCCAAGAATGGAGCAAACCAATCCTCTATTGAAGTATCAGTAAAAGTTCTATTATGAGTTGCTCTGACACTCTCTATTCCATACGCGTTCAGTATGATTTTCAAAGCTTCGGCCTTATTCACATTGTTTACCGCTTGGAATGTCCCATCTGGATAACCTCCGATCCATCCTTTTTCTTTTGCAAAACATACATAAGGAGCGAACCATTCCTCTTCCACGTCCGGGAAACAATTTTTATGAGTGGAGCTTGTAAACAAGCCCTGACCTTCGACAAGGATCTTCACGAGCTCAGCTCTATTGATCAATGCCGATGGACGCACAGTCCCATCATCGTAGCCTTGTATCACGGATTCGAACTCGAGATAGCTCAACGGGAAATAATGATGATGGTCTTCAGGTAAATCTGAAAATGCCGCTTGCACCTGAGGTATCGTTATACCCACCAAACTCACAAGGATACTGAGAAGGAGTTTTTTCATAATGTTGTTATATGTTGTCTCCATTGTAGGAAAATGACTCAGCTATACTATCTCTTCTCCTAGTCATGCCTGAAAACTGTTTTCTAGTGAAATTGCATTTTTAAAGTGAGATTTATTTGCTACAATCCTTTGGCGTAATCGATCAAGCCCTCCTTTTGTGAATTGAATTGTGGGACTTGCTCATTACACCCTGTTGGGGAGTGGCCAAGTGGTACGGCAGCCGGTTTTGGTCCGGAAGATCGGGGGTTCGAATCCCTCCTCCCCAGCCAAATTGAATTCATTCAAATTATTTCAGTTTTTTTAGAGAGGGTGAGAAGCCTGCCCCGAGCGACGTAGGAGTCGAATGGGAATCCCTCCTCCCCAGCCAAATGGAATTCGAGACGAATGCGAGTTCGAAGAACGAAGTATGAATCCGAAGATATTTGGTGCCAGCAGGAGTTTTTTGGAGGCGTATGGTACCACTCGAAGCTTAGTTATTTTTAAACTAGCTTATTCACTTTGAATTCGAGATGAAAGCTCGAAGAGTCCAGGATCTTTCCGACTCACTGTGACTTCGTCTGATTCATCGCAAACATACTGGAAATCCGAAGATATTTGGTGCCCGGATGGATACCACTCGAAACTCAAACACTAAGAGAGAACCACTCCTTGCTCACCATAGCTCACAAAGCTCTCCTACGCAGGAGAGCACTGAGATGTTTTTGGAACACATCGAATACAAATGGAACTTGGAAAATAAAGCCCCCTCCTGAAAGAAGAGGAAGAATCTTGAAAGTCGAAGGACTGACTTAGCTCGCCCTTAGCTAGAACTACTTTTTATTGATAAAAGAACACTGCAAATCTGAAAATCATGGTTTCCTGATGAACGGCACTCAAAGCTTCTAGCTAAAAAATCATAAAGCTCAAAATAATCCCAAGCAAGAGTACCGCTACATCACTCTGAAGCTTCTTTGGCAAAAAATCTTTTCTCAGAGTCAGTAAACTAAAGACTGTAAAAAGAACTAAGATTAACTGTTTAAATAATGTCGTGTCATAGATACGAACGAGGAAATGGTCCTCTATTCCTGATCTTTTTAAATAATATGAAATGAAGAAGGTCAGCAAATAAAAGGCTACTAATACTGAAGAGAATCTTTGCCCTTCATTCCACACAGATTCATACTGCTGCTTTATCAACATTTCTTTTTCATTCTCCTCGTCTGGTTCATCGACTATATGGACCCAAGATCTTTTCGTTTCTTTCTTCAAGACTGTAGAGCTATCTGGCTCATTCGCTGAATTTTCAAATTCGTCATAGGATTCAATTTTTTCTTTTGGAGCTCTTTTTTCATATTCATCCCATTTTTTTTGTTGGTCTTTTTCGATATCTTTCTCAACTGCTTTTTTTACCCTTTTGAATTCTCTCCTCAGATTGTTTAACCTTTTTTTATTTGGACTTTCTCTGAGGAGATCTATCTTTCCTTTTAAATGATGTAGCCGTTCTTGATTGACTTCTGTGATAGCTTCTTTTTTTTCTGTTAAAATGAGCTCGATTTCCTGATCAAGAGTTTCTAATTCATCTCCGCTGGATTCTATGCTCTGCCTTTCAATATTTTCTTTCCGTGAAAAAAGAATAGATTCTTCTTTCTCTTTTTCAGCCTTCTGAGAAGGAGAGAATTGTTCTAGGTCTATTTGAGGTTTAGGAACATCATGTGATTCTTGAGATTGCTGAGAAACACTGTCCTCATGAATATTTGAGCCTTCCTCAATACCTTGAGGATCTTTTTCTTGAAGCTCCACCTGCACCGTATGATGTTGCTCTTCTGCACTTCTTTGAGCTTCTAGAGCACTAGCCCCCCTTGGCACTTGATGTGTAAAACTTGAGGCTTTGTTTTCCTCTGGGTCTTCAACTCCTTCCGGAAGTATCGCTTCAAACATATGTGGCCTTAACTCCTCTATGACTTCGGCCTCCTTCTTTCCTTCCTCTATAGCTATCACCTGTAGTCCTTGTTGACGGATTTTTTCTAAGGCATCATCAAAATCATGAGATTCAATATTTCCCATGATTTTTTCTCCTTCTTCGTTTTGAGCGGTGTATCTGAATGATTTCATTGATAACTGAAAGCGAATGGCTAGAAGCTGGAAGCTTTGACTGATAAGACAGATTAATAATGAGATGAACTGAGCGCTGTTGCAACTAGAAAGAATGGACGATAATGACCACTCCATAGCTAATACCTTCTCTTATTTTTCGCATAAAAAAAGCTGGAAGCGCTTACTTCCAGCTTAAGACTTTACTCTTTTGTTTATTTCATACCAGCGATTCCTTCCATAGCACGTAGTGCTTCTACAGGAAGCATCCAAATAGTCGTATTAGATTGATCTGAAGAAAGATCGTTTACTGATTGAAGTGTACGTAAATGTAGTGCGCCAGGTGCTTCTGCAAGCATTTTTGCAGCTTTTGCCATGTTTTCAGCAGAAACTACTTCTCCTTCGGCTTTAATAATGACAGCACGTTTTTCACGTTCTGCTTCAGCTTCTTTAGCCATTGTACGTTTCATATTTTCTGGAAGGATCACATCTTTTAGCTCAACAGAAATCACTTCGATACCCCATGGGTCACTCGCCTTATCGACAATGTCTTCGATTTTTTTAGAGATATCATCTCTTTGTGAAAGCAACTCATCTAGAGTTGTTTCACCGACAACATTTCTCATAGTTGTTTGAGCCAGTTGACTGACAGCATAAAAGAAGTTTTCTACTTCGATGATTGCCTTCCCAGCATCTCTTACCTTGTAATAAATCACTGCATTTACCTTTGCAGAAATGTTGTCTTTTGTGATCGCCTCTTGGCTTGGTACATCCACAGCTTTTACACGCATATCGACTTTATGCATCGATTGGAAGACTGGGATGACGATTCTCCATCCTGGTTCTTTGATAGAAGTAAACTTCCCCATCGTGAACATCACTCCTTTTTGATACTGCTTAATCTGACGAATCAAAATGACGAGTCCGATGATAATGATTGGCAAAGCTCCAAAGAGCGTTGCAAAGAATGCGAAAATTTCCATAATATTTGGTGAATTAAAAGTGACTCTAGTCTACTCTCCTCAAACAATAATCGGAAGGATATTTTTCTCTATAAGTGCTGAATTGTAATTACCCAATTTTCGGAATATTTTTAAGTTTCTAAAAAACAAGCACATCTCTTTAGAAAGAGTAGGCGATAAAAATTTCAAAAATTATCCTTGGACCCTTTTATTTGGACCTTGTTATTTGGAACCTGGACCTTTGCTAGCTTCTAGCTCTAGCTCCCCGTTAACCACTTTTACTTTCATCCCTGTTTGTAATTCATTTTTGAGAGCTTTATCCACTAATGTCTCCAGTATTTCTTCGGGGATGACCATTTTGACCAGTTTCTGTACTAAGAAGCCAGCTGTATGAAATGATTTGAGTTGACCAATCATCGCTTGGCTGAGAATTATTTGAGAAGTATTTTTATGAGTCCACTGAGTAGTAGAAAGTCCTCCAGCAGAAAAAATTGTTTTTTTAATGTGATTCTGTTTCTTGGGCTGAACTTTATCAGTGACTTCATCTTTTTCATTTGTTCTCATCTCCATTGAAACCTGATTGGTTTGCATGGACTCGATGCGCTTATTCTCTTGTCTTTCTTTGAAAAAATAGACCACTAACATGAAGATCAAGAGATCAACGGCAACAAATGTTTGCCAGCCATACTGGGCGATGAGATCGAAGAAGGACATAGAGTTTTTAAAGTGCCTCTATGTTAACGCCTTGTACTCGTTTCCGAAAGAGATTCAAGCCATTTTGTCATCTGTTGATCTAATTCCTTTTTATAATCCGCGGCATTATACATACCTGTCTGAACTTCTATATGTGGTAAACAGAGCATAGTAACACTAATCGGCAGCCTGAATTTTATACAAACATTCAAAAATGTCTGATGTTCTAAGAAAGAATAATCAAGCCCCTCAAAAGCATCCTCCAAAGCTTCTTTATTATTACTTACTATCAGTCCAGACTGCCTAGTATCTCCAACACTTCGCCTGCCTTTATCCGGCTCCAAAGGGATGAATTGAACTTCCTGAAGGGTTGGATAAACCTCCTCAGGGAGGATGAGCCTCTCTCTTAGGACTCCCTCTGAATCTTGTATTTCTCTGATATGAAATGCTTTTTCTCCCTGCCTTATCTGAGTGATCTTCAAATAATCACAAACCCTATCAATCACTTCGTCATGCATGAGTTCTCTGATTTTTTCACGTGTGTATTCCTTTATATCAATGGCTCCATTATGAATCTCTAAATACACTTCATCTTCACTTGGAAGAGCCCCTCTTTTCTCCAATGTTTTTTGTATCAGTTCTTCTGCATCATCATCTTTTGCTTTTGGATAAATGGACTCTAAAAGACTATTCCGCTTAGTTAAGATAATGAGGCGGCATGAACTTTCAAGTATAGGTATTAACATTCCCTCTCCGGCTGTTTCCAAACCAGCTCCTTTATCCAACATAAACTGTCCACCATGATTTAAAAGACCACTATTACCTCCAAGGTGTAACTTTGGGAAGAATAAGGTTTCGGGATACTCTTCACTTATCGAATGCAGACTAACTGCTTTGATGAGGCTCATAACTAGCGTAATTAAGCTCTTAATTCAGCATTTTCAAGTAACCAATTATAACGATCGGCAGTGATTTCTATAAGACTCATTCTAATGCCTTGAATAATATAAAGCCTGTTTTCAGGATTCACTGACTTTTTCATCTCTTCCGGAAAAGAAAACAAGCTATTTGGATCTATCTCTAAAGGATCTACATTAAGAAGTTCCTCAATCTTTTCTATAAAGGCTGTAGCGAGGACTAAAACTTCTTCAGGTCTTCCTTTAGGAGTTAGTATCTCTAGAGTTTGCAATCTTATAGATACTTCTTTTCCTTCAACATTCTCATTATATAAATATGCATCAAATGGAGGAACTTGTATTATTCCTTCTTGAGGGGGATGGATCAGCCATGCTGATCTTTCCGCTGTCGAAATTTGTGTAGCTTTTACTGGTATATGAATCATTTTTTTACAAAAAGAGAGCACATTTTAGCGCCCTTTTCTTGATTTAACAAGTCTTTAAGCCGTTTTTTAGATTTATACTTTGTCGCTCTGCTGCACTAGAACTCATCCTGCCTGACGGCTTTCCTTCTCTTCTACCGAGAGAAGGACTGGGATTGCTTGGAATGATTGAGGACTACTTTAGCTCCAGCTTCCCTGCCTTAACTCCTACTTTTATTTGCTGAACTTCTAAACTCTTCCCGTGTTCGATATCTCCTCCAATGATCTTCATAGCTAATGGATCGAGGAGTTCGGATTGGATCACTCGCTTGAGTGGACGTGCTCCGAAGGCTGGATCGAAGCCTTTGTCCGCCAAGAGATCTTTTGCTTTGTCTGAAATATCGAGCTGTAGACCCTGACTCGCAAGACGCTTATTGACTTGATCGAGCTGTATCCCGACGATGTATCGCAGATGCTCTTTGCTCAAGGCTTCAAAGGTCACGATGTCATCGATACGATTTAAGAACTCTGGTCGGAAAGACTGTCCGAGAGCTTCTTTGAGTTTCAATTCAAGTGCGGTTTTTTCTAATTTCTTTTCAGCGTACTCTTGTATGAAATGAGAACCAATATTTGAAGTCATGATGATGATGGAATTTTTAAAATTCACCATTCTTCCCTTTGAATCTGTGAGGCGACCATCATCTAAAATCTGCAGCATAACATTGAAGACATCTGGATGAGCTTTTTCTATTTCGTCAAAGAGAATAATCGAATAAGGACGTCTTCGAACGGCTTCGGTTAACTGCCCCCCCTCATCATAGCCAACGTAACCTGGAGGAGCTCCGATCAATCGCGCTACTGCATGCTGCTCCATGTACTCACTCATATCGATACGGACCATAGCGTTTTCATCATCGAAGAGCACCTCTGCAAGTGCTTTCGCCAGCTCGGTCTTCCCCACCCCAGTAGGCCCGAGGAAGATAAAAGATCCAATAGGTCGGTTTTCTGCTTGGATACCAGCTCGACTCCGCCTGATGGCATTTGAGACAGCATTCACTGCTTCATCCTGTCCTACCACTCTGTGATGGAGTTCGTCTTCTAGCTTGAGGAGTTTTTGTTGTTCGGATTGAAGCATCTTACTGACAGGGACTCCGGTCCACCTAGAAACCACTGCAGCAATATCTTCTTCGGTTACTTCTTCCTGAAGGATAGACCCCTTCTCTTGGATGGCGTGAAGTTTTTTTGAAGCTTCTTCTATCTGCTTTTCTTTTTCTGGGATTTCAGAGTAATTGATCTCAGCGACTCTCTGAAGATTGCATTCACGCTCACAACGTTCGGCTTCATTTTTTAATGAATCCATTTCTGAATTAATTTTTCTTATTTCCATGATGATATCTTTTTCAGCTTTCCATTTGAGCTCTAACTCTTTTCGTTCTTCGCTCAAATTTTCTACTTCTTTTTCTATCTCTTTCAAACGCTTCTTAGACTTGTCATCCTTTTCTTTTTTCAATGCTTCACGCTCGATCTCAAGTTGCATGATTTTCCGCTGCAAGCGGTCTATCTCTACCGGCTGTGAATCAATCTGCATACGAATCGCTGAAGTAGCTTCATCGATCAGGTCGACAGCTTTATCTGGGAGAAAACGATCGGTGATATAACGATCACTGAGATTCGCTGCAGCAAGGATGGCAGCATCCTGTATACGTACACCATGATGCACTTCGTATTTTTCTTTTATACCACGGAGGATGGAAATGGTTTCTTCTACTGAAGGTTCTGAAACAAAGACCGGTTGGAAACGTCTTTCTAGTGCTGCATCTTTTTCAATGTACTTTTGATATTCTTTTAAAGTCGTCGCTCCTACCATGTGGAGCTTCCCTCGAGCCAACTCTGGCTTGATCATATTCGAAGCATCCATCTGTCCTTCAGCTCCACCAGCTCCTACCAAGAGATGCATCTCATCTACGAAAACAATCAATCGCCCTTCAGCATCTACGATTTCTTTGACGACAGCCTTGAGTCGCTTTTCGAATTCTCCACGGTAAGAAGTCCCCGCTACAAGTGATCCCAGATCTAGAGCCAGCACTTCTTTCCCTTTGAGATTTTCAGGGACGTCTTCATCTACGATCCGCTTTGCCAGACCTTCGACAATAGTGGTCTTCCCGGTACCGGGCTCACCGATCAGGACAGGATTGTTTTTTGTTCTTCGAGAAAGGATCTGCATAATCCTCCTTATCTCTTCATCTCTTCCGATGACTGGATCAATCTTTCCTTGCCGGGCAAGATCAGTCAGATTTATTGAATACTTTTCGAGGGCCTGATAGCTCGCCTCTGGATTTCTATCAGTGACTTTTTGATCACCTCTCACTTCTTTTAAGATTTCGCGGACTTTCATTTTTCCGATCCCCTGAGGCTTGAGGATTTTTTTAACAATATTCTCAATTTCGAGAAAAGCTAAAAGGAGATGCTCTGTTGAAATATAATCATCTTTTAATTTTTCTGCTTCTTTACTCGACTCGCTTAAAATCTTTTTAAAGTCTTGTGAAAAGTACTGATCAATAGCTCCCTCTACTTTTGGCGTCTTTTCGACTTCTTCTTGGAGAGCTTCTCTGAGTTCTTCAATATTCGCTTCTAGTTTTTGAAGAATGGTCAAAACGAGGCTCCCTTCTTGAGCCATCAAACTGAGAAACATGTGCGCGCAGCCAACCGCTTGCTGACCATTTTGCTTAGTGAGTTTGATCGCATCTTGCAGAGCTTCTGCTGTTTTTTGTGTGAAATTGTTTTGGAGCATAGCTATTTTTTTAGTATTCAAAATTAGCACTCTCTATTATAGAGTGCTAATTTTATTTTTTCAATATGTTTTTATTCTTTTGAGGCTATTAATCCTCGTCTTCATCTGAGCTGAACCAGCCACTGATGGTGTTTCCTAGAGAGATGATAGCCTTCCCTCCCGGTGATAAGGACAATACAGATCCTGCTACATTTCTTACAGCATTAACTGTATTGGAATATCCTCCCTTAGTCACTGAATCCAAATTCTCTACTATTGAATCATTTGCTGATGAAATATTATCTGAAACAGAATCTCCAACATCACTCCAACCCTCTTTCCAAGTATCCCAAGTAAGGAACTGATCAACTGTTGATGCTGACTCCCATTCTTTTTCATTTGATGGAGCACTTGACTGATTATAAGCACGCTCCATCCTACGAGCCAACTCGAGCATCCATTTTTCTCGTCGAGATTCATCTTCTCGATCATTAAGGTCAGTAATGTAATCGAATCGAGAAGTTAGGATATTTCCTGGATCTTCCTTGATGTACTGGATCATCTTTAAAGCTGCAAGGTCTGGATTTGACCCGGATTCATTATCTGATTCCATTCCTTCTTCATTCACTACCCATTCCCCACCACCAGGGAGATCTTCATCTTTATTATAGTAAATACCCAACCAATCCTTTTTCTCTTCAATGAAATATTTCTCAAGATCTCCAATGTTAGCCGTTCCCTTGTAGCCAGATGCGAGAGCATAAACGTATATAGCTGCCGCCCCTTTTGATCGAGGTACATAGCCTACCATGGCATCTTTCACTGACTCATCTGAAGTACTTTCATCAAAGATGACTTTATTAAGATCCTCCATGTGAGCTTCCGCATTTGTTAGACTAGGCATTCTTGTGAACTGATATCCACTTAGGAGGAGAAATCTTCTGAGCATCTCAGCAGTTCTTTGGATTTTTTTATCTTCTTCATTTAACTCTGCTCTAGGATTTTTATCCACTGTATCAATGATGTAGAGCATCATGACATTGACTGCATAGTTCAGATAATTCTTATCTAATCCCTCAATCCTTTCATACAGTTTTTCACCGATTTCTTGTTTGAATCCATTTTCGTTGATTTGCTGAGCTGAAGCCATCACAGAATAGATATCCATAACTTGAATCTTATCTGCATCGAACTTCTGATCTCTCAAATTAATCACTCGCGTACCAGCACCGTCTTCATAAGAATAACTAAGAGTCTGATCTCGATTTTGCATGATATCAGCGAACATCACAGAAGCATCTACCGCCTTTCGAGCCTTTTCGATGTTGTCAAAACTAGAAAGCTTTGCATTAATGAACTTCATTCGATACTGATTGTACTCTACTGATTTACCTCCTGTGTCTATCTTAATGATTGCACTAAGCAGCTTAGACATCGTTTCTTGCCTACCTCCACGGAAGTCATCCATGGTATTGGATGTAAAGATCGCACTATAGGCTTCACCAGCTCCCGTGTCATGAGTAGTATTTACTAAGCTATGCAGTAAATATTGCTTTTGTGATCCATTTAACTGCTGGGAAAGCACTGCAAGACGAGCCATTTGATCTGCATCGAGTCTCACTCCTTCTTTTGTTAATCTTGCCCATTCTTTGGCATCTATCTCAGAAGCCTCAAAGCCTTTTTGCCATGCATCTTTGAACCAATCCTCATCTGTCCTTGCAATCTCTTGGCTCGCATCTGATGCAGCGCTATAGACATAGCGAATGTTTTCAAAGATCACCGTCAATGGCAGTGCGGCAACACCTCCGACATAGGCAGCGCCTCTTCCGAGAGCTGTAGTCCCCATTGCTGCTGCACCATAATAATAACTCGCTCCAGCAGCTATATCGATCGTGAAGCAGGCCAATGCCGCGGCAATATTCACATCTCTTTTATTTTCATAAATATTTCTGAGTTCTTCATTTTCCTGGAAAAGATTAGCCATTGTGTTTGCTTGCCAAGCCTCCATCCCCCCTGCAGCTAAGCCCCCTATAGCTAAAGCAGGACCTCCTATCCTCGCGAGTGTTAACATCCCCTTTACTCCCTTCCCAAGACGAAGAGCTCCCGAAGCTTCTAGACCATCTGATAAAGCTCCTAACTCTTTTTGGTTCTTTAAAAGATCAGCTACTGCATCTATTTGGTCTGCTGCTACTCCAGCATTTCTAAGCATTTGCTTGAATCCACTTCCTTGAGCTCCTTGTTGTAGAGCTCTTAACTGCATATATCCCACTTTTTGACCGTCTTTTATCGCATCAAGGGCCGTGTCTAGATTTCGAATCGTACGTGCCACAGTTTCAGCTCCCTCTAATACTACATCCACTCCTCTCACTGCATCAGTGGCTGTGTTCAGTGTGACAGCTGCTCGAGCTAAGTCAGCCCCAGTGTCTACCGCCTCTGCAGCTGTGTTCAGTCTGAAAAGATTCAGATTTGATACCGCTCCCTTTAATTGACCCCATCGTTCACTCAGCTTACAAGCATCCGCGAACTGTGAAATTTTTTCAGCACTTGCTCCTGGTAAAGCAGAAAGTCCTTTCCAAGCTTTTTGATAAAGAGCTGAAGCTCGCTCTCCCCTGAGTGCATTCCAGATAGCTATTGCCCCATCTTTTGACAGCTCTCCGCCTTTCTTTAAGACATCTAAGCTAAGATCTAAAAGCCTTCGAGATTTTGATACTTTTTCTACACCTTTCTCGGCAATTTTCAAGCCATCAACAGCCTCATCAATCAATCCAGTTCTTCTGAAAGTCTCGGCCAAAGCAACCAGATTTTCTTCTCCTTTTAAGGCATTTTTTACGACATCAATTTGATCATCTGCGACTCCTACAGCCTTTAGTGCATCTGAAAACTCATCAGCCATATCTGCTGATTTTGCCATTTCTCTCAAGTGATCGATTTGTGGACCAATAACTTCTGATCCATTCTTTATACTCGTTAAAGTAGAATTTAATAAAGCTCTACTTTGCGTCAGAATCCCTTTTGCTATTCCCTCTTGGGTTGAAATCGCAGCTCTTAGGGCGTCCATAGATCTATCAAGCTTAAGATGATCAAGCATTTTTGCTTCATCGAAAAGAGTAGCTTCGTTTAAAATCCTTATCGCATCTTTCACATGTGCTATTTTTCCTCCATCACCTAAAGCGCTTTCTGCTGCT
The DNA here is from genome assembly GCA_964352145.1 of uncultured Candidatus Peribacteria bacterium. Taxonomy (GTDB): domain Bacteria; phylum Patescibacteriota; class Gracilibacteria; order JAUYGZ01; family JAUYGZ01; genus CAYGQA01. The sequence continues at coordinate 65,349 of CAYGQA010000006.1, forward strand.
TTGAGTTCTTGGAGTGCCGACCGTAATTCACGCGCTTTATATAAAGAGCTAGCAGCCTCTTTGTTAAAGAGAGATGCATATTTATATTTTGGCCAAGCCGCTAAATCACCAAAAAACTCTCCTATTCTCTGTCCATTAAACTCGGCAATTCCCTTCAATCCATCCCATCTTCTTGCTGAAAATGAAGCTCCAGAGCTAGCTCTCACCGCTGCACTATATGGCTTCCAAGCCTTCTGATGAAGGTCTTTCACACCTCGCACAGGATAGGTAAGCGTCTCTGAAAGAAGTTTCCATTTCCCAGCTCCTGAGAATGGACTTCTAGCTCTGATTAGTGAGCTTCCAATCCCCAACATTGTGACGGGGACGATTCCTTCTGCATAGGTATATATGAGTTCTTTTGAACTAAATTCATTGCCTGAGAAAGGTAAAGCATTTAACAACTGTTTCCCAAACTCTACTGGAAGATCGATATACTTAGACCCAATACCATCTACTAGTGAGTATTGTACTCCATCGGCTATGATCAAATGATAATCACCTTTTAAGATATGTTCGATTGTTCCAGAAACACCACCTCTAATCTCCTCAAGGAAATTTTTTGTAGAAGCCCTCAAGATCATCCCTACAGAAAATTCTGGATTATATTCGAATCGACTTGCACGCTCGTATTGCTCATCTACAGATGATGATGAATCCATACCAATAGCTCGGAGATTTCCTTCATCTAAGTATTGTCCTGAATCATTTGTTTCACCCCACCATAGATATCCATTCTTCGCTTGTATTTTTACATTGTAATTAGATGCTGTGTTTTGTAGCTCCGCTAGATCATCCGAGGATATCACTCCTGTCCTTGAAACCTTAGTACGCAGTGCTTTAATAGCATCAATCAATGGACGTATGTTTCTGCCTTCTATATCCATTTTAGCTTTTACGTCATTCGCGAAATTCACAAGACCAATACCATTTTCTTTTTTTATTTTCTCAAGTTTACTGATCCTCAAAGTTTCACTTAATGCAGCGACTCCACTTCTCATCAGTTTTTCAGCGGGCTCTTTAAAAGCTTCTGCAAAAGTTTTATCTCCAGAGACTACATCAGCCGCCAAATCTATTTCTTCTTCTCGGATTTGAGTTTCAACACCTTGATCTCTAAGGTACTTTGAGAATTCTTGTCTTCTACTGTTAATATATTTTTTAAGATTTGCTCCATCTTTTGGGATCATCCTATTAGCATTCATTGCAAAACTTACAATCAACATCGTCGTGATAAGTGGATGATGTCTTGCTTTCGAAGAGAGGAATTTTGCAAAACCAAGAAGTGAACCTGCTGTCATTTTTAGACCTCCCAACATTGATTTTACACTCACCAATCCGAGAGCGGTTGCTCCTACAAAAAGCACTTCTTTATAATTTTCGATAAATGCAGTAAGAGGGAGCATCTCTACTTCCAGATCTCTTTTATACTTTCCTAAAGCTGTTCCAACTGGTGCATATTCAACCCCATGCTCATCAGTTTCGTTTCTCTCTTGAGATGCTTCATTTTGATCACCTGATCGCCCAGACAATTGTTTAATCAGTCCACTTGCATGCTCTCCCCAGACTACTCGAGCCTCATTCAACCTTCCTGCTTTAAAATGAGCGAGACCTTCCGTAAATTTTTCTTGAGTAAGCCCCTTAAATCCTCCCTTTAACTTGTTCCAAGCTTCATCGACTTTCATCATCCTTCCATAAAGATAGACACCTCCAGCTATCAAAGCTCCAACCCCTAAAAGTCTCATTATTGAGCCTCCCGATGATTCATTGCCTCGAGAGTCAGATTTAAATATTTTGTTCAAAAGATAAATCCCTAACCCAGCTGCAGCAGCAACGGTAGCGATTGTTTTCCATTTTTGTGGAACTCTATCCCATTTATCCACCACCCCTTCCCAAGCATTCTTCACAGCGTCACTCACCTTACCAGTCATACTTTGCTCTGGTTTTTTACCAGCCACTAATTTCGAAGATGCTCGCATAAGTCGAACGTTTTGTTGCATGGCCTGACTCATTTCTTCCCAAGCTTTTTTTACTTCTTCGTTTGAATGATTCTTTAGTAGACCAGGTATACCGAGAATACTTTGTTCATGAGTATATAAATTTCGTTCACCATGAGCGGTCTTCACTTTGATGCTTCCTTTATTTTGCAGCAAACTTTGAAGTGTTGACTCGAGAGCATTCGGAGCTAATTGTGATTCACTGATCTCTCCATCTTCAGCGAGGATTGCGAGTTGAAGCGTCATATGATTTTGAATATTTGCCATGAGGGCATTTCGTTCTGGAGCACTTTCTAAATGGCTTCCCAACTTACTCATCACATTATCTACTTCTTTTGCTTCTTGTTGTTGTGCTTGTTCTTGCAGCTCCATCCCACTCTTAAGACCCTCTAGTTGTCGACGAGCTTCTTCTTTATTTACTTGTCCTTCGAGAGCTGAAAGACGGAGCCTCATCTCCTCAGGTGTTCCTTTGGCAGGCAGACTCCTCATACTTTCTACTGCTCTACTCCTAGAACCCGCCCCTCCTGTCTTAGGAGACTTATAGACAAGCAGCGAAGGGAATGAAGATTCGTTTGGATTGAGGAAAGGGTGAAGCATGATGTGGTTTATTTTTATATTTATTTTTTATTTTTTGGTCGAAGGCTTAATGCTGGATGCTTGAAGCTTTTTATTGAGATTTGAAATTTTGGACTTTGTTTCGCATTTCTTTTTTGATCTTTGATATTTGTGAGATTGAGATTTGAATGAAAATTAAAAATTGAAAACTGAAAATTTCCTAAGCATACTTCTTCCCCATCACCTCCTCCGCTTCCTTGATCAATTCTTCGAGTTTCATATTCTGCTCTTTTGTGGAGATGATTGCTTCTTGCATGAGTTTTTTTTGTTCTTCTTGCCCTTCTTTTGTAAAAGCTGCTTTTTGCAAGCGTACTTCTTGGAAAAACTGTTGGCTTCGGAGTAGAGCATCTGCCTTGCCATTAAAACCTGCTTCGATGACGGCTTGGACTTGAGCGAGTTGAGAGTCGTCACATTCTGCGATCAAGAGTGAAAATTTTTCTGGATCAGAGAGCAACTGCTTGAGCTGGAGCGCTACTTCTTTGAGTTCTTCAGCTGAATCTTCCTGAGTCGCTGAAACTATATTCAACTGACCTTTTAGAGCTTCGACTTCTTCAGCTTTTTTATTCAACAGACCCATTGCTTCTTGGTCATGGTCTTGGATGAGCTGAACGAGTTCGAGTTTTTTTTCTTCGTTTAAATCTTGGAGCTGATCAATAAGTCGTTGCTTGTCCTTATCCCCGACGAGTAATCTTTGGATTTGTTGAGCCAGCATTTGAGTATTGATAGACATGATCTTGCTTGTTGATTGATAATTTTACTAATCGTTTTTTTGAGTTATTACTTTGTTTCTTATATCTGCTATGACAGCATTTAATTGGCTCCCCTGTGGTTTTTCTACTAAGCTCTGGAAGATGTTCTCTTTGCTTTTCCCCCGATAAGGAGCTTGTGTTTGTATCCACACAATATTGTCAGAAAGCATTTTTGAGACATCTACTGGCTTTGGCTCTCCATTGATATTTTTTTGTCCATTAAAGACCGCTATCGCAAGTTTGGCTTTATCTTCTACTGATGATTGACCTAGTTGAGCAGAGATATCTGTCAGCTCTTTTGTTTTATTTTTTAAGTATTCGGCTAATGGATGTGATCCTGTGACAACTTCTCCCTTCGCATTCCTTACTTCAGAACCATCGAATTTTACCTTTAGCTGTTCAGTTTCCGATGCCACCGTCAGATATCCCTGAGTAGTATTTTGCTTGTTTTCACTCAACTGAATACTTCTTAAAGCGGGATTATTAGCTACTTTTGTATTTGCTTCATTCACGGTATTTTTATTTTTTACTTGAGCCGATGCGTTCTCTGTTTCTGATTTAGGCGCCGCGACTGTTCCTCCTTTTATGATCGTCATCAGGACCTTAAACCATTTCATCATGCCGCTGATACGTTTCCCGATCGGGGCATTCTCATCCATGTCTTCAGACATGCTTCCCATCGTACCTGACATCAAGCTGACCTTAGTGATCCATTGATCCCATTTTCCTTTTGCTGGCTTGAGATGACTTCCTAAAGAAAACTTCAGCTGCTCCGAAATGATGAGCTGACTATTTTCTTCAAGTGCTTTTGAAATCCCCAAAATGAGCTCATTCTTCTTCCCTTGATCGATATTTGCATTAGGTGCATTGAGATCTTCAGCAGCTTCCATAACGATCTGCTGGAGTTTTAGAGTATTCGCAGATTGCGTTTCGAATTCTGTTTTGAGTTCATCGATGTTTTTATTCTCTATACTTTCTCGGTAAGCCACGATCTCCTGAGATGCAGGAGCTGATGATTTAGGTGCAGCAGCTGGAGCATTTCCTTGAGCCCATAGAGCTCTTTTTTGAAGCCATGTCGAAGCATCGGTCTGTCGGTGAAAATGCATCATTTTTTTTCTTTTTATTTCGTGAGATTTCCTTCAAAAAGAAGGATTTATCTCCTTATTATAGCATTTTTTAGCCTATTTTGGAAGAGTGGCTAAGATTGATTTGAACTCAGCTCCCGCCCTTACGGGCTCCTTCCTCTCTTCTCCCGAAAGAGCTTCTGGATTTTTTGGATTACTTACACTTACCAAGTAATCCTTCTCTTTGGAAAAGAGAGGGGTGACGAACGAAGTGAAGTGGGGTGAGATCATTACACTCCTCTCAGAGTCTCATACAACCAAAAAAACCTAATCATCAGAGTGCATCTTTAAGATGCTTTGGATTGCTAGATTATTTCAACCCCAATTTCGCTCGAATCGCATCTTCCTGCTCATGCTCCACTTCTTGCTGGCTTTCCTCAGCGATATCCTCGATTTCTTCTTCCAGTTTTTCTAGACGATTTTTGACATCTTCGACGTCTTGCTCAGCACGTTTATGATAAGCAAGTAGCATTTCAGCCTGTTCTTCGTCTACTCGAGCTCGCTCCGCAGCGATTTCTTGATCAAGCCCAGCTACCAAGGCTTCTTTTTTCGCAATACTCGCATCGAGCTCTGCCGCTTCTTGCGTAAAAAATTTCTCCAGCTCATCAAGCATCTTTTCAGTCAGTCCATTATCTCGGATATGTTCTACATATTTCACCTTATGCGATTCTGGGATCAGATTTGAGGCAAATATTTGGTCGATGATGGTCATTATCTGTTCTTGTTCTGTTGGCATAGTATTTTAATTATTTTTTTTATGATGCGTCCTCTACTGGCTTCAAGTCAATCAGATCTGCAGAAAACTCCATTGCTGTAAGACTCACCTGCCTCTTGTCTTCGCCCTCTCTTTCATTTTTTGGAGGTACTTTCAATTTATAACTCTTTGGAGGCTCATTTTTCTCAACAAGGGTCAATCGAGGCTCATTTTTCTTACTAAAATCCAGAATTGCTTTATCTTCTCCATCTTGTAAGAAGATTTTATCTCCACTATTTTTTCTCCCAATAATCCTAAATTTTGCTTCCCCATCACCGAGACCTATGTTGATATTCTTAATTCTAGGAGTGCTTTTCAGTCTTTCAGTCCTAGTTTTTATATCATCTTCTTCTCTATTGAGTTTCCCTATCTCTCGTTGTTGATTGAGATAATAATCAGTAGCTATTTTACTCTCAAGGAAAAATGTATTGAGCATCTGAAGAATCACGTCTCTTTCAAGCTCAGTAATATTCAGAAGGTCTCTATTTTTTATCAAAAAAGGTGTGAACTTTGATATATCATTACTTAAAGTTGCCTGCATCAATGCTTCATCAAGTTCAGATCCTAACTCAGGAGCTCTAGCGAGAATCATTTCAGTAATAATACTCTCTTTTCCTTGAAGTGCCTCTTCTTCTTTTTTCTTTTCTTTTAGTTCCTCCTCATTCTCAGATGTTAGTGTCTTCACTGCTTCTTTCATCTCGCTATATCTTTTGATTCGGTCGTTAATATCATCCAATGGAGGTAGTTTTGGTGTTTTTTGAAACCAACCTTTGTGTGCTTCTTTTATGGCTGATATACCTTTTTTTACTCCATCAAGTTGTCCTTGCTCTTCTTTTATTTTTTCTTCTATTGATCCTTTAAACTCATCCAATACAATCGATTTTTCATTTAACAATGTCAAAGTAAGTTCCGTATGCCGATTAGTCTCTGTATTGAGGTAATAATTTTTTTCTCTCCATCCATCTATATCATCTACAATTTTTTTTACTCTTCCTTCAGCTATTTCACCTACCTTTGTAGAAATTGATTTTTTTGTGTCATTACTATGTCTTCCAGATTCTTCCCATTTAAAGCTCTTCATCCATCCACCAATACGGCTTTTCCCTTTGAATTTTTTAAATAAATCCTTGATTGCCTCGTCTCTTTCTCCATTTACCTCCAAACGTTTCTTTTGTGCCTCAGCTGGTTCTATCCCAAAAAACTCCTGCAGCTCCTCAGTATGTTCTTGTTGCCTCTTTGCTTCTGGGCTTTGCTTTGCTTTATCTGTATCTTGATCCCCTGTCTCAGCAACATACAACAGACGCTTCACCCTCAAGAGTGAATCTTCATACTCACGATATTGATGTTTTAATATTCCTGACATAGTTTTATTTTTAATTTTTTCCCAATAGACTTAGCGCTTTTTCTTGAAAAGCTTTTAATATTTCACTCACTGGGTTTTCTTGACGCTGTATTGTTATTGCTCTTTGTAGAGGCAAAGCCGCTATCGAAGCTCCACTCATTTGCTGAGCTTCTATGAGTTGCGCTTGATAGTTTCTCCCGGTCTCAAAACTAATCTGCAATCCCACGACAAACACTACTGACATCAAAGTCAGAGCGATCGGCGTCCCGAGTTCTTGGATTTTTTTGAGCATTTTTATTTTTATTTCATTCCATTATAGCAGAATTTTGACTTTCTGACGAGATCTGGTGAGGTGACAGGATTATTAATTATGTTTTATTATTGCAATAGTAATGCGTAATGAGTAGATAGTGAATTCATTGGATTTAACTCCTCTAAGGACAGTTTTTT
>CAYGQA010000007.1:0-54403 GCA_964352145.1 uncultured Candidatus Peribacteria bacterium
GAATTCACTCAGCAAATAAACGAAGAAAAAGATCGTGTCGAAGCAGAATTTCAAAAAGACAAAACCTACAACGAACTCCGTGAAAAAGTCCTCGATCAAGAAGAAAAAATCGCCGTCTCAAAACAAGACCTCCGAGTGATCCTCCGTGACGAAGCGATGAAAAATGAATTCTTCGAACTACAATTCGAAGTCAACGGAATTCCTTTCAAACTGCAAAGCCAAGCAAAAGTAGCTATCTACTTCAACGGTAAGGAAGAAAAATAAAGAACTCTAAAAAACAAACAAGATTCAGCCTCTCCAAAGAGGCTGTTTTTTTAATAAAATAATCTATAAAACAAGAAAAATACTCTTTTAACATCAATCTACATACGATATACATCGTCCAAAATAATTGACAAAAATAAAAAATAAAAGTATAATAAAGTATCCAGATCCTTAAAAAAACCATCTATCATCAGTTAGGAAATGCTTACTTACTGTCCCTTTTTTAAAACAAAGTCAGCGCTGCTCACTGCTGATAGAAAATAGGTCATAATGACTGTAAAACCAACTCCTCCTCCAAAAGAGGATGAAAAAAACAGAGGCAAAATGAACACTTATCACTTCAACTTGCTTCTGCTTCTCATGAAGCATGATCGCGAAGCATTAGAACTATTCTCCAACTTGTTTATCTGCCTCTCTGGAAAACTCTTTCCAGAAGAAAAAGATAAATTAATAGAAATTCACAATGCAACAAGAAACCACCTCGCAGATCCTGGCTTCTTAGCTGAAGCGTTCAATTTCGGCATCGAACAAGCAGATGAAGAGGAGAAAGAAGAACTCAATGCATCGGTCTCTAATTTCATAGCTCAATTCACCCTGGAAAAACTCGGGACGCCCAAGGAAATGGCAAAAGATCTCACTCAGATCGTAAAGGATGTCGCGGGTAAAATCGCGGATGAGGAGGATCTAAGAAAGGCAGAAAAAAACTAGCATTCCCAACGGACCTATACTCGATGAGTATGGGTTCTTGATCCTACCCAAATTCATTAAGTCATTCATCTCAAAAACAAGAATCACAAGCATTACACAAACTGCAAATATCTCTATTTCTTCAATTTTTTCCTCTCCTTAAGATCTTTACGCTCCTTAAGCTCCTTAAAATCCTTATACCCCTTACTTCAATCCCTTCAATTTCCCTTCCAACTCCTCAATCCACTCCAAACTCTTCTTCACTTCTATTTTTTGATCAAATTTTTTGTTCACCACTTGTCCAATCCGAATAAACTGATCTGGATTCCTCGTAAAGCAGCCTCCCTGCGGATCCAAAGCGCTCACCACCACGAACTCTTGAGTGACCCCTAACTCTCCACTCTTAAGAGGAGATGCCCCTCCATTTTGTTGAGGGGTAGAGGGGTTCCCCTTCTCCTTGTCTCTCGACTCTTGACCCTTGACCTGTATTTTATAAACCAGTTCGTTCAACGCCTTCTCCAGGCCATACTTCTCAAAATCCTTCCGCTCTACTACTTCAAACTCAAAGCCTTCCTTCTTAAAAGCTCCCTCCATCTCTTCTTGATTTTTAGGTGATCGGAAGCCTCCTCCGATAGCTTTATTCACACCCAATTGCCATCCTGGGGCCTTATTCACCTCAGCAACGAGCTCTTGCTTCTTGAGATCTTTCTCATCGTATTTATAGATCATGATATTGTTTTCCTTTCGGTTGAAACTCTTTCCTTGAGTATCAATCCGAGAATGAATAAGCAATCTCTCCGCAGGCACCTGATACACCATTTCATTCACCGCATCTTTGACATCATACTTTTCAAATTGAGCACGCTCAAGCGTTTGAAACTTCTTCCCAGCACTCTTCAAAAGCTCTTCAAATTCTTTTTTATTCCGGTCATAGCGCCAACGCACACCAGCTCCTCCGGAACCAGCTGCAGCAGCAATCATTGCTTTCTTCATCTCAGGAGCAGCGATAGAAGTACTCCAACGTTTAATCTTGTCCTCTACCAAGAGCCGTTGTTTCCCATATCTCTCACGAGAAGCCTGCAAAACTTTTTTACGGGTATCAGAATTCATATCCACATCTACCGGTGGGCTCATCATTGCAGAAAAAACCGGAGTGGGCATGTTATCGACCAGAAGACGAATATAAGTCGTATACTTCGGCATTGAAATAATATCTGGCGGCATCACCACCTCAGCAAACTGCTTAGAAAAATACTCCGCATCATCAAAACCTACTTGAAATGAGATAAGTGTCCCCACATTACCAAATACCGCGTACATCACATCTTCTTCCATCTGCTGCACATACTGATTGGCCATCACGAGATTCAACTTATATTTACGAGCCTCAGAAAGGATCGTCGCAAAAGAATCAGTAGCGAAGTTTTGAAACTCATCCACATACAGATAAAAATCTTCACGTTCATCGGCATCGATATCCGCACGACTCATCGCATCCAGTTGAAACTTCGTAATCAGCATCGAACCAAGCAAAGAAGAGTTATCTTCACCAATCTTCCCTTTTGAAAGGTTTACGATAAAGATTTTTTTCGTATCCATAGCAAATCGAATATCAATCGAACTCTTCGCTTGCCCCAAGATATTCCGAATGATTGGAGATGAGAGAAACTGTCCCACCTTATTTTGAATCGGAGAAATAGCCTCAGTCCGAAGCTTGTCAGACATATTTGCAAATTCATCCACCCAGAAAGCCCTCACCACCGGATCCGTGATCTTCTCGACCACCTTCTCTCGATAAACAGGATCAACAAGCATCCGAGGAATACCGAGTAGAGTCGCTCCTTCGTATTCTGTAAGAGCAAGGATACAATTTCTTAAAATATACTCCAGACGAGGCCCCCAACTATCGGCATACATTTTTTTGAAAACACCGACCAATCCAGAAGCCACCAGCGGTCTATGCTCAGGAGTCTTCACTTCAAGCATATTAAAAGACACTGGGTGATCCGAATCAGAAGGGTCAAAAATCACCACATCATTGATACGATGCGGAGGGATCATCGCCGTCACCTTATCAGCTAACTCTCCATGAGGATCGACTATCGCCACTCCACGTCCTTTTTGAATATCATCGTAGATCATATTTTCAAGGACTGTAGACTTCCCCATACCCGTCTTACCGATGATATACATATGTCGTCGACGATCTCCGATCTTTATTCCAAAGTCTTTTTCTTCTCCTCGAAAGTTGGTTTTCCCAAGAAGCGTCAAATCATCAAAATCTTTTGGTTGTGGGAGATTCGCTGGCGGTTCCAATCTCTTAGCTCTCACCCAAGCAATATTTGGCGTTTCAAGATTCCACATGGGGAGATGGTAGATAGTCGCCAACTCATCCACAGTAAGGATATGAGGCTCCTCTATCAGACGATACTGCATTCTTTCATAGAGCTTACGCCCGGCAGTACTCGTCGTATCAGCAAATTTTTTGATACCGAGACCATTGACCTCAGGCCAGTGAAATTGATTAAAACTTGAAGCCATTTCCCTCACTTTCAGTTTCGCACCAGGCATATCCCCTGATCGAGTCATATACCCTACTCGCACTGAAGCTTGGAAACCAATCTTAGAAACCTTCCGTGCCGGTATCTCCCACACACTGAAACCCACCTCTTGCTTCTCTACCAAAGTCCCACCTTCAAGAGGTTTGAAAAGTCCAAACATCCTCCACAAAATCTTCATCATAAAAGTCAGCGGTACTTTCACCAACCAGTGGTGCCACCAATGAGGCACAGGGTACCAGCTAATGATACTCCCCTTACTCCAAGCCCAACGATTGAAATATCCTTCTTTGAGCATATCGTAAACTTCTCGCGTATATTTCTGCCAAGAGCTCTCTGCAGGCCTGATCACCACTTGAAACCAAGCCTGATCAGCCTCATTATTCAGCTTGCTCATCGCAGAAGTCAGAGAAGAAAGTGTATCCACTTGAGTCTTATCATCCTTATCGACAAAGAAATCATAAGTCTTAAAAGGCCAAATAAAAGGCTCAATCAATCCCAACTCTGCTATTGCTACTTCACCTGTATTTACCCCTTGAAAAGCAAAAGCTTCTTCACCCAAAACCTCCGTAGATAGAGTTTGGCCCTTGGCCCTTGGACCTTGGACCTTCTCCATTAGCCCTTTATCTTCCTTCACTTCCACTGGATCCAATGCCATCCCAATGTGATCTTCAACGATCTCCATCTCAACCTCCGGATACTGCGCATAGATCTGCCCCTCCATTAATTTTTGAAAAGCCTTAGGGACATAAGCATAAAAGAATATCTGCCCCTCAATATGAGCTATTTCAAAACTCATACGAGGCTGAGCTTTCCCTCGCAGTCGATCAATAAAAGACAAAGACCTCTTCGTCCCATAAAGAGTATTAAAGATTTGTTCCATCACAATAGGTCCTTTCGTCGGAGCCTTTTCATCCTCTTTTGGCACCAACATCCGGATCAATACCATATCTTCCTTCTTGTATGCAGTTCTTTGACTACTGCGAATAAACCACGCAACAAGCGAGAACAAAATATTATAGGCGAGAACGATAGCGACGATAGCCAGCAAGACCACGCCAATGACATCGAGTATAGACATAACAATGTGATAGAAGACTCCTCTACCCTTCATAAGCCCAAAATCGTACAGATGGCCTACCAAGAACGGAGATATCCCACAACGCGGGACAACTGGATCATCCTTCAATCAAATCAGGAATATTCCTGTCGAATCAAACCCGTAGGTTCCATCCGAAAACGATCAAAAAACCAGTTCTATTACCCTTATTATAGCATTTTTTGGCCTAAAAAGACAGCTTCGAAAGACTTGAAAAGAGAGCCAATATTCAGTTTTCAACCCCGCACGCACTGGTAAAAAAGCTGCGGGGTCAATTTCTAATTTTCAATCAAATCACAATGCTTAAATCACAAAAATCAAAGTCGAAACACCAAACAAACCCCAATACCAAAACTCCAATCCTAACAAAACCTAAAACACCCCAAAACCTCTCTCGTCAAAAGAGAGGAAGGAGCTCGTAAGAACGGAGGATTTATCCATCCGTAGCTGGGGCTGGTTTTTTGAGGGGGGAGAAACGAAGGAGGATGAGTTCTAAGCAGTCAATGATTCATTATCAGATGATAAGGACAATACATTATTGACCCCATTCGATAAATTCTTTATATCATGTCTCTTCTTAACTTCGCCTTCTTCTAGATTTCCTAAAGCATCCGAGAAAAGAGTTTCAAAAACAACATCGACAAGCTGACCTGCATTTAATCCAGAGTATTCTTTTTCTAACTCTTTAGACATCATTTTATAGAGAATTGGTAAAGTAAAATTACCTGGATGCTCTTTAACATCGGCAGCATAACTTTTAAGAACATCACCACTCAAATGCTGTTCTAACCACCCATTCATTAACTCTCTCAACTGAGTAGAATATTGAGATTCCTCAAGTTCAGCTATCTTAGCTTTAACAACATCTTCAACCTTTAACATTGGAGTGAATTCTTCCATACCTTCCCTAGAGCCCACAAACTCTTCATTATTTTCAGAAGGTAAACGAGTAGCTTTTTGAACCCCATCCACAAATTCAGCATACTTTTCAGTAGGCATAGCCTCTCGTCCGGCAATAAGGACCGTATCCAAAGCATTATCCGCAAGCTGCATCACAGTCACTTCCCCATCATCAAACTGTTTTTTCAAATCTTTATCTTGATTCAAGAGCGTTTCAGAAATCCCCTCAAGCAGAGAAGTAATCGTTATCTTCTTAGGATTTTCACGAACTTTATCTACATAAGCATTCAATGATTCACCACTCAAATTTTGCTCCAACCATCCATTCATTAGCTCCTTCAAATCACCAGAAACACTGGAAGACTCCAAAGCTTTGATTTTATCTTTTCCACGCTTGATTTCTTTTGCCTGTTCACTTTCCTCTTTAGGTAAAGAAGGCTCTTCTTTCTGCTTATCAAGAGCATCAGATAAATCCAAGTCTGACATTGGTATAAGTTCTTCTGGCATAATAACAAATGTTTATATGTATATCTCTTATCTAAATATTATAGCATAGAAAAGCCTAAAAAGATAGCTTTTAAAGCGATGAAGATACAAAGAAATCCCAAAATCAAAGTCGAAATATGAAACAAAACCCAATCAAAACACTGTTCCCAGATTTCGAAAATTGAAAATTCGAAAATTCGAAAATTACCCACCTTTTAACGGTATATATTCCTCTTTAAACTCTTTAAACTCCTTAAGCTCCTTAAACTCGTTAAAATCCTCAACTCCCCCTACCCTTTCCCTATCAACTCCTCCTCGATATACGTCAGATAAGCATCAAGGATCTGGAGAAGATCAAAGTGTGTAATCGGAGTCCAAGCTTCTAGATTGACCCCAAAGTGTCGCTCAATAGCACCTGACATCAGATCAATATATCCTTTGAACCAATAGGGCTCATTATCGTTATCGATATACTGTGCAGTACGTACTTCATCTCTTTGCAAAGCAGGGGCTTCACAGATAGTGGTAGACAACACAATAACCTTTGAAAGCTCTGCTAAGTCATAAAACTGTTCATCAGCTTTACGAAGCACACTCACGACTTCATCAAAGTCGGGACGAAGTTGCTCTGGAGCAAGTGAAGCAAAAACATCAATCAGAGTAGGCTTGAAAATCAATTTTTGACGATACTCAGTCAAGTAATCTCGCAGAGGTTCTGGAAGCATTCTAAAACGCATTTCTCGAGAAGCATATGCTTCCAAAAGACTCATAGTCTCCGCAGATTTTCTTCGAATAGTATTAATACACACCGCTTTAAAAAGAATATCCTGAGCTCTCTTCGTTTCTGGGTCTGGGTCAAATCCAGGAGGCGGATCGAAGATAGTAAAGTCAAAGGGAGGCACAGCTGGAGGAGGCGGAGAACTTGGATCTCGATCTGGTCCTGGAGGAGCATTCCTTACAAAAGGAGGAATCGGTGGGGGTTGTGGCGGTTGCTCCTCATCAGGAATGATTTCTGGGTTTTCTACAGGAGTAGGTCCAGGTATCGGGTCTTCATCTGGAGGGTCTTCACCTGGAGGATCAATTCTTCTTCTTCCTCCACCAGCAGCCCCAGCTCCAAAGTTAAAGACCACTGGGATAGCTCCGTCATACTCCACTGCAACGCTATCAAGACTTGGCGTAGCCAAACCATTTCCATTCAAAGTCGCCTGCCATTGGAAGTATCTGAAAGGAGTAAGACTAAAGTTAATCACGCTCAGTGCATCAGTACCTGCGGTAGGGGCGAAAACCCCATCCGAACAGTCAGACACAGTACAAGCTCGATAAGACATCAACACTGAAGTCCCAGCAGGTGTAGTCTTCGTCCATTGGATGTCTTGAAACTCTGTAGAACTATGAGCATCAAAAACGCTCGAACTGACCGTAGCAATAGTTCCCAGGCTTGATGGCCCATACAACACAGTAGACAGCCTATCAGCCCCATTAAATCCACCAGCAAGCACCAAGGTGTCAGAGAGGACTTCCGCAGCACACTCAGTTTGTTGGTCTGGAAGATCCACAAAACTTGTATCCCATGATCCGAGTCCGCCATTACCAGTAGGATCATAGGTATCTACTAATGTTTCATTCCCAAGAAGGGCATTAGAAATCACGACAATTTCTGAACCCTGAACGACTGAACAAGAGAAAGCATGATCATTTGGACTACTCGTCCCCACCGTGAAAGTTCCAGCACCTGCAGCTGCACTTGGATCAAAGATCAAAACATCTTTCAGATCAGGTATACCAATCGTACGACTCCCTCCAAAAACATAAGCAAGCCCTCCTATAGCTTCAGCAGTGTGACCATTTTTTGTCACTGGCATAGTCGCCAAGCCAGCAATCGTCCACGTATCACTAGGGATATGATATCGAAGTGTCGTATCAGTACTCACCGCATCATTCCCTCCGAAGATATACCAGTTGTCACCTATCAGGGCCGAAGCATAGAAACTCCTATCAGCACCTGAAGCAGTGAGAGTACTCCACTGACCAAGACCAGCATTCGCAGTAGGGTCGAAGACATAGACATCATCTTGAGAGTTACTCGCAATATCTGTACCCCCGAAGACATAAAGCAGGTTATTATGAACTACGGCATCCATGAAAGCACGTGCAGCAGGCATAGTTGGACCAGTTGACCATCGAGCACCAGCAGCTGCAGATGGATCAAAGATGAAGAGTGAATTTTGCTCATCTCCAACATTATTTTCTCCACCCGCCACATACATCAAACCATTGATCACTCCAGAAGCAGGATTACGTCTTTCTCCAGGCATAGGATCTACCACAGCACTAGTCCAAGCTCCTATAGTACCCAATCCTAAACCTGAAATTTCAACACTATCACCAGTAACTACTCCACCTGATACCGTTCCAGCATTGAAATCTGCATTCAGAGTTTGCGTCCAGGTTGAGTTACTCAAGTTCCCTACTCGATCTCGAAGCTTAATATAAACAGTCTTTTGACCATCATTTGAATCCCCTCCAAAAGCAGCATCCGTGATATCCCAATCAGTAATCGTAATAGTATTTCCATTAGTATAAGGAAATGGAATCAGTACCTCTGGGGAAAAAGTAACATTATCATTCGACACTTGATAAGCAGCAATACCTCCAGCAACTCCGCCTATAGCCGTTTGGCCATGACCATTCACATCGAAAGCCTGAAGCTCTAAATCCACTAATGGATCTGTCACATCCGTTACTCCACCCGCAAGCTGCACAGTACCTACTGGTGGTTGAGCATCTGGGAAGAAACTTAAAGTATCTGTACCAGGACTAAAGGTCGCAGCAGCCTCAGTACCAGCAGCCGTCCAAAATTTAATACGCCATCGGTATGTCGTACTATCAGGGATCAACTCTGGAACAGTAAAGACAGGACTCAAAGTACCCGGAGTACAGGCAGCCATAGCAGTCTCACCACTGTCATATACGATATTGGCAAAACCAGCATCAGAGGCCACTTGGAGCCTGTAGTTCACAAGGTCAGCAGCCGCTGCAGGATCACAAGTCGCTTGAAAACCTGCCGGTTCCAAAAGGTTTGTTGGATTTTCAACTCCACCGACAGTAAGGGCTTGAATAGCATCAACACTTTCAAAAAATTTGATCTGAAAGCTATTCGCATCTGTACCACCAAAAGCAGCGACATCATCAAATTCAACGATAAAAACACGATTAGGAGCTGATCCAGTCACTCCATAGGAAATAACACCATTCGTGCTGGGATCCAAGTCATGCCATATCCCAGCAAAAAGATGATCATCGGTATCAGTAATGCCTTGACTAGCCATAGAATCAGAATTGAATGCCGTATCTGAACTATCCACTACTCCATTAGCTCCAGCGCCATAAATAAATCCATTATCACCAATAGCAATCTTGTCGTAGCTTTCTCCATAAATATTGATATCAAAAGGAATGGTGATTTCAGAGCTTATTTCTTCATCTCCTATAGCAAGCACTGTCGCTCCTGGGATAGCATCTTTAGCTACCACGGCCTGAACTGTCTCAGACACAGAAAGA
The DNA here is from genome assembly GCA_964352145.1 of uncultured Candidatus Peribacteria bacterium. Taxonomy (GTDB): domain Bacteria; phylum Patescibacteriota; class Gracilibacteria; order JAUYGZ01; family JAUYGZ01; genus CAYGQA01. The sequence goes on from CAYGQA010000007.1 coordinate 9,556, forward strand.
GAATTTGGGAAAAAGGTATAAGTACGAGCCACTTCAGCTCCGGCTGCATTTGGTCCGGCATAGTCAGTACTCGTAGGACCAAAAGAATTAATATCATTTCCTCCTCCATTGATATGGTCAGCAACCCCAGTCACCATGTCATTCCCTACTGATTCAGTAGAAAACACGTGGATCTCAACTTTTCCATTCGGACCTTGAGGAGTTATCACCGCAGTATCTGAATATTCCCCATCAGCCACAGAGTTCTGGGCCTTCAATCGGATAGCATGCGGGATTCCATTTGTGAGTCCTGTGAGAACAATCTGAGAAACGGCAGCCACTCCATCATTGACTACTACAAATCCTTCTCCTGAGTCTACCTCTACGATCACATCTGTCACAGCAGGAGTAACCACTGGTAAAGTAAAATCCAATGTAATTTGCCCATCATTTGGTGTCGCCACCACACTGGTAATCTTCCCCGGAGTAGAACTCGTTGTAGATCCTTGTCGGAAAACAGCTTGTCCTGTAAAACCTCCTACTCCAGATCCAAAACCAAAACCTTCAACATCATCGAAGAAGATGACAAATTCCGTAGGGTCAGCATTATTCAGGCCATAACTAATCGTCCCATTCGAAGTAGGGTCCAAATCAGAATGAACAATATCGATCAAGAAATCATCTCCATCCGTTACAGATTGGCTATCAACAGGGTTATTACCAGAACAACAACCATCAGAAGTAGTAGTAATCGTATCATCAGACCCACCAGTAACCACCGAGCCATTACTCAAAACTCTAAATGTAGTCTGATTAACTCCGTATATCAGCACTGGAAAAGGAAAGTTTTGGTCAGCACTGATCTCATCATCTCCCAAAGCTAATACCGTTGCACCAGGAGCAAGGGTCTTCAACACAGGAGCGCCTAGATCAGCTTCAACAGCAACACTACTTCCAGAAGTAAAATCATAACTCTTCGCAAAACTAAAATTCGTTGCTCCACTATCGGCAAACCCTGGAGTAAAATCATTGCCATCAAAAGAAACACCATCAGTAATACCAGAAGACACATCATCACCACCATAATCTGTAGAAGTCACGATCAACTCCATATCGACCACTCCCGGAGAGGGGGTCAATTCCACTACATTCGAATACGCACTATTTGCAAAAGAACTCAGCGCTCGAATACGCACGAAATAATTTTCTCCATTCGTCAGTCCTGTAATCGTGGTGTCAGCAGGTGTAGGGCTCACAGCATCAGCAAAAGCAAACGGAACGGTCAAAGCAGCATCCTCATACACTTCAAAAGTATAGTCAGTAATATCTGCGCCTTCATCGGAGATATTCACACCGTCAAGCGGTTCCCATTCATTGATCGTTATTTCAGTATCACCAGCAGTCCCCGTGATGACAGGTACAAGTCGTCTAGAAATTGAAAAGAAAAACCCATCAGAAGCACCATTCCGAGCAGTTTGGAAAGGACTTGCTGTCCTAAAGTCATCAGAAGTAGTACTCCCAGCTACGTAAATGTTATCTGATGCATCTATGATAGCTGATGATGCTCTATCAGCATCTGACCCTCCTTGAAAAGTCGAGTACACCAAGCCTGACAAATCATCTGTGAGAAGAGTCACAAAAAGCTCAGGATCTGTATCGCTGGGAAAATTATCGTAGAAACTCGTTTTAGAAGGGAAAGTCAAAGAATCAGTCGTCCCTACCACAGCATATTGTCGCTGCGTATCCACCAGCACCGATGCGATTTCATCATCATCAAGACTTCCAATATACGTCGAAGCTTCGTATGCTGTAAGACCTGCATTCAGGACCGTCACAAAACCATCATCATCTCCACGATTAAAATTTTGGAAAGCTCCTCCAGTGACAGGGAAATCTACAGACGCAGTATCACCAGCCAAAACCACCTTAGCAGCAGGAGTGACGGCCAAAGCTTTCACTTCATCTGCAGCAGCTCCACCAATATACGTCGAAAACTCTAAAGACTGACCATCTGCAGCCACTCTCGCAAAGAATCCATCTCCTCCACCTTGGGAAGTCTGGATTTCTGATACCAGTGGGAAACTCACACTATCGGTACTCCCAGCAATATGTATGCGCTGACTAGCATCCACAAGCATATCAGTGACCACTTCTCCAGTCGCTCCAGCACTCCCTCCTAAATAACTGGCATAGGCCAAACTGTTATCTGAAGCATTCACTTTCATAAAGAAAGCATCTGTACCTGCAGCACCAGCAAGAGCCGCCTGAAAAGGAGTAGAAGTCGAGAAGTCAGAAGAATCAACAATCCCTGCAACATACATATTATTCAAAGAATCAATCGCCACCGTATCAGCTTGCTCCACATCCGTTCCTCCATAATACGTGGAAAAAAGAAGGCTATCTCCAGCAGCAGCGATCTTACTAACAAAAGCATCTTGAGTACCGCTTCTCGCACCTTGAAGCTCATTGAGAACCGGAAAATCATTAGAAAATGCTGTCCCCACGACGATAATATTTCCATCAGCATCAACAGCTGCGTCTCCAAAAACATCCGTAGCACTTGTCCCCGCGAGCGTAATACTCATCAAGACCGCTGTCGCACTCGGATTCATCTTTATAATCGTAAAAGAAGATCCAGCACCTGAGACAGGCGTAGGACTTTGACCGATATCTTGTTGAGAAGCCATATACAAGGCTCCAAAATCATCCACATGAAACACATCGACACTCTCCCCTATACCAGCTCCTCCAAGGTAACTGGAGTAGTTTAAGAGAGGATCAATAATAAGAGGCAGACTTGATTGAACCTTCTCTATTTGAAAACCAAATCTTCCGCCACCTCGTAATTCAAATTGTGCTCGCTTAGGAAAAATATTTTCTCCATCGATCTGATACACATAGGGAGCTTCTTCTATCAAAAACCCATCAGCATGGCTCACGATCAATCTGCCTTCATCATCAAGAGATAAAGAAACCGGCACTGATCTTCCTTCTTCATCTTGGAAATCATACTCGAGTTCTATCTGTTCGTAATTTGCTCTTGGATCAACTTCAAATTGATACTTAAGAGCCCCTTTCGTACCGGTGTAAGTCAGGTCAACTCCCCAATACAAATCTTCATAACGAAGAGTCGCATACTGATCAATATTTGTTTTCCACTGATCAGGATCATTCCCCATGAAGTAACTCGATTTCCCAGGAAGCATATCTTCAGGCAATGGATTCACATCACGAGCATTCACGAAGCTTTGTCGATAACGATCCCATTGCTGTCTATCTGAATCATAGAGATCATAATGCACTTGGTCGTCATAAAAGCTCAAATGGTACTGAGAAGCAGAGCTCATAAAACGAATACCATTTGCAACCTGCCCTTCATTTGTTTCAAAACCAAGAGGTAGGCGAGCAAATTTTCGTAGTGGATCAAGCTCTGTAACATTAAAAACTTCTTCATCATCAATCTCTTCTTCATTTGATTCATCCTCAACATCTCCCGATCCTAGAGGCAAGAAAATCGTCGGGTCAATCGCAATCGGGTAAGCAATAGAAGCGTTATTTTCCAACTCAATACGGAAAACCCCATCCTCATATCTCAAATCAATATCGAAGTGTTTTTGACCATTCGCATCGAGATAAAAAGTCCGAGGAATCAAAAAGTTATAAGCATCATCATATCCTTTAGGATTGATACTATACACACTCGTATCAGGATCTTTCGTGACCTGAAATTGATCCGCATTTCCTAGTTCCCATTCATAAATCCAAAGATCTTCATCTGGAGCTTCAAGCAGGATAATCCATTCTTTCTGTGCAGCACGTATTACCCCATCAGGCCCCAAAGCTTCATCTAAATAATGGTAAACCAACAGCTGATTGGGATCCTCTTCATCAACATACTGGATAAGACCATGAGACACTTCAGCTTTATAGTCTCCTGTCTGAGGAGATAAAGAAAGCGTCACTCCAGCAGCCTCATAATCAATCTGCTTGAGTTGTTTATCCATCGTTACTTTTGATTCAGATTTGAGTTGATTTTTATCAGCTATAGCCACCACTTTTTGCTGTTGAATATCCTCAGTAAAAAGATCAATCTCAGCAACATTTAGTGATGAAAATTGCTCTGTTTCAGCAGCACTCAAGGTTTTCTCTTGTACAGTTTTGAGTTTTTCATTGTGATCACGACTCACCCACTCTTCAGCATTAAGGGTTGATTCATCCAAAATCTGTACCTGAGTATCCAGATCCCTTTGAGAAACATCTCCTTGAATCAAGTCTTCATCAGTCTCAATAACCGATACAGCATCCAGGTCTTGATCCATGAAGTCATCAACGATTTCTTCTGTAATCTCTGGGAAATGCTGAAGCCACTCTGTAATCCCTTCTTCCTCTCTAAAATCTTCATCTAACTCCTGATCTAGTCCTTGAGAACTTCGTGAATTTTGAACTTCTTGAGCTTCTGAAAATTCAATAATTTCCCCCTCTACATCCTCTCCATCCTCCTCTTCCTCCTCTTCCATCACCCCTTCACTACCTTCATCTTCCGATAATTCTGATAATTCGGAAAATTCGATAATTTCCCCCTCTCCTTCCTCCGCATCCCCCCCTTCAGCATCTTGCAATACCTCTTCATTGTCCTCTGATTCAGAAAATTCTGAAAATTCGATAATTACTTCTTCATCCAACTCCTCATCCTCCTCTTGAACACTTTCCAACACTTCTTCATTGCCTTCCGATTCTCCTGATTCTGAAAATTCCGATAATTCTGATAATTCAATAATTTCTTCCTCCCCATCCTCCTCATCCTCCTCATCCTCTCCATCCTCTCCATCCTCTCCATCCTCTCCATCCTCTCCATCCTCTCCATCCTCCGATAATTCTATAATTACTCCTCCCTCCCCCTCCTCAAAAATTTGTGCTCCAAAAAAATCATTAAATTGACCTCTTAAAAGAAGCACTGACGAGCTCATAAGTACGAGACCAAGCGTAAAAAGAGCAAGGTACATCTTCATGACAGTTTTTTTTGACATAGTTTTTTATTTTTTATTTCTCACCATTATACCAGAAAAACACCCTCATATCCAGGGCGATAAAGATCCTCATAATGAAAGAACGGAAAGAGACCAAGACAACTGCTTAGGCCTCATACTCTGGGGTGACAGAGTCGAGAATGACTGCTCCTAAACACAAGATGAAATAGGACAGAAGGACAGAAAAAAATGCTAGAACCGACGGTTCTGGGAAGAAATACAGTGAGAAAGAGAAACCAATTAATCCTCCTAAAAGCATTATAACGCCCACAAACATCAGAAAAACTTTTTTTACAGGCTTTGATGACATAAGCCACTCCTTTGCAGATTGTCTTGGAAAACCCTTAGCACATGCTAAAAGCGAGCGGATTATAACAGGGAAAGCTAAATATGTACACAATCAAAAATCCCAAACATCAAATACGAACTCCGCAACAAGTGCACGAGGAAATACGAAACAAAACCCAAAGTTTCAAACATCAATCAAAAAATGTTCCCAAATTCTGAAATCTTTAATATATAAAAAAATTAAACTCAGCTTCTTTAAACTAAAAGATTATTAAGATTACTCATGAGCTATCTCCATTACAGTCGATAAGAAAAAAGATTCTGAAAATTACGAAAATTTGATAATTCAGAAAATTTAAAAGCCCCCTCCTTAAGATCTTTAAGATCCTTAGACTCCTTAAAATCCTTCCACCTATTGAAAAGCATCATATTGCTCTTCCATAGCCAAATCCTTCGCAACAGCTTCAAAAGTAATCTTCCCTTTATAAGTATTCAGTCCACGAGCAAAACCTCGATCTTCAGTCAATGAAGCTAAGTGAGAAGTTTCGTTAGCAAGTTTCTTCAGATATGGAAGGGTTGCATTCGTAAGCGCTTGAGTAGATTGATAAGCCACCTGCCCTGGCATATTTGCCACACAACAGAAGATTTTCCCATCCACCTCATAGATTGGTTCAGAGTGCGTCGTCGCTCGAGCTCCCTCGACACAACCTCCTTGATCAATAGCGACATCGACAACTACTGCACCATCCTTCATCAAATGAATCTGCTCAGCAGAAACCACCCTCGGAGCTTTTGTACCAGGTACCAAGACCGCCCCAACAAGGACATCAGCCTTCGCAAGCTCTTCATTCAAAATCTCTTCAGTCGACATCTTGATCTCCACATGCCCCATTAAGTATTCACCGAGATAAGCAGCCATTTCTCTTTCAGCAGAAACAATTACCTTTTCGTTGATATCCAAGATCGTCACCTGACATCCCATACCAGCAGCCGTCTTCGCTGAGGCAAGACCGACAATCCCCGCTCCGATGACCAAAACATGAGCTCGCTCTACTCCAGAGATTTCTCCAAGAGTCTTCCCTCGACCATGATATTTCTTTTGTAAATACTCAGCTCCATATTGCACCGCCAAAACTCCAGCAATCTCACTCATTGGTTTCAAAAGAGGAAGACCTCCGTCAGCGTCTTCTACCGTCTCATAAGCAATAGCCGTGATATTTTCAGCAAGAAGCTTCTCTGTCAGAGACTTCGGCACACCTGAAAGATGAAGGTAAGTATAGAGTATCTTCCCATTCAGCAGCTCAAGCAAGTGATACTCAGCCGGGATTGGTTCTTTTACTTTTACGAGGATATCGCAGTCTTTCGCTATCGACTCAGCATCGAAACGAATCTCCGCTCCAGCATCCATAAATTCATGATCGTGAAAACCCGCTCCCTTCCCAGCATGTCTCTGCACAAGGACTTTGTGTCCATCAGCTACTAATTCCTTCACTCCCTCTGGCGTCAGACCAACTCGATTTTCATTATCTTTGATCTCAGTAACAGTACCAATGGTAAGTGCAGCCATGGAAAACACATAAAAAAATAAGACGTATCAAAAGTACCACAAACACCATTATGTGTTAATGACCAATAAACAAATCACAATGATCAATAAAGCATCAAAAATCCAATCCTAAAAAACCCTAACACCTCTCTCGGCAGAAGAGAGGAAAGAGCTCCTAAGAGCGGGAGCTGAGTTCTAATCAATCAAAACAATGCTCCCAAATTCTGAAAACCTGCCCCGAGCGCAGTCGCGAGGTTCTGATAATTAAATAAATATCTCCCTTATACTCCTTAAAATCCTTAAGCTTCTTCCCCTGTATCCCAAACTACTGTACTCAGAAAAACAATCCTCTATACTCCCATCCGTATTTATTATTCATCTTTATGAAATCACTCAAATTCATCAGCTTAAGTCTGATAGCAGTACTCCTCGTCAGTGCCTGCAGCAAACAAGAAGCCAGCGAGAAAGCTTTAGAAGTTATGGAAGAATCATCAATGGAAATGGAAGACGGAAAAATGATGGAAGACGAAAAAATGTCAAATGAGAAAATGATGGAAGATGAAAAGATGATGGATGAAAAAAAAGAAGAAAGAATGATGGACGATGAGAAGATGATGGACGATGAAAAAATGAAAGAGGAGAAAGAAGAAGAAATGATGGATGAACAAATGATGGATGAAGAAAAAATGGGGGGAGAAATGATGGAAGATGAAAAAATGGAAGAAACTTCAATGAAAGACTCAGCTTTTGTAATAGAAAACTATACAGAAGCTCGATTAGCAGAGCTAAAAGGAAATACTCCAGTCGTTATCAACTTCCACGCAACTTGGTGTCCAGTATGTCGTGCACTTGATAAAAAACTCGAAGAAGGGATGAGTAAACTCCCAGCTGGGACCGTCATGCTCAAAGCTGATTTTGATCAAGAAACAGCCCTTAAAAAAGAACTTGGAATTACTCAGCAAACAACTCTCGTGTTCTATAACGCTGCTGGTGAAAAAGTCGCTCAAGAATACAACCCATCTATAGAAAAAATCTCAGAACTCCTCTCTTCATAAAACGAAGAAAAAAACAAAAGCCCTTGGAATATCTCCTTGGGCTTTTTTTTAATATCTCTCTACCCTTTAGCATCCTTAAATTCCTTACACTCTTTATACTCCTGAGCTCTTCACTCTCCTTCCCCCTCCTTAAGATCCTTAGAATCTTTAGGATCTTTAGGATCCTCATCCCAAGCCTCAGCAATAGCTTTCCCCAATCCTCCAAGCAATGCTGAAATAATTCCTGGATTCGAATACCCTCCAACACCGGGGTAGTGAGGACTTTGACCTAAATTGGCAAGGATAGAAGCCTCTAAAGCATCTGCATCTACACCATTAGCTTTCAATTTCACAGCCGCTGCATCAGAGATTTCTTTCAATTTTTTCGGATCTAATTCAGGTCTTCGATCTCGTAAAAAAGGATTATCAGCCCCACTCAATAAATCCTTGATCTCTTCCTCAACCAATTTCCCTATGGGACCAGCGGCCTTCCCCAGCTCATTAGATACCGCCTCGAGTCCAAAAGAAATCTTACCTTTAAGGGGATCAAAACCAAGCGCTTCCATAGCTGCTCTATATTTTGCTTCATTCTCAGCAGCTTCTTCTGGAGAAACCCCTTGTGAAAAAAAAGCAGTCAGTCTTTCAGCAGCAATCTTTGACTTCTCAAAACCCTCAGACAATTCATCAATTGAAGGAAGTGCTTCCGGTCTTACTCTACGAAAAGCTGCTCGCATTGCATCATAATCCAAACCCAACTCTTCTACAAACGCCCTCTCATCAAATCCAGGTCTTCTTTGCCGTGCAAATTCTGCTACATAGTCATATTCAGGCACATATAACTCCGACGGACACTCAGAAAGTGGCACCAATGGCAGTCGCTCTAATTTTTCATCATCTGACGAATGTTCTGGACTAGTCATAATATTTAGTGAGTAGTGAGTAGTTGTTAGAAGCTAGAAGCATTTTTTATTATCTATAGTTTCCCATTGTCCATCGTTCATTCTTAATTCTTCATTTCCTTGTTTCCTTGTTTCCTTGTTTCCTTGTTCATTATTGATCATTGATAGCTCATTGATACAGATTGGTCATTACTCCTCTAATACATTCGAATCTGATACGCCCCCGTTTGATTCTGCTGATGAGACACCTTTATATACATATGATTCCCAGGACAAGCATAGATTTGTTTTCGAAAATTCCCACCAGTACCACTATCCCAATCAAAGAATTGCGCAGTCCAGTACGAGTAAGTATGCCAAGGAACTGATTGCATACTCGCAACATATCCATAATAACTCATCATGACATTCGTCGAACCATAACTTTCCACCGTAAGGTACTGACAGCTATACCCATTATGGATGTATTCAAAAACATCAATATCCCCAACCGCTCCAATATCACCTGAAACATACTGATATCGGTTGATGCGAGTAGCTCCAGCACCATCATTCGCATGGTCATCAAGATTTTGTTTCTTGAGCTCAATAGAATACGAACCAACAGCACTGGCTGAAACCCGTATCTGAATCGATCCAAGGCTTGGATCAACATCAAACAATTGCCCCATAGGAAGCACTTGGGTCGCCCCTTGTTGCAACATCTCAGCAGAAACAGCTCCCGTTAGCATGAGCTGATATGATCCTGGTCCCGGCTGAGAAACCCCAAACCAATCCACATCATCAACAGTGTCTATCTGAGCATTGATCACAGTATTCGGCGCAAGCGCAGTAGCAGCCGCCGAGACATCTGGATGGTCATCTTTTTCTTGCATCACAAAGACTTCATAGTTCCCCTTCGTAGTCTGCATGTTCATTCCTCTCAATCCTAAATAATACGTTTGCCCAGCTTGAAGGGTACGTCGTAAAAACACATTATTCCCAGGACCGGTACCATTTGAATACGCGGTATAATACTGAGAAATATCTTCAATCAACTCCACCTTAAAAGGAACAAATCCAGAAGTTCCAATGATGTATTCTCCCGTCGTTTCTGGAGTAATCATGAAATAATCATGATCACCTCCATAGCTACAAGATCCATAAGCATACGAACACAACTGAGCAGATATCGACGAACCAATCTCGAGAGGTGTTGGATCGTAAGCATAGTTTCCATGATCATCCATCAAGCGCTGAATATTCATACCGTATTCCCCTATAGCATCAGCATCTGAAGCCATCGTTCGGACATAATACCGTTTACCAGCCTCCAAAGCAGCAGACAGAGTAAAAGCATTACCATAGCTGCCATTATCATCAGACTGGAAAAGAACTTGGTCTTCATCTAAAAACTCAGCTCTTACATCAAAATTATTATTCGACCAACTGCGCATAGAGTAAGTCCCAGCAGCAGGAGGAATGATCACAAAATAATCAACATCTCCAGCAAAATCCAAAGATTGAACTCCAACTGAAGCGCTATACATCAGACCATAGCCATTTTGGTTATAAGAGCTAAAAGTCACAGGAGTCGCTAGTTCGGGCGTTCCATCTCCATCAGGGCGTTCTGAAACCGTAAACTGAACAGAGTCAGTAGCAAAATTTCCGTTGGGCTCTCTCAAGACTACTGAGACCTCAAAATCACCAAGAGTATCAAAAGTATACAAAGGAGAAGCACCGCTTAAAGCATCCCAAGCTTCTCCATCTAGTGACCATTCATAAGTCCTTTGCACACCATCAGCAAGACTTCTAGCAGAAGCATCAAAACTCACAGGGGTACCGAGATACACTTCTTGATTTGGAGCAATCTGTAGAATAGATGGCAAAGCAGATCCATCAACCTGATAATTAATCGTACTCGTGATTTCCGCCCCTTTATCATCTGTGATCGTCAGTCGAACAGAGTGTTCACCTCCCGAAAGGAAACGATACTCCACAAGTGCTTCATCAAAGAGCTGTCCATCGATTTCCCATTCATAAGAAACTATCTCACCATCAGCATCAAAACTCTGCGAAGCATCAAAAAATATAAGCTCATCAACGTGAATATCATCTGCAGAAACCTGCAGAGTTATTTCAGGAAGAATATTCGGTGAAACAGGCATTGCTTGCAACTCTTCTGTAGAAAACAATGACGATGGCAAAGCGTGAAGAGCGAAGTTATATCCAACAGGAGCAGTTCCCGATTGAGTAGCGTTATACACTTTGACTTGATACTTTTTCCCAGCATCAGCCCAGAAAAGATAACTCATATCAGTACTATTAGGATACTGAAGATTATTGCCTCCTTCATCTGTAATAAACAGCATATCAGCATTCACAGTATTGGAATGAAATTCCACCATCATAACCCCACTCTCTTGCGCAGTAAAAAAGAAAGCATCAGACCCAACTGCCCTATATCCACGACCATAAACAACTTCTGGATCTAATTTCCCATTAATCACTACATCAGGATCGACTTCTTCTTCAAAGAAATCATCCCCATAAACATTCGTCCAAAAAAATGTATAAGATACTGATTCAGTACCCGTATTGTATACACGGTAATGAGCACCAGTAGCATTTGGGATCAAAGAGAAACCATTAGGATCACTCCACAAAGGTGAACTCACTTGACTCACCAGACCATTCGGAGCAACAACTTCTCCTATCAACTGCTGTTCATTGTCACCCAAAGGAGTAACTGAGATCTGAGAAGCATATCCAACAAACTGAATAGAAATATTATGCCAGTACTGTACTTCTCCAGGAGCAATCTCAGCAGTTCCACGATAATTATATCTTCCTGTACCAGGATCACTCCCAGCATCTACCAACCCTGTTTGGAATACAACTGAAGTAAGTTCACTAGATCGGTCTTCTAGCGATGCTTCTCGAGTGTAAGCAGGATAAGACGGAGATGAGCTATTCAAGCCAAACTGATATTCATCACCCTGAAGCCCAGTAACTCGGAACTGATATTCTTCTCCTTTCTTTAAGAAAAACTCAATATTTTCATCAGTAGAAGTACTATAACGGTGAACTACTTGATCATTCATATCAAGGATCTCCACTGGAAAATCAGTCTGCAAACGGTAAGAACCCGTCCGATCTGAACTAAATGAGAAGACATCAAGATCTCCATCAAGATCTATTTTCCCTGCTACAAGAGCCCCTTCCAAAATTTTTGCTTCGAGTGACTGATCAGGATAATCATCTCCTTCAACAACAGTATTATGTCGTTTTAAAGCAAAAGCATACTCATCATCTGTTCCTGAAAAAGCAAAACAGAAGTAGGTCCCAAAATCTTTAGTAATATGAATTGTCTGTGATTCAGTCTGATAAGCCTCAAAAGTAAATGATTGTGGAGACAAAAACTGTTGTTTATGACAATTCGCATAAACATGAACATTTACCAAAGAGGAAGACTCCATCGTCATCTCATATAAACCTGTACGATCAGGTTCAATCATAAACATATCAGTATCGACAAACACATCAACAGCATTCGTTTGAAAAGCAAAACGATTCTGTATCTGATCATCTATCAAAATCCTCGCTGGTTCATAAGTATATTGCCCTGCATCAGAATACAAAGGAATATTTGGAACATCATCTCCAGGGTTTTCAAAAGAAAGAGGATTACTATATCTCAACAATGAATCCGCTTGGATATCTCCAGAATGAGAAGTAATCAACATTTCATAATCAACCCCAGCCTGCAGCTGATTCAAACTCAATCGAGCGGTAGGATCAAACTGATCTACCCCAACCGAAAAAGTCGACTCAATCTGAAACTCCTTTGTTTTTTTATCTCGAACAAGGAAAACACCAGATTCACCAGGGATGTCCTTAATCTCAAAAAACATCGGCACAGAATCATAGTATAAGCTAAAAGAATACACTGCCGTCTCATTTTCATGGATAGAAAAAGATTTCTCTTCTGAAAGAGATATACGACCAGCATCCCAAAACTGATATCCATCATCAGAAACTTCAGGGTATTCATGATCAAAATCATGCAAATCATCCAGATGATCAACAGGTGCAGAACCATCTCCGATATCACCAGCATTAGTAGCCCCAGGTTCCGTCACTTTTATCGTATAAGTACCAGACTCCTGCGCGGCATACTCTACCAACACATAATACTCCGTACCAGCATCCAAAGTCCCTCCAACTCGGAAGTTTTGACCAACAGCTGATTGCTCCGCATCATAATCCAAGACCCGAGTATCTTGATGCAATGGATCGAAAAGCCACGCTTTTTCAATCGCTACATTCCCTTCAGAATAAAGAATATGAGATCCCAGTCGATTCGCCGTAAAGACAAACAAGTCTTGAGAAGCATTCACACTTGTCGAAGCTCCAGAGATCGTTTGAGCTCCAGTCGTAGAATAAGAAGGAGGTTCTGGGTAGTTTTCGGAGTAGGTGGGGGTAGAGGGTTCTTCTTGAGAGACAACACTTTGATCATCTTGATTAGAGTCATTCAAATAATCAACAGACAATGGCAAAGGAGAATAACAAATAGCAGAGCTAGTATTACCATTTTCAGCAAGTTCAGTGCTACAAAGCTGATCACCAGTATAAGCGACAAGATCAACTACAGAACCACCAGCTACGTAATCAGCTGAATTTACAAACTTGCTCAAAATAGCATAAAGTAAATAAGCAAATTCACCTCTTGTAATAGGATCAGAGGGTCTAAATGAAAGATCACTAGGAAGAATATTATTATCAACCAAAGTATTTACCATAAAACAAATCGGATCATCCGAGCTTATTTGTTCTACTTCATAAAATGGATAACAAATACTAGAAGAGCCAATAGGAAAACCTTCATGAAAATTCCACATCAACAAACGTACCGCATCAGCTCTAGTTAGTAAGCTATTTGGAGAGAAATATGGAGAATTTTCAATAACAGGAAGAAAATTTCTATTTATCAAATGTAATATTGATCCACAATATTCAGCTGCTAGGTCAACATCTTGAAAAGGCATCGCAGCATCTCCACATCCACCTAATCGATAAAGTTCTGAATTTGATAAACGAAGAAATGAGCGACTAATCCATTGCACCATCTCAGCCCTGGTCACAAGTTGTCCTGGATTAATATAATTTTGATCATCTAGATCAGTCTCCTGCATAACTCTCCCCCAATACAAAGAGTAAAGAGCTTCATCCTCAGAACTAACTAAAGGAGACAACATATCTAAATCTCTTGGACGATGTACATTGGTTACCTTTTCATTACTCATTGTTAGTACGTAAGATCCGTATTCAGATCCAATATGCGACATAGCACCCGCCTTGATTTCAGATGCTAATAAACCACTCACAAATGAACCAGCAGCACCTTTTACTCCATTTTTAAGTAAGATTTTCAATTCATTTTTTGAGTTAAGATATTCACTTGAGCCTTTAGCAAGAGTTGTAAGTTTTTGAGAAAGATCACGTAATTTTTCTTGAAAACTATACAGTTCATAGGCTTTCGACAGTCCTCCTTTAACATCCGTAAGAGTATCTACCGTTGATATATTCGAGTCGGGAGTAACTATCAAATAATAAGTACCTGCCTGTAATTCATATGAAGGACCTGAACCATCATAGAGATATTCAAATCCATACAGATTTTCTCCCAAGTAAGTTATCACCGAAGGAGGAAAAAGATGATCATGCTGAACAAGGTTGTAGTTTTCATCTAGGAGATAAGTTTCCAGAATAGGAATATTATCAAAAGTAAAATCTATAAAACGAGGTTCTTGTAAAGAAAAAGTATAGATATCGATATCTTCTTCTCCAGTGACATCTCCTATGATTCTTTTACCAGGTTGTAAAATGGTCGCATCACCTTCAAAAAGATTATCTGAATGCAAATCATCGACTAGCTGGTCTGATGGCAAATAATGAAGAACTACATCATAACTGACAACAGGATCTTCTTTTGTAAAAACCAAATAGAAATCCGTCTTTCCCGAAACATAAGGAATAAACGCTCTTAACATTTTTGGATTTCTATCAAATGCATACCAAGCTCTATAATCCTGAGGAAAAGAAACAATATTTTGATGAGGATGAAAATCAGAATCAAGAACCTGAACCTTCATTTGTGACTGAAAGGGGGTTTTTAAGAAAATTGTACCTGAACCAAGATTAGAAATATTAAATTTATGGATATGTCTCTCCTGTGAAAGAGAAATACTCTTTGAGAGCTCATAATCATAAAAATCATTTTGATTAGACGAAAAAGAAAAACTCTCCGTTTGGAAATCAACATCTCGCTCTTCAAAAGAAAAACCTAGTGTGTGAATATTGCTAGCAAACCCATTTGAAAGTCGGAGCTTATGTAGCGTATTGGCCACAACAAATGAACGGCTTCCATCTTGATTCTCATATTGAGGCACTTCATATCCATCATCTCGAAAAAGCAATGATTGATCTAAAGGGGTATCAATAAGGTAAGTACTATCAGCCTTATGAAAAGTGATTACTCCCGGAGAAGAGAATAAAAGATAAATTTCAAGAGTTTTAGCCTGCTCTAAATAAAAGCTCATATCAAATGACTTCGCCTGACCAACTTCGATAGTATCGATAGTTAAATCATAAAAGTCCTGATCAGAAACATATGTCCCAAAAACTTCACATTCAACTGCGTCACAGACTTCTACTCTAAAATCACTACTTGAAATAGTGCTTTGATCATCAGAGAGTGCTTCCACTTCATCAGGTGTCAAATACACCGGCCCATACACCTCTCCCCCATCCTGCGCCATCACCCCCTTCCCCAAAAAACCAACACCAATAAAGACTGAAAGAAGCAGGGAAAAAAGAATCCGTTTCATAAAAAGGTATTAATACTATAAGAATACATTAAAACAGACTGTCAAAAATATTCAACTAACAATAATGAAGAAGGCTTAATAACTTAAAGGATAGCTAAATAATGCAAGAATACAGGAAAATCATTAAAAAAATACTGTTGTCAAAAAAAGTAACAGATACCTTGAAGAACCCTAATCCCCCTCCTCCAAGGCTTCTTTCACTTGATCCATCACTTGCTTCTCAAAATACAACTCTCGCTTAGCAATACGTCTATCCATGTAAAGTCCTCTTACATAAGCATCTTCAGCACTTTGAACCAATCCACGTTCCTCAAAAAACTGCATCACTTCTTGATTCCATTGGCCCTGTACTGGACCAGAAAATTCTGGATCTAATTCACTCATTTTTTTGAAAATTGAAAATTAAAAACCCCTTCCCAATATTCCCAATACTCCTAATCCTCTCCATACTCCCTCCCCCCCCTACCTCATCCCCCACTTCACCACCACAAAACGCCCAAACCAAACAAGAATCACATCAATCAGGACAAAAGCCGTTAAGAGCATTAGAGCCAAGGCCCACAAAAGTTGGCCAAAGAGAAAGAAACTCAACACAAGAGCAACAAGGACTGAAGATGCAGACATCAGTACAGCCATCAAGGCAGCTGGCCAAAAAGTATAAGGAACGGAAAGATGCAACATCTGACTAAGATGAAAACCACGACTTCGCTCACTCAAGAAAAAAGAAGTCATATAGCCAGAGAAAGCGACAATGATCAAAAACAGGCAAAACATCAACACTTGCAAATACCACAATGAATCCCCTAGAGAGTCTACAAACTGCAAACCAAATGAGTTTGAGTTTTCAAGAGAAGGTCCATCGATGACCAATAGCTGAGCCGGGAATCGTTCTCGTAGTTCATCAAGGACCTCGTTCCTGACAGAGATATCGCTAAGCCTTAATCGAAACAGAGGACGAACCGGTAAATCAAGCTGGTACTTTTCAACAAAATCTTGGTAGCCTCGGAAAAGTCTTTGATCGATATAGCTACTGACCTGCTCCGTATCCCAATATCGAACCTGGTCTACCCCATCGAGCTCACTGAGTTCGTTTTGTAAAAGCTCAATCTCTGTCTCAGGTAAACCTTCATTAATCTCCGTCAAAAGCTCCACTTGGCCTGTCAGCTGCACAAACTGGGCTGAAAAAAGTTGGAACTGCCATACCGAAGCAAAGAAAGCTAAGACCAATGCGATCAAAAGACATTCAAAAAAGACCAAGCTTCGCTTACGCATGTGAAAGACCTCTCTCCAAGCTCCCATCTCAGTACGAAAATCAGTAGGCATAGTTATCCTTAGAATGTGATTAGTGTATCACAGTTTTTTCAATTTCGAATCGGGGCTTACTAGTGATTAGTTCGTAGTGGGAGAAATTCAGAAAATTCGATAATGTAAAAATTCCGAAAATTACCCCCTTCCTTAAGCTCCTTACAATCCTTACACTCTTTAAACTCCTTAAGTCCCCATCAAACTACTCTTAAACTTCTCCGGAAAATATGCCTCAATCCGCTCAATCCTCACCTCCGGATACTCAGCCTGCAATCGTTCACTAAAACCAATCTGATCATAACCAAGACACACCAAAGCCGGTCGATACTCACGTATCACCTGCATCGGGTCTTCCTCATCCCCCAGGACAACCTGAGCCTCAGGGAACTGCTCCTGTACTACTCTCTGCCGAGTCAATTCATCATTTCGAAGCAATGGCTTGATAGCCCTCACCGTCTTATCCCTCGCTATCACTACCACAAGTTTCCCCTTTGTTAATTGGGATTTGAGATTTGGGATTTTTTCCATCGAGCATTCGATGAAAAACCTGTGCCCCGGATGAAACACATCAAAAGTTCCAAAAAGCATCAACACATTCTGATCAAGATCGAGAGACATACAAGCAAAGACGTAAAAAAAAGACGCTAATATAGCGTCAGAATAGTTGAATTATTTGTGCTCCGCCAAGGAAAATTAAGCATTCGCTCCATTCCCTTCTTGAAACATAGTAGCGATTTTCAGGCATTCACGAGCCTTCACATTCTCGGGATCCACTTCCAGTGTCCGGGAGAAGAGCTCCATAGCTCGAGGGAAGCTTCTATCATTCAAGTGACAAATCCCGAGATCACAGAGGACATAGCTATCATTTGGAGCAAGTGCAAGAGCTCTTTCAAGGATCGCAAGACCCTTTTTACGCATTCCTGAGCAAAAGTAAGCCCATCCGAGACAACGAAGCACTTCTGGATGATTTGCTTGGTATTCATTCGCTTTCTCTAGGTATTCCAAAGCCTTATCCCATTCATGCAGAGCCGACCATACAAAACCATAGAGATAGTTCGCATTAGCCGATCGTTTATCTACTTTGAGAGCCTTTTCAAGAGCCTTCTTCGCTTTCGAATAGGCTTTGAGAGAAATGTAGTTATCACCAAGTTCTTCATATGCCTCCACGATCGTCAGATCCATAAGAAGTATTTGCTGACAAATTTCAATGGCTTCTCGATGCTTATTTTGCATCTTGAGTTCTTCAGCTTGTACAAGCAAATAGTAATAAGGATTTTCAGTCATGACAGGGGTTTTTTATGTATATTTATTTTTTTGAACTTTTTACTTCCGAATTTTTTACATCAGATAATTATAGCAAAGTTTTGTAGCTTTTTCAAGACTGCAAAAGAAGAAAAGTAAAGAATATATGTGGCTCAACTTGCATAAAAAAAGAAACAGGCTACGGTAGTTGACAGAGACGCTTTTTATAGAAAAATGAGAGACCTCCTCCTTTGCTTTATTATCACCTTGAACCTGATGATCTACGGATTCATCAGCTTGAATTACGGAGCCTTTCAACAAGTCATAAGCTATAAAGGAAAAGGACTAGAAAAAAGCCATAAACCCTCATCTCTCGACCCTAAACCCTCGACCCCAGACTCTCGAGACCCCAAGCCTCCAGCCTCAAGCCTCAAGCTTTCCTCCAAATCCCTCACCCTTCACTCCAGTAAAGAAGCCTCAAACTCCTGGCAAGGAAATCTCTCAATCCCCATCCTCGGCATAGAAAGCCCCATCCAACACCAGCCCGAAACAAGCGTCTCAGACATCCAAAACATCCTCGAAGAAGGCCTCATGAGCCTCTCCCCCTTCATCCCTCCCAGCCAAGACGAAAGAATGATCATCTTCGGACACTCCTCAGACTACCGCTGGAAAGAAAATCCTTACTCCAATATCTTCGCTCTCCTACCGCAAATACGAGTCGGCGACAGCATCAGCATGACACATCATAATCAAAAATTTGCTTACCGAGTGAAGAAAACTCAAATCACTTCTCCAGATCTCCATGAGCTCATACAAGAAAAACCTCAACACAATGAACTCATCCTCTCGACCTGTTACCCCATTGGATTCTTTAGTCAAAGGTTCAATGTGGTAGCGGTACCGACTTTCATACCGCCAGAGACTCAGCTATCTCCGAGTAATGACCAAGTCCCAAATCCCAATGACCAACAGAAAGAAATTCCACATATCAAAAGCGCCACCGCAAGGCAGGATCCCACCTAGCGGGAAATGCGAAACAAATAACAAAATCCAAAAGAATACAAAACCCTCACCAGTATCCCATCCTTAAAATCCTTACGCTCGTTACACTCCTTACACTCCTTCCCCCCAATTCATTCGAGACAAATTATTTAGGACAAGACAAGTCATGCCATGTCCCTACGGCTAGACTAATATAACACTCTCACTCATTGTTCCCTTTGAAAATTAAAAACTGAAAATTGTAAATTTATTGCCCCCCATGTCCCCCCACCTCATCCTCATCATCGTCACCTGCCTCATCTGTCTTTTGATGACGTTGATTATTTCAATACGTACATACAAAGGTGAACTAAAAAAGACGTCTAAAATCGAGAGTCGAGAACAAAACACTGACCAAAAGTCTCGACCCTTGACCCTAGACCCTAGACTTTCTACAGACCACCAACCACTAACTCAGCTCCAAATCTCCAAACTCATCGAAATGACCTCCCGCTTCCGCTTCTTCCAAGGAGAAAACCTCCAACACTTTGAAAAATTCTTAGAAGCTCAAGATCTCAAATCAGCCGAACACATGATCAGACAAAAATTCCGCGCCCAACAAAAACATCAGCCAAGGAAATTGGCTCAAGAAGTGTTTAAGAAACTCTTAGAATCAGCTTAATAAGGAGCATAAGGAGTATAAAGAAAAACCTCCTGCTATCAGCCATAATCCATAAGCCATAAGCCCTCGACCCTAGACTCTCGACTCTCGACTACAGACTCCCCCCCGCCACCTTCTCAGCCACCCCAATATAACTCGCCGGCGTCATGGCCTTCAGTCGCTCCTTCGCCTCCTTCGGGATTTCCAAAGTATCGATAAAGACCGCTAAAGATTCAGCATTAATATTCTTTCCACGAGTCAGTTCTTTAAGGCGTTCATAAGCATTTGGCACTCCATATCGCCGCATCACCGTTTGGATCGGCTCAGCTAAGACTTCCCAGTTTAAATGCAGCTCCATATCAGTATGCAGCTTATTCACGATGACTTTCTTGAGTCCCTTCATCGACGAAGCAATCGCCAGCAAAGTATAACCAAAAGCCGTCCCAATCGAACGTTGGACAGTAGAATCAGACAAATCACGTTGCATCCGAGAAACCTGTAGTCGATCAGCCATCTTCATCAGAAGTGCGTTCGCCAGATCAATATTCCCTTCAGAGTTTTCAAAATTAATCGGGTTCACTTTATGAGGCATCGTACTTGACCCCACTTCACCAGCCACCACCTTTTGTTTGAAGACTCCTCGAGAGATATACATCCACATATCCCGATTCAAATCCAAAAGCACATTATTCGCACGTCGCATAGCATCGAAGAGCTCAGCATCCCAATCATGTGACTCGATCTGCGTCGTATAAAGGTTCGGCTCTAATTTCAGTGATGTAACAAATTTTTTCGTAAAAGAAACCCAATTCACATCAGGATAAGCTGATAGATGAGCATTCCAGTTACCTGTCGCTCCAGAAAATTTCCCCATGATCTGTACCGCCTTTACATGTTCGATCTGTCGCTCAAGTCTTTTCACAAACACCATCAGCTCCTTCCCTACCGTCGTCGGTGAAGCAGGCTGACCATGTGTCATCGCCAACATCGAAACACTCCCCCATTGCTTAGACATCTTGGTCAACTGAGCAATCAACTTCTTCATATTTGGCAAATATTCCTTTTTCACAGCATCCTGTACCATCAAAGCATAAGACAGATTATTGATATCCTCAGAAGTACAACAGAAATGGATATACTCCAAAGCCGACTCTGGGAAAATACTCAAACTTTTCAATTCATCTTTGAGATAATACTCGATCGCCTTCACATCATGATTCGTCACCGACTCAATCTCCTTCACCGCCTCAGCTCCATGAATCCCAAAATCTACATAGATCTTCCTCATAGCTTCCTTCAGTTTCTTCGAAAAAGGCTTCAATCCAGTGATATCTTTCCATTCACTCAAAAAAATCAGATACTCCACCTCTACCATCAATCGATACTCCATCAAACCCGCTTCAGAAAAAAACACTGGTAAGGTACCCATGGCCTTTTTATAACGACCATCAAGAGGAGAAAGAGCAAATAATTGGTGAGACATAAGGAGGGAAAGTTAAAGAGTATATCTATTAAAGCATCTCTCGAGGAAAGAATGAAGATTGAATAATGAATAATGAATAATGAATAATGAATAATGAATAATGCTATCAGATTCTGATAATATAAAAATATCTCCAGTTTAGAGATCTAAGTTTCAGATAAGCTAAAGGTATCTAACATAAAAAGTGTTTCAACAACTACTATGAAAAAAACCATCTTCATTTCAATGATAAGCTTTCTTTTAACTATCGCCTGCTCACAGCAACAAATAGATCAGAAATCATCATTAGAGCCTAATACGAACACACAAAGCCAGATCACTAAGACTCCACTTATCAGTACCTCCTCCTCATGGGAAACTCATCAAAATAATACATTTGGAATTTCATTTAAACATCCAAAAGAAACTCCATTCAATGATGGTCAAGAAAATAAGGATGGGTGGTACACAGTAACTGCTAATTATAAAAATAATGGATATAATTACTTTAATTTTACAGTTCTAGACAAAAAAGAAGGAGCATCAAATATGAAATCCCTACAGTACCGGGCTGAAAATATCTACGCTCCAACAGAAGTGGAGTTTCAAAATGGAAAGTTTATGCAATTCGATGGATATGGAACATCAGATTACTACTTTATTGATAGTTATTTCGAAGGGGAAGAATATGTATATCATTTTATGATGAGCCGCCCAGAGTATTCTGAAGATGTACTTAAATTGTTTAATGACATACTAAAAACTGCTGAGCTAACAAAATAAGCCCAGATAATTTAAAAACCAAATGGGAAAGGCAAAACAATCAAACAAGCAACTCCCTGAGTAATTCATCATATATCAGACATCTATCCTACATGTCACCGCGATTCAACAATTGAATCACGGCAATTCATCGGGTCAGCAGGCAAACAATATATGTCACAGTCAGCAAAGATTACCTGCAATAATGTAGATAAATCAGCAACACTCTGATAGATTCACCACTCCATCAAAAGAATCATATGAATCAACTCAAAATACCAGATCATGGACGAAGCCTTGGGGAAGACATGGGGATTGCACTAGATGCAGCCTTTGAAGCAGCTGAGGTGATCCGTGAAGGTTACGGTAAGCTTCACACTATTGAAACAAAAGGCATTGGAGATCTCGTTTCTGATGTTGATCGAGAATGCGACGCCAAGATATCAGCTCTTCTCAAAAGCAGAAAACCTCAAGACAGGATAAAAAGCGAAGAGTTATCACCACACGAAGAAGAAAGTGAAGATCGACTTTGGATTGTAGACCCACTGGACGCAACTTCTGGATTTCTTTTCCAGGCTGGAGAAGAGATCACATCGGTGATGATTGCTCTTCGCGACCAAATGGAAACTCAGTTAGGAGTGATCCTCTTCCCTATTTCAGGGAATTGCTTCTATGCAATGAAAGGAAAAGGCTGTTTCAAAAATGGGGAAAGAATAAAAATTTCAAAAAATGCTAACAGCTCACTAAAGGATGCCTGGGTTGATATGAACCACTATGGCGACAGTTCATTACAAACTCCCTCCTTCACAAGATTAGACCAAAGGCTTCGATCAAAAGACGGTGCCAAACTCGTCACCAGAAACGTTCCACATTCAGGAATTGTCACCAAACTCATAGAACAAAATCAACGACTTTCTGCAATCATCCACGACAACAGTCAAAGAAAAGTAAAACAAGAAGCCTGGGATATCACTCCAGCACAAATTGTCCTAGAGGAGGCTGGAGGCCTTATGGTAAATATCAACGGACAAAGAATACATCCCTTCAAGCCGGAATTAATCATTGCTGCCGTAAATATGGAAATAGCTAACGCTATTGCCTCTCTTGGAAGAGAGTGAGACTAAATTCCCCACCAGAGAATTTACGAATTACTTTTCAAATGTTTAGCTAGCGAACTCAAGGTCCAACAGACGCCTATCAAAATCTCCCTCCTCCCTTTGTTGGACCTTGGACCTTAAAATTGGCACTTTTCAAGCCTTCCACCTTCCTCAAATCTTCATCTCATTCCTTATTCTTCATCTTTAAGAGCAAGACGCAGGAGTAAAAAATAAGATGCAGGAGTAAGATCAAGATTTAAGACTCCTCCCTTTGTTAGCCCTTAGACCTTAAAATTAGCCCTTTATCTCCCCCTCTTTGGACATTGCGATTTGCTCATTGCTCATTACGTGCAAAGCACGTCCTCAACTCCCTCCATCCCCTTCCACACCTTCACAATCTCATCCAAATCTTTTTGCTTCTGCAGTCGGAGATCAAAGAGCAGTCGGTAAGACTCTGTGGAGTCTTGATGGTGCTCAAAAGCGATCAAAACTACTGATTTTTTCTTCAAAACGTCTGATAATTTCGCCAATAGGTTGGGTAAAGAAACAATGACTTCGATACTGAGGTCTCGAGAAACAAGCGTTTGACCAGTCCAACGAGCATCGATAAATCTCCTTTCATCGAGAGAAGGAAGCACTTTACATTCTTTCCAGTGCACAGAAATGAAACCTCCTCGCGTGACATAACCCAAGATTTCTTGACCCTGTTGAGGATTACAACAAGCAGCTAACTTCGTCATCACCCCTTTCTCTCCTGCAATAACCACTCCCGATTTTTGGGAACCTTTAGGAGACTGAAAAGAAACCGTTTCCTCCTCAAAAAATTGCTTCTGGGAAACCCCTGAACGCACGACTTTTTCTGCATCCAACAAACCTTGACCCACTTCGATCAACAGTTCTTTTCTTTGCTCAAAAGTAAGCGTTTTCCCTTGATAATGAGAGAGAAAGCCATAATCCTTATTAAGCGCAGCTTGGCGATACCTCCTCAAACAACTATTCACCAAACGAACTCCTTGATCCAAAACCGTCTCTTCACCTTGATCAAGCAACCATTCACGGATCGCCTTACGAGCTCCTTTGGTCTTCACTAATGATAGCCAATACAGGTTCGGCGTAGCATCCATCTTTTGGACGACAAACACTCGATCGCCATTTTTCAATTCATAATCCAAAGGAACCACTTTCCCATTCACCTTCGCCTTAGCACAATGATGCCCTAAAGAATCCGACAATGCGTAGGCAAAATCTAAAGGTGTCGCTCCTTGAGGCAGCTCTATGACACGACCATTCAAAGTCATCACAAAAAGCCGGTCAGAGAAAAAATCGAGGTTTTGACTATCTTTCCCTCCATCCAAAGACTCCTGGAGTTGCACCAGATTTTTCACCCATTTCAAACGGTCTTCATAATCAGCCCCACCCACGAATTGTTCATTATCTCCTGTTTTTTTAATCCCCTGCTCTTCATACCACCAGTGAGCTGCGACCCCATACTCAGCTTCCCTGTGCATCTCTTCTGTACGGATCTGCACTTCCACCGCTCGCGGAGAATCAGGGATCATACCAATCACCGTGCTATGAAGACTTCTGTATCCATTTACTTTTGGAACAGCTATATAGTCTTTAAAACGACCCGAAATAGCCTGCCATTGATTATTCACTAAACTCAAAGCTGAGTAACAATCTGCCTGACCTTTCACTACCACCCGAAGGGCCAAAAGATCATAGATATCATCCAATGAGCCTCCTCCTTTTCTCTTCAGCTTCATATAAGTGCTGTATCTCCCCTTCACACGTCCAGAAACATCCACCTCCATTCCACTTTTTTGGAAATACTCTTGGACTGAAACAACTAACTCATTGATCGTTTGATCATCAAGCTCTGCTCTTTTTTTGAAGGACTCCTCCATCGCAAAATAATCAGAAGAAGACAAGTAAAGAAAACATCGATCCTCCATTCTTCTTTTCAAAGTATAGATACCGAGCCTCCCAGATATCGGGACAAAAATATCTAATGTTTGACGGGCTATATGTTTCCGTATAGCAGGGCTTTGTTGATCAAGCTCATACAACTCCGCATAACGTAAAGACATCAGGATCAGAACTACTCTCAGGTCAGTTGACATGGCCATCAGCATCTTTCTCACTGAATCAGATGACTGCTCCTGATTGAGATTTTTAAGCGACGTAACATCCTTTAAACCATCCAATGAATGCAGCAAGTCTGTGATCTGCTTTGTCTCAGTGAAATCACCTCTCAATTCATCTGGTATCTGAAAAAGTAAAAAAACCGATAGAGTCGTCACATCAGCTCTCAGCTGCAAAAGTGTCTTGAGAGTGTTTTGAGTGCGGAGATCAAAAGTTTTTCTTTTTTTATATGCCAAAAAAACCCGACTCGCCTCTTGAAAAATTTTCGAATCAAGAGAAGTGTAGTCCTCTAGCTGAGTAATGATATGTTCAGGCTTCTGAACTTTCATAGTGAGTTAGCTTCCAAGTGATAAATAACAAGTTCCAATTTTTTTGTGTTTATATTTTGATGGCTGATTTGAGAACATTGATGAGATTCGATAATTCCAGAAACTCTCACACTCAAACCTTTGAAATTTGTTCTTTTGAATTTTATTTCGTATTTCAGATTTGAATTTTGGCCTTTTGAAAATTGCGATTTGAATGAAAATTGAAAACTGAAAATTAAGTATCCACCTTCCTTCTTTCATCAGAAACCGCTTCCAAAAATCCCTTCTTCATCTCCACATACCATCTCCATTTTTGAGGCAATACAGGTCTCAAAGGCCAAGCCAACAAAATCATCAGTGAGAAAACACATCTTTTCCAGAAGGCTGGCACAAAACCAATACCTGGATACTTTTTCTCGACAGCAACAGCACTACGTCCAACTTTTTTCATATATTCCTGGAGATCTTCCTCCAAATATTCATCCCAATGAAAAGCGCATGCTGAAGCCCTATAGTACACCTTATTTCCTTTTTTAACAAAATGGAAGCCAAACAAAATATCTTCCCACCCATAACAAGGCAAAGTTTCATCAAAACGAAGCTCAGCTACCAATGATCGTGGAACGGAAAGATTCCCCATATAAAAATGCCAAAAATCCGTTTCTACACCATCTTTCAAGCTTCGGAAATCCAGCATATGCCCACCGTTTTCTAACCAATGCATATACGGGCTAATCTTCTGCTCAGGATACCAAGTCACATGTCCTATCACAGCTGCAGATTCTTGATCCTGAGCCTCCAAGTGCCCTGCCAGCCATCCTTCGCAGACGACGATATCATCTTGAATAAAAATCAAAAGCTCCCCTTGAGATCGCTCTATCAACTGATTCCTGATGACAGACCTCCCACTATTTTCAATCCAAAAAAAAGTGACCCGAAAAGGGTAATTTTTGCTGTGTTCTTCTAAATAGTCTTCAGTCCTATCAGTACTCCCGTCAATCCCGATAATGACCTCAGCATCTTCAATGCCTTTTTGCTGAGCTAAAGCATTCAGCACCACCTTGAGTTTTTCCAGACGATTATAAGTCGGTATGAGGATGCTACATTTCACCATATGTCTATTAAAGAACAGGTACCTCACCATAGCTAAAGTCCTTGCCTGATACAAAGGAATATCTGTTGATAGGTACCCGAACAACAGCAAAAACCCTTTACTTAAAAAACCATTGGTGAAAGAATAAAGACCCTAAAAAAACCCTTTTTCTTTCCCTTTTCCTTTCCTCATGAAAAAAATTCTTTCAACAATTCTCGGCCTTTCTCTCCTCACAGTCCTCATCACTCCAAGTACTGCTTGGGCTCAAACGAAAATCACGATAGAAAATGACACTGGAGCTCAGGAGCTTATAGAGCAACGCGTCACAGACTTTTTGAAAGATAATAACCTGATAGAAAACTGTCTCAGAAACAAAAGAAATCAAGAAAAACGTCCACTCGTAAATGCTATTGCCGTTTGCAGCATCATGAATGCTTTCAGCAATGAAAATTTTAACATTGGACAATCTTGGCGTGAAGCAACAAGACTCAGGTTAGTAGAAAGAGGAGCATCAAGAAGTGAACGATTAAATGATCTCCAGTATCTCGCCATGCTGTTCCAAACAGCTGGACTAACCGTCTCTCCTATATCAGAGCAAAACTACCGAAAAGAGCTCAGAGAGGTAGGATTTAGTCTCCCAGCAGAAGAAATGAAAACATTCATCACTGCTCTAGAACATGGCATCATCAGTATCCCAGGGACAGAAGCTGAAGCCATACTCCTCAAAACAGACCTGCAACGAATCAGTAAAATAGAAGAAGCTCTAGCATACCTCTATCAGGTAGCTAGCAGCGCACATGACACTCCGAGCATCACGATCTCTTCACCTTTCCAACCAGCTCCAAGCAATACTCTACAGCTCGAATCCGTCCTTAAGGAAGTGGTAAGAATCATAGAAAGCGAAAGCTACTTCAAAGACAGTTTCGATGAAGAAAAAGCTATGGGAGCAGCTATAAAAGCCATCGCTGATAGCTTAGAAGCAGACAAATACATCCAATACTACACTGAAGAAGAGTATCAAAGCTTTTCAGATGGACTCAATGGAAACCTAGAAGGGATAGGAGCCTACATAGAAGAAAAAGATGGGCAGATAATCATCATCTCTCCAATAGACGGAAGCCCAGCAGCAAAAGCTGGCCTCAAACCTCAAGATATCATTACTTTCATCGATGATGTATCAACTGAAGGAATGACTCTTCAAGAAGCTGTCACTCGTATAAAAGGTGAAAAAGGAACAACGGTAAAACTCAACATAGTCAGAGATGGAAAAGCACAAACAATTTCCATCGTTCGAGCAAAAATTGAAATACCTGCCCTCACAACTTCAAACAAAAATGGTGTTGAAATCATTAAATTGGTTCAGTTTAGTGCTAGCTCTGCAGCTGAATTAAAAGTTGAGCTGGATCGTATCATCAAAGAAAATCCACGAGGAATCGTCATTGATCTAAGAAACAATCCTGGTGGGTTCTTGGACCAAGTATTAATCATGGTGGATTATTTTGTAAAAGAAAATCAAGAAATCGTACACCTGAAAAACCAACGAAGCCACACACGACTAAGTACGACATCCCCTGCTTTAGTCTCAAACACTCCAATCTCTATTCTTATCAACAAAGGCTCTGCTTCTGCGTCAGAGATCCTTGCAGGAGCTCTACAGAGCTATGGTATCGCAAAAATCTATGGAGAAACAAGCTTTGGTAAAGGAACCGTACAAAACATCATCACCTTGTATGACCCAAGCAGTAATAAAAACTCTGCTTTCAAACTCACTACAGCTGAGTACCTCATCGGAGGACCAAATGGAGAAATCATCAGTATAGATGACATCGGAGTAATACCTGATAGCAATCCAAATGGAACAGATCTCGTAGATGATCCTGAGACAGAACGAGATGAAGCTCTAGATGCGGTGTTGAACCTCATGAGATAGCATTCAGCTTAAATCTTCATCTTCTCCTAAAATATGAACCAAGAGTCATCTAGATTCGAAGAACTCCAACAACTCGAAGAATCCCTCTGGAAAAGAGAGACAAGGTTTGACCAAGAGTATATACAAAACATACTCTCAGATGATTTCTTCGAGTTCGGAAGATCTGGGAAAAGATACACTCGGGCAGAAACTCTTTCTCAAGCCTCTCAAGAAATACATGCTCAGTTCCCATTGAAAGAGTTTCAAGTGCATGAAATAAGCTCAACAGTCTTCCTGGTAACCTATATCAGTGAAGTACAATACGAAAACTTAGAAATCGGAAATCGCAGCTCCCTTTGGGAAAAAACACCAGAAGGCTGGAAACTAAGATTCCATCAAGGAACGGCAGTACATGAATAAAAAAATCAGACACCTTTCTATAACATAAAAAATAGAAACTCTGTTTTTTCATGAAGAGAAGCATCTTTAAAGAAAGAGCTTACTTTTTAGAAACTTGTAACAAAAGCAACTCCAAAGCGTATATATATCTGTAACCATTACTCTATCTAACATGAAAAAAACACTCTTTGCCTTCATTATTGGAACACTCACAATCAGTAACTTCATTCATTCAGGACTAGCGACACGCTTCAGCGATGTAAGTATGCAAGATTGGTTTTACAACTCTGTAACTGAGCTCACAGAAGAGGGGGTCATAAAAGGGTATAAAGATAGCACTTTCAAAGCTAGCAACTCAGTCAACAGAGCAGAGCTTGCAGTCATCATTGACAGAAACAACAAGTCTCAACAAAAAAAACAAGTATCACAGGAACAAGTATTTCAACTTCTCAGTAAAAGTAATGAATTTTCTGATCTGCAAATAAACTACGAAAACCAATACTTCAGTGACAATGAAATAAAATCTGCTCTATATTTCGCAGAAGCAGGATTGAATACATCAAATGAATCCGAATACCTCAATGAAATTATTAAGGATAAAACAGTAAATCCATTCTTCTATAAAATAGAGGGAACAGGTTTAGCAAAAGAGTACTCCGTCTATATAGATGGATCTGAAGCAGCTATCGATGGTCCAGCTTACTTATATCTCCTCTTCGAAGGAACAAGGGAATCAAAAGGTGAGTTTATGCCATCAGCAGAAAAAACCTGGTTCGGACCATTCTAGGAAAACATGACGTAAATCTAAAAACCGTAGCCCTGCGATCAAACACTCTACTACGGTTTTTCATGATAAATTATTCAAGAAGCGAAGAATCCATCCTTAAACTCCTCTATTCACCATCAATCTTCCCTACCCTCCTCGCGTGGCGCTCCTCAAGCGGTTGATTCATGCTCAACCATTTATCAGCAGCTTCTTTCATCTGCTCAAGAGAAATAAATCGAGCTCCGACAGAAAGCACATTCGCAGCATTATGCTCACGTGAAAGCTCAATAATATCAAGATCATGATGATAGTAGGTCGTCGCCCTCACTCCTGGAACCCTATTCGCTGTCATAGCCTCACCTTGACCTGAGCCCCCAAAAACAAATCCTCGGGTATTCTCAGGGTCAGCAGCCACCGCTCGCGCAGCCGGGTAAATAAAATCTGGATAATCACAAGATTCCGTAGAATCCGTCCCAAAATCCTCCACCTCATATCCTTGAGCAATCAAGTGCTCCTTCAAGGCATTCTTATGATCTACCCCCGCATGATCCGTCCCAAGTACAATTTTCATAATTAAGTTTTTTAGTTTGTAGGCACCTCGCTCGCGAGCGACAGTGTTAGTGAGTAGTTAGTAGAAAATGAAAGTCTAGAGTCTAGAGTCGAGGGTCAAGAGTTTAGAGCAAATAGCATTCTTTATACTCATTAGAGTCCTTTGTATTTTTTGCTAGTATCTAGTTGTTAGAAACTATCCTTAAGATCTTTATGGTCCTTAGCCTCTTTAAGATCTTTTCTTCCGATTCGAAAATTCTGAAAATTAAGTACCATTTAGCCTTTAATAAAGTCCACTTACACTCTCCCCTGCATTCACCCTCCGTACGATCTCTGCCATCAGCGGAGCTAAACTCAACACCTTCACATTCTTCGGAGCTTGTTCAGGTAAAGGAAGTGAGTCAGTCACCACGATTTCTTTAAAACCAGCTTCATCGAGTCTCTTCACAGCTTCTCCAGAGAAAACTGGATGCGTTGCCGCCAAAATCACTTCATCTTTAGCTCCGTTGTTTACTAAGGCCTTCTTAGCGTTACAAACAGATCCAGCTGTATCAACCATGTCATCATAAATAATACAACTCTTCCCTTCTACCTCTCCAATGACATGAGTCACTTCTGATTCATTATGTTCCTTCCGTTGCTTATTTAAGATCGCCAAAGGCAGCCCAAGGAGATCAGCAAATTTCTTGGCTTCTTTAGCTCCTCCTACATCAGGTGATACCACCACACAATCCTTAAAATCAACGTTGGAGTTGAAATAATCGATAAAGAGTTTTGAAGGATCGATATTATCCACGGGAATATCAAAGAATCCTTGGATCTGAGCTGAATGAAGATTCACCGTGATAAGGTGATCAGCTCCTGAAGTCACCAAAAGATCAGCCATAAGCTTCGCTGAGATAGTCTCACGAGGTTGAGCGATACGATCTTGTCGTGCATAACCAAAGAACGGAAGAATAACATGGACATTACTCGCAAAAGACCTCTTTAAAGCATCACAGAGGAGAAACAACTCCATGTAGTCTTCATTAATGTTCTGCGTACAAGTTTGGATGACATACACATCACTACCACGCACTGATTCTTCGAGACGAACATAGATGTCATGAGAAGAAAATCTTTTGATCAACACATCAGTCAGACTTGTCTTCATTTCCTGAGCGATTGCCTCTGCAAAAGCTTTGTGAGAAGTACCAGAAATCAATGAGTATGTAGACATAGAAGAAAGAAATGATATAAGAAGTACTCTAAATATAAAGCATCCACAGCGACTCGCAAGACTTAATAAGAGAAAGTCAAAAACTAATAAAATGGCTTATAGAAGACCTAAATAGGTTTACAAAAAAATAATAGATAGTAAAAATTTGCAATTTATGCTAGTATAAACCGAGACATTGGAGAAATTTTAATAATTGTCGAAAAATTCGACCGCAATCCAATATCATATTCAATATTTAAATAAACGTAAGAACAATGAACAAACTGAGTAATTGGCTCAAAAAAAAGAGCGATAAAGCACCGGAAAAGAGCGATTCTGTCATAGATGTACAATTCTTTAAAAAAGAAGAAAAAAGTGGTCAAAAACCAGCAGCTCAAAAACAACATGACAAAAAACCTCAACACAACAACCGCAAGCCTCATCAAAAGAACGCCCCACAACATAAAAACAATAGAAAACATAAAGGATCACATCAAGGACCAAGGCCTGAAAACCACAAAAAATCAGCACCTCGATTCAAATCAAACAAACTCCTCAAGATCATCCCTTTAGCAGGTCTCGATGAAGTCGGGAAAAACATGAATGCTATCGAATACGGTGATGAAATCGTCACTATCGATTGTGGACTTCAATTCCCTGAACCAGGAATGATGGGAATCGATTATGTGATCCCAGATACCACTTACCTCGAACAAAAGAAAAGAAACGTCAAAGCCATGCTCATCACCCATGGTCACTTAGATCATATCGGCGGATTACGACATATCTTACCTAAGCTAGGTTTCCCACCTGTATATGGATCAGCACTGACGATTGGGATGATCGAAAAACATATTTCCGAATATAAAATCGAAAAACAAACCAAGCTGCACGTCATCGAAAACAATAAACCTTTTAAGATAGGAAGTTTCGGTGTGGAGTTTTTCTTACAAAATCACTCAATTCCCGATTCAAATGGAATCGTACTCCGAACTCCGGTAGGAAATGTAGTCCACACTGGTGACTGGAAATTTGACTTCACTCCAGCAGTAGGTCCCGCATCAGACTTCCAAAAAATCGCTCAGATCGGAGCCGAAGGAGTACTCGCCCTTATGGGAGAGTCTACCAACGCCCCAAAACCTGGCTACACCATGTCTGAGAAGAAGGTCGCCGAAGTCCTCGAACACATCATCGAAAAAGCTAAAGGAAGGATCATTATCGCATCTTTCTCTTCTCTCATGGGGAGAATCAATCAAATCCTCCACTTCGCCCACAAAACAGATCGAAAGGTCTTCATATCAGGACGAAGCATGATGAACAACATCGAAATCGGAACCAAGCTTGGATTTATCAATCCTCCAAAAGGAGTCCTTAAAGACTTCCGAAGAGATGGTCGCTCACATCCAGCTCATAAAACCATCATCCTCTGTACTGGTTCTCAAGGTGAAGGGCTATCAGCTCTGAATAGAGTTGCTCTAGGAGAACATCGCGACATCAAACTCAAACCAGGAGATACTATCGTACTCTCTTCAAACCCAATCATCGGAAATGAAAAATCAGTGGTCAACATGATCAATAATCTCCTAAGACACGGCGTAAAGGTCATCACAAATAAACACATGGACGTGCATACCTCAGGGCATGCCTGTCAAGAAGAACTCAAACTCATGATCAAACTCATGAATCCAGACTACCTGATACCAGTGCATGGAGAATACATGCTCCGACATGCTCACAAAGAAGTCGCTCTGGAAGTCGGTATGGAAGACAACAAAGTCATCCTTGCAGAAAATGGAGACATCATCGAAACCGATGGTCACACGATGCGCAAAAGCAAGAGCAAAGTACCAGCCAACAATATCTTCGTCGATGGATCACGAGAAGGAGAAGAACACCTCTCAAAAGTCGTCATCGACCGACAGATCATGTCTGAAAACGGAACCGTAGTAATCGTATTCCGGATCAATCAAGACACTGGGAAGCTCATCGCTAACCCAGGTATCGATTCTAGAGGCTTCACCTACTTAAAAGATTCTCCAGAAATCTACCGAGAAACAGTAGAAGCTGCTAAAAAAGCCTACGAACAAAAACATGCGAGCAAAGCATCAACAGATGAAATCAAACTAGAAATCAAGCGTGCTGCAGGGAAGGTTATCATGAAGATGGTGAATAGAAACCCTATCATCATGCCTGTGCTTGTGAAGGTATAGAATTCCAGCTAGAGAAGATCATGAAACTCAAAGAAGGAGCAACACGTAAAAGTATCTCCTTCTTTTTATTAATATATTTAGAAAATACCTATACAAATTCTAAATAAATACAAGCGTATAAGACATTATAAAAAAATAATCTGAGACTAAATGGAACACTTACAAATAAAAGTAGGAGAATATGCAATTATTCTAAACTCAAAAAATAAGTTTCTCTTGTTACAGTTTTGGGAAAATCATGACAATAAATGGCATTTCCCAGGAGGACGCCTGAATATTGGAGATGAATCTATTAAAAGACTTAAAAGAGAGGTAAAAGAAGAAACTTCACTAGAAATGACTGACATAAAACCATTTTTAACAAAAATTTTTGATAGCAAAAGCCCAAAATATGGAGTCTTTTTCACTGCTAAAGTAAAAGAACCTTATACGGTTAAAATCTCCGATGAACATCAAAATTTTAAATGGTTCTCTAAAAGTGAGATATCTTCTATAGATTTCAAACAAGAGTTCTACAAAGAACTTCTTAATAGCGTTCTTTAATATCTTTTTAATTGATCAAATGTAAGCAGAAAAAAAACAAAACCCAAAAGCAGCTCCTTTTTCTATATCCTTATACTCTTTATACTCCCTACACTCCTTATAATCCTTTCCTCTACACCGCCGGCTGAAACAAAACTAACACCTGCGTAATATAGGACCTCTCAATAAAAGGCTGAATTCTGACAGAAAATTCGCATTGTCTTCCTTCTATATCAAAAGAAATACGAGATTCGAGAGATTTCCCACTTAAGCCTGCAGATCGTATAGACTGCTCAAAAGCTTCACTGCGAGACATGGATAACTCAGAAAGATGAAAAGATTCTCCAAGATGAGTAAAAGTCTCACGAAAAGCAGCATTTACCTTAAACACCTTACCAAGTCTGTCACAACTCATCACCGGAAAAGAAAGCGATTCAAAAAGCTTACGGTATTGTTGAAGATATTGGTCTTCTCCTTCAGCGGTATGAAAAGCTCTTTCAGAAATATTCCTCGCAGCAGTCACAATATAAGAAACATCATCCAAACAAACATACTTAGCACTCACTTCTAAAAAGAAAATCGAACCGTCTTTACGTCGTGGCTCAGTTTTCATAATAGTAGCCCCATTTCTTTTCAAATCTTCTACCACCTTCTGCCACATCACTAAGCTTGGAATACCTGTTTCGACCTCCATAATAGTTTTCTGAAGGAATTCCTCTCTCGTACAATCCATCTCATCAAGTACTTTTTGATTACAGGTAATTGCCTGTCCAGTCTCCGCATTCCATACTACTAAATGATCATTAGTATGATCAAAAAGCTCACGAAAGAGGTGAACATCACCCTCAGCTACTTTTCTCTTCTCTTGTTCTGACTGAAGAAGTTTTTGGATTTCATAAACTTCACGTTGCAAAACATCCATACGACTAGAAAAAGTATTTTCTTGAGGAGTTTCTTCTTCATAAAAAAATGCCAAAGGCCTCGAAGTCGCTTCAGAAACCTGCATCAAAACTTCAGCATTTGCTCTCCGCTTCCCTTGCTCAAGATAGGCAACCGCTGCCCCACTCTTTCCCAGATACTCAGCGAGTTGCTTTTGTGTCAATCCAGCATGTTTTCTAGCAGTACGGATTCTTTGTCCGATGCGTTGTCCTATTTCCATAGAGAATTATAAAAGATCATCCAAAACCACTGAATCGTTCTTTATAGGGTGAATAATACTCATCAAAGCCCATATACTATCATTTTTCTTCAAAAGAGAGCTGTGAATCTCCACCTCTATACTTTCTCCAGAAGCAGTATTCATCCACATCCGCACAGATTTAGAGACCCTATGATCCTTTATCATCTTATGAAAAAGCCCAATAAGTTGGGGCATTCTTTTAAGAGGAAAAAAAGAAAAGCGATAAAAAGCCTTTCCAAGAACATCTTCCTTCTTCCACCCCAGAAGCTCTTCCTCCTTATTATTTACGGCTAAAATTTTTCCTTTGAGATCAATGAGAACCATAGCATCAGCAGCCTGTTCAAAAAGAAGATCAAAATCAGTCTTCTGAAGGAACTCAGAGTCCATATGAGAAGCCATTCCCTCTAATTGAGTCTTCAGATGATCAAATCGCTCCAAAAGTTGCAGGTCTATATTCTCCTTTTTTTCATAAAAAAAAGAAAGAGAGTAGCCAGTGATATGAGCAACATCCTGCAGAAAATCAGGCGATACTCGCCTTTTTCCTTGTTCTAAATACGCAACGGAGGCAGCACTCTTCCCTAACTTTTCTCCAAGCTGCTTTTGAGTCAGCCCTGCCAATCGACGTGCTTTACGTATCTGAGCGCCAACATAAGTATTAAGAGCCATAGAATCAGTAAAAGTCCCTTAAAACTTAACAAATTATTAAAAAATGTCAAAAAAAGCCACTTACAAAATATATAAAGATCCACATGTGCAAAACCTTCAAGAGCTCTTGTTACAGGTTCAGTTATTAATGATTTATAATATACAGAAATAAAAATTAAACAAAAAAATATGAAAAAGAAAAGCCTCGCTTTTTTCATCTCTCTTATTTTCCTAGGAAGCCAATTAGCCACCGGGATAACAGTGTCAAAAGCAGCCTCACAGCCCTACCAAAGAACCTTCGTCGTGACCGCATACTATTCACCCATAGAGGGACAAGAATACTATGTCACCGGAAGCCTTGCTTCAGACAGAAGATTGAATGGGAATGGGACTCATGGAGCAGACGGCACACCAGTATACCCAGGAATGATCGCTGCCCCGGGCATCTATTCTTTTGGAACACGTGTCAGTTGCCCTGGATATATAGATGGAGAAATACACGACAGAGGAGGAGCCATCGTCAAAGCAGGAGAAAGAGGCTATGCACATGACCGACTAGATTTTTGGGCTGGCCATGGAGATGCCGCTCTAAAAACAGCTCTTTTCTGGGGAAAAAGAACCCTGACCTGTACCGTCTACCCTCCTGGGACAAGTGCAGAATTCCAACAATATGTCAGCTTACCAAATAGTCCAAAAACCTATGGAAAAGCTCAAATGGCACAAAGAGCTCCGAACATCGTACAAACTTCAAAACCCTCAACAACATCAGCTCATTATAAAAAAATCCTCAACGAGCTGGGATATGACGCTGAAGATCAAGCTTCACGGATAGCTTTCCAAATGAGACACAAGATCATCAGCTCCCCTACAGAAACAGCAGCAGGAAATATCGGGCCAGCTACCAAAAGCAAGCTCGATGCAATCAATAAAGGGAACAAGGGCGTACAAATAGCAGAAGGACTAGAGGAAGGAAATGTAAATAGTGACGTGCGTCAATTACAAGAACGCCTAAAAGAGCTCGGCTATCTCGATGAAGATTCAACAGCGATATTTGGACCAGCTACGAAAAAGGCTCTCATTGACTTTCAAATAGAAAAAGGTCTTATCGATAGCGAGCATCATCCAGCTGCAGGATATGTGGGCCCTGGTACTGTTGCAGCATTCAATCAAAAAGAAAACACTGAGTTTCTCATCTCAGCCGCAGATAAAGAGCTGATAAATACTCTGAATATCGACAAAATCGCAGCAGAATCTCTCGCAAAAGCAAATAGCTTAGAAGCTCCTATCACTGAAGAAAATATCGAATCAAAGGAAGATTTCTCTAAACTTTTTGAAGAACTTAGTCAAGAATGGATAAAAGAACACAGCCCTGATCAGACAAGTAGCAAAGCAAAGATCACTCTCGCAAGTGCAGAACTAGCGAATCCTCAAATCAACTCCTTAAAAGAAAAACTCAGCCCTATCATCAATCCTTTTAGTCAACATCTACAACTAGGAAGCACCAGTGATGATATTAGAAAGATCCAAGAGCTCCTCAGTCACCTCGGATATTTCGATGGAACAAACTTCACAAACTATTTCGGACCTCAGACAGAGCAAGCCATTGCTGCCTTCCAAATAGATGAACAAATCATTTCAAATGAATGGAGTCCAGGAGCAGGAATGGTGGGACCTAAGACAGTACAAGCACTGAATGCCAGCTTCTACCAAGACGAATACACCTTACCAATTGCCGAAAGCAAAAGCTTCCGAGCTCCAGCAATCCATCCAGAAGATCTCAAACCAAAAACACCCCTACAACAAGCCCAAGCAAGTCAGAGTTCATAGAGCGCTACTCTTCTCTGACTCGATACCAACCATCAGCTACTATCTCAAAGAGCTCTGGAAAAAATCTTTTTCGGAGCTCTTTTTGGACACTGTAAAAATACAATGGTCTCTCATATTCTTCGAGTAAAAGCCGAACTTCTTCCAAATCCCCCTCCCCCCAAAACAACTCCCATTCCCTTCTATCCCATCGATTTGCAAATAAACCTGGCCCAGAGACATTCTGCTCCAAGCACCATCCCCTCACCCAAGGACTAGAAAAACTTTCAGACGCTATCAAGCTCACTCCTTTATCTAAAGAGGAACAAAAGGAAGCAATTTCTTGCTGATCTTCATTGAGAAAAAAAGGCTGATATTGATATATTTGTAAAAAAAGAGGAAGAGCCAAGAGAAGAGAAAGGAAGAGAAATGAAGCCTGAGAAAAAAGATCTCGAGCAAAGGAATGATAAAAAAGAGCCAAAGAATAAGCTCCAAAAACAATCATCACAAGATCTAGTTGAATGAGTAATCTT
Organism: uncultured Candidatus Peribacteria bacterium; assembly: GCA_964352145.1. Classification (GTDB taxonomy): domain Bacteria; phylum Patescibacteriota; class Gracilibacteria; order JAUYGZ01; family JAUYGZ01; genus CAYGQA01. The sequence continues at coordinate 47,968 of CAYGQA010000007.1, forward strand.
TGATAAAAAAAGAAACCTAAAGCAATCCAAAAAAGCATCAACAAGCCATAAATATGGAAAACTCTCAGGCCTTCATTTTTAAAAGAGAAGAACGCTCCCAAGAGTCCCAAAACAAACACAATAGCAGCTTGGTAGCCGTAATCAGCAAGACTTAAGAAAATCCCCTGCTGGAGATGAGTCTCAAGCGCATCCCCACCAAAGACTCCTTGAGAAAAAATCTGCCAAGCTCTAGTCCAAAAATCCATCTCAACAACTCCTAATAAAAGAGCTGATAAGGAGCTCATCAAGATGAGAACTGAGAAGTATTTTTTTTCCTCTGGAGAACGAAAGCAAGCAAAGGGAAAATAAAGAAGCAGTGATACACCTAAGAAAAAAGCATCTAAGGGCTGAAGCAGAGCCAAAAAACCCAAGACCAACAAGACCCAAAAAGAACGCTTCCAGATCAAGAAAAAGCTATACAACACAAGACTCAGCGCAAAGTATTGCTTATACAACAACATCGAGTAAGCCTTCCATTGCACCGTAGAGATCAAGAGGAGAAAGACTCCAAAAAATGCCGCTTCAATCCCCCATCGTTTCCTCAAGAAAACCCAAAGACTTAAAAAAAGCAAAACCTGTAGTAAAAAATATCCTCCATAAAGAATCTGGTCCACTGACATCCCAAACAAGCCTGCAACATCAGTCATCAAGGGAAGACCCAAGAAAAGCCCTGACACATATTGAGGCAAGGCTTGCAAAGAAGACCAGATCTCAAAACGATAGATCCCAGTATCATATCCGAGTGGATGAGCTGAACTTAAAAAAGGAATAAACCGGGCAAAGAGAAATATCAGAAAGAAACAAAAAGCTCCTCCAAGAAGTGCCCTTGAAACACCAGAATCGACAAGCTTAGTTGTCTTAAAAAAGGGCAACAAAGAAGCCATCAACAAACACTGCAAAAAAACCAAGACAGGATCAAAAAGAAAAACTGCCGGAATCAAAAACAGTAGAATCAGCCAATATTGACTACATTTAGCAAACATAAAAAAATCTATAATAGCCACATTAAAACCATAAAGCTAAGCATCCAGACTCTAGCTTCCAGCCGCCCCCAGACCCTCCCAACTCAACAACAAGACCCCAGCCAACACCATCACAATCCCCAGCCATTGCCACCACAGGAGTTGCTCTTTTAAAAACAATACTGAAAAACCCACCACAATCACAAAACCTAAGCTTGTCATAATCGGATACGCAATACTCAAGCTCATCCTCGCTAAGACTTGCGTATAAAGCAATAAGGCTAGAGCAAAGAAAAATAATCCTGCAAAAAAATAGAGATTAGAAAAAAACACCATTGGTCGTGTAAAAAGAAGCTTTAAACCTTGGGAAAACTGCTCAGAACCAAGCTTCATAAAAATATTCGCCACAGCATTACTTGAGAGAGCTAGGAAGAGGAGAAGATAAGTCATGAGTGAAGGAGGATAAGGAGGATGGGGAAGAGGGGGGAATGTAAGGAGTGTAAGGAGTGTAAGGAATAGGTTCCTCCCCCTCCTTGGACCTTATAATTTGGCCTTAGTTCCCTTGGAACTTATAAACCGTCACCTCATCAGTCTCAAATACTGATTCAAAACGTTCCGGATATTGTTGAACCCAAGCAAGTTCATAAGGCTCCACTCCCTCTAAACCTGTCTTAATAGAGTACCCCAATAAAACATATTCAGCTCCATAAGCTTCTAAGTTTGCCAACCAAGCTTCAGCATTCGCATCTTCTCTCACGCTAATGCCTCTTTCTTGATAGCCATGATAATCACAATCAACACAGTCATTGATATTCACATACCGTACCTTACGCTTCAGCTCAGGACCATATAAAGGATAGTAAAGCGGGTTAAGAGAGTTCGCTATCACTGCATCATCTGGGACATTTTTGTCCAACCATTCATAGGCTTCCATGATCGGGAAAGCATACTTTTGTTGCCATACCTCATGACGTATTTCTTGTCGGAGAAGCAAAGACTGATCTAAAAAAATAAAACCAATGACAAGCATAATGATCATCGCAGCCCCTCTCCACCATCGTTGTCGACGCCAAGCATCAAACCAAATAAACAGAGCGATCAACAGCACAAACAACAAAAAGAAGTGCCATGGATAATCAGTCACATATCTAAACTCTAAAAAAGGCTGCTGCCCGAGACGCTGTGTAGATACTAAGCTTAAAAATTGCCACCACAAAACCCCCATCAAAGCCATCACAAAAACCTTCCCAGCTGAGCCAAGTTTGTGGACCACATAAGCCACCATAATCATCGAAAGCATCAGCCAAGGCATGGCATAACGGACATTATGCTCCATCATAGAGGCCGTATACGGAGCAATAAAATAGAGATACCAGTAAGCCGGTAAAAAGAAAAGCATCAAGGTATAGAGCTTCCCTTCTCCCCGTTTCATCTGACTAAAAAACAACTTATAAAACACTTCAAAAACGAGCATCACATATGCCCCTATCACCAAGTAAAGATGCCAACCTGTTTCTTTTACCATAGCTGAAAGCCATTCAGACATTTCTCCACTCTCCGTGACACGAGACCAAAGTGAGAGCTCTTGGATACGCTCGGTTAAACCCGAATATCCTTGAAAAAACACAGTATCTCCAAGAGCCACCTCAGCTGGAAAAATAGGATTACCGGTAAGGAGTAAGTTTCTCCAATACCAAATACTCCCCAAAGTACCCATGATCAATAAAAACCACAGAAACCAGTACTTACTTCGTTTAGACCAATACTGCCATAAGAAAAAAAACACTACAACTATTGGGACGCTGTAAATAATCGCTAGATACTTCGTCCCCAAAGTCAAAGCCATTACCAGCAAAACAGGGATCATCAACAAACCATCCTTTCGAGCGAAGGTTCTCAAGAAATAATACCAAGACAGGACAATCCCCAAAGCCATCAACAAATCAACCTGCCCCGTCCCCGCTTGTCTCAGAAAAATAGGCATCACCATCACAAGTGCTCCAGCAAGCCAAGCCAAGAAATCCTTCACCCCCATCTCTTTCAAGATCTTATAGATCACCACCAACATCACTCCTATAAACCAAAAATTCGCTACATTGACCAAGTAATCATTGCCAAATGGCAAAATACCCCACATCAGGAGCAGTTCGTGATGAGAAGGGTAGTATCCCAGTGGCCCCCCCCAAACAGCATAAAAAATTTCCCAAAGACTCCCAGATTGCAGCCATTCAACCACAATCGGCATATGATAAGCAATAGTATCGTACTCCCAAGGTGCATGGATAAAAGCATGAAAAAATTCGAATGCTCCAAAAAGCACTAAAAATCCAAAAATACCCCAGACCCAATCATAGCCTTCAGGTTTTTGCTGTCTGAAGATAAGTTGTCGGAGTTTTTTTAAAGCATCGAAGACGCCCAATCGAGATTTTTTAAAAAACAAAGGAATCTTTAAGGCTCCAAAAACGAAGCAGCCAAAAGTAGCAGCACTAAGAGCCAGGATATTTAGCTGACCTGCAAAACCAATACCCGCCATAATAAGAAGAACTTCTGCTGCCGAAAAAACAAAAAAAAGCAGTATCCAATCAAAGACATCTCGGACTTCATCCTCAAAAAATCTCCAAAGAAGAGTATTCACCGTCAAAAATAGGAGAACATTAAGGCTAAGAAAGATCAGGAAAGAGCTAAGAAGAGGGCTCAAGAAGAAGGAGTATAAGGATCTTAAGGAGTATAAAGATCTTAAGGGAATATTTCAGAAACCCTAGATCTCAACATTGACTGACAGGTAAAGACTACTGACTATCGGCTAGCGTCACTCCCTCATTGTCCCAAGAAATGTACCCTATCGACAACATAGACTGTTTGACGTATAGCAAAGAAGAGGTAGAATGTGGTCTTAAACTATTAGTCATTACCTGTGGAACAAAAAGAATGGGGGGAAGCCGTAAGGATACCTCAGAAAAAGAGCGAAAAACCGAAACAATCAAATAATGTAATACTTTTCGACAGTATAAAAGACATCCTCGACAAGGAAGCCGTCATAACAACAACACTCACTGATGAATCAATCACATGGTCATGGAAAGAAGAAGATATCAAAAATCTCCAAAAATTTCGCAGCATCGCATTTATGATTCTTCCCAGCTTAAATGAAGCATTTGATAACTTTGAAGGATTAACCGAGAAAACAGAGAGCTCAAAAATAGAAAACACCACGCTTAAAATCCGTATGGCTCTACTGATGAGTTATTTAACAGCATTAGACAAATTAGTAGAAAGATACTTCAATCAAGGGTCTCACTTCATAGAAGATCAACAAATAGCAGAATTAGAACAACTCATCACCTGGATACTCTACCTCAGTAAAGATATCTCTGCTCCTATAAAACTATCTTCCCTACCAGACTTCGAGGTCCTCAAAAAAGAAATAGTAGGAAATAGCATAGATAACGAAGCAAATCCTGATCCAAGAGTAAGAGACTGGGAAACACTTGAATCAAGCATCAATGAAAATATGCCAGCAGCTTTCAGCATCATCCGCAGCAATACTGGAGAAGCAAAGATAAAAAACTCTCCAGAATGGCGTGAAGCCTCCAGCAAAGGACAAACAAAGCTCCTCATTTGGACATTAGAACAGACTATCATCCCTGGAATAGATAAGGGGATCAGGACTTTTAGAAAAAAATTACAAACCAAATATAAAACATCTGAAACATTAATGGATCAACTAGATGAAGAAAGCCTATCGCATCTAGAACGATGCATAAGTGAGCTAGATCAACTTCAAACAAACCTAAACATTGCTAAAGAATATTTAGATAAAGATGAAACTGATGCTTTTGGAGGAAACTTCCAAGAACTCCTTACACTAAAAGCAGGTTTGAAAAGAGAACTCAATAACAGCTCCTTCAATGGAGGATCTGCTAATACGATACTATTGTTAAATGCATTATACAGGGCCATTCAATCAAACATGAAATGGGATCAAAACTATACCGACACTATAAGAGCCCATCTCCTAAAAGACCTCAATACGGTACTAACAAGTATCAAAGCAATCGCTCATAAAAAAAACCCTATACACTGGGAATACCAAAGAGAAAATACAGCAGAACAAGGAAAAGCACTTCGCTTTCATCAGCTAGGGATCACTGCACCAGGTATCTTAGACATTCCAGATTTCAGTAGATGGGATGAAGCTTTCTAACCTCCCAAGACCTTCCTAACCAGCCCTAAAGCTCCCTGCGACCAGGCTACCTTATGAGTCGTCCCATACTGACCTTGGTATTCTTCATACTCGTTTTCATACCAATCATAAGTACGCATGAGTGACTCAGCATTAGAGTGTTTGGCTTGCCAACCCAGTTGTCGTTGAATCTTATCGGTAGAAACAAAAGAATCCTTATCAGCCGTGTCATAGACCCATTGATAAAGTGGAGAAAGACGCATTTTTTCGAGGACTTTGAGCACCGCTTTCACAGGTGTAGCTGGCGTCGTCATGATCCGAGATCCACTCCCTGCATTTTCACAAAGCGCTCCGATATCATCGACTACCTTACCAAAACGATCAGCCCCTACGTTAAAATTATCATTTGCTTTCACTTCATCACCCTCAGCCGCCAATAAGATCGCTTCGACAAGATCTTTTACCTCCAAAAGCTGATAGCGGTTTTGACCAGATCCAATGATCGGAATCCGAGCACCTTTTTGCACCCAATCAAAAAGAATCTGAAAAACCCCAAGACGGCCCGTCCCTATAAAAGTCTTTGGCCGAATAGTAGAAATCACAGATCCTTGATTACGGAAATCTTGTATCAGTTGTTCTGCTCGTACTTTACTCTCTCCATAAGCCCCAACACCTACTTGCTCATCATCCTCATCGATCGGATGTTTTTCAGGAACTCCATAGACAGCCGTAGAAGAGATATGAACCATCCGAGAGCGTCCTTGATCACGGACAGCTTTCAAAACCGTCTCCGTCCCCCCAACATTCGTCGAAAGAATCTCTTTGGCAGAAGCCAAAGGAAGCGCCGCAGCAGCATGGATCACTCGGTCAACACCTTGGAGGGCTTTCATCATAGCTTGCTCATCTCTCACATCTCCAAGGACAGTATCGACTTTGCCGATCAAACCTGGCTCCTCAAGTGGAGCAATATCTATCGTCCGGACATTCGCTCCTCTTTTTAAAAGCTCCTCAGACAAGTGACATCCAAGAAACCCCGAACCACCAGTGATGAGATATTGTTTACCTGAGAGATCCATAAGGAAAAGAGAAAAAGTAGTAATTGAATGGTAGAGGGGATGAAATCAATTTTCAATTTCTAATTTTCATTCAAATATCAAAAATAAATCAGGTTTGGAGTGTGAAGTTCCTCTTTAAAGGGGCTAGGGGTAGTCGGGAGGGAAACCGTTAATATTTTCAAGATCCTCTCTCGGCA
>CAYGQA010000007.1:54413-65323 GCA_964352145.1 uncultured Candidatus Peribacteria bacterium
TCGGCAGAAGAGAGGGAAGAGGCCACAAGCTGGAGGGGTGAAGTTCTAAGCAATCGTAAAGACTCTCTAAAGATTCCGTCGTCAAGCTCGGAAAGACTTTTTAGTTGATCCTTGTACCTTGGAACTTGGCCCTTATCATTGGACCTTAAACCCCCAGCCCCACCATAGCCAACACGAACCAAAGACCTGCCACAGCCAACAGAGTCATATCATCCAAATAATCCGAAGAAGATTCCCCAAAACGAGTGTTCTTCAAAAGATACAAATAACGAAAAAAGCAATACATGATCAGCGGAATCGTAGCAATAAAGTAAGGATTATTTTGACGTTCAGAAAAAGTATAAAAAATATAAGCAGTAATCAAAATCGGAACGATGATCGCATTCAGTTGATCAATCAAATCAATCGTATATTCAGAAAGAACAGCTCGAGTTTTTTTCGATTTCCTTTCGAGGTTTTTGATCTCCTGACGACGTTTACTGATAGAAAGAAACAAAGTAAAAAGAAAAACTAAGACAATCATCCAGTCCGTCACCAGCACCCCTATCGCCACACCTCCTCCAAGCACACGAAAAACAAAACCTAAAGCAATCAAAATCACATCAAGAAACAAGACATTTTTTAAAGAAAAACTATAGGTCATCGTCATCAATAAATACCCCAAGACAATCAAAAAGAAGCCTTGTGATAAAGACAATGCTGATAAAATCGTCAACAAAACTAAGAAAACCCATAAAAACAAAGCCCCCTGCTGACTAACCTGCCCTGAAGCAATCGGACGTTTTTTCTTATCAGGATGCAATCGGTCTTTTTCACAATCCACTAAATCGTTCAACACATAGACCGAAGACGAAGCAAGTATAAAAACAGCAAATGCCATCATCGACATCCAAAGCTGACTAGGGTCCCAAAAGCTTCTCGAAAAGACAAGCGGAATAAGAACAAAAAGATTCTTTATCCACTGATGTGGCCGCAAAAGTTTAAGTATCGGAGGCATAGCTTTATTCTAAAAACATCCGAAGTATAGCTCATCAAAAAAACCCCAGGAAGGAGGAGAGCATTCCTGGACTCTACAAATTCACAGTTTATGCTTTCGTCAACGCTAGAGCTCTACAATCCGATCGCAATAATGATCTAAGCTTTCGCGTGAATGAGACACCAACAGTGCAGTTTTATTCGCTTCTTTAAGCTCAGCAAAAGCCTGCGCACATTTCTTCTGAAAGGCTTCATCACCCACAGCCAGCACTTCATCAAAAAGATACACATCTGCTTCAATCTCCATAGCAATAGCAAAAGCCAATCGAGAGATCATCCCACTGGAAAAGTGTTTCAGAGGAGTCTGAGCAAACTCAGATACGCCAGCATAGTCTAAAATATGAAGCACTCGACTCTGTAAATATTTTTGAGAAAACCCAAGCAAAGCTCCATGAAGAAAAACATTATCTCTCGCAGAAAGCTCAGGATTAAAACCTGTCCCCAACTCCAACACAGCAGCCAAATGACCATCCACATGGATTTCCCCAGCATCAGGCTGATAAATCCCTGCAAGGAGCTTCATCATTGTCGACTTACCACATCCATTTGGCCCCATCAACCCTACCCATTCCCCACTCTGAACCTCTAGTGAGAAATCCTTCAAAACCTGATGCTCTTGAGATCTGGAAGCATCAAAAAAAGAAAAGAGACTTTCCCTGACCGTTCTCTTATGGGCTTTGGGAATCCGAAAAGATTTAGCGAGTCCAGAAATAACAATCATATACAAAGCTAAAGTAATTCGACAGCACGAGCTTGAGACCTTTGAAAAAAGAACAGCCCAAGAAGAAGTACGATAAATAAAACAAAAACATAACGAATCAAAGCAGCTCCATCAGTCCATTCTCCGAGGAAAAGCACTGACTTAGCCTCCATCACCAAAGAAGTCATGGGGTTCAAGTAGAGCCATTTTTGCACAGATTCAGACATGGCCGTCATCGGGAAAAGTATCGGCGCAGTATAAAATCCTACCAGCAACAATACATCCCAGATCTGATGAAGGTCACGAAAACGAATATAAAGAGGTGCAGCCCAGAGAGAAAAAGTGAGCGTCAAAAGAAACACCAAAAAACAAATACAGAAAAAACCAAAAACTTGAAAAATCCCCACTTCGAAAGCAGAAAAAGCAATCACCACAAAAAGGATGAGGAGATGTGTGACAAAAGTCAGCAAGGCTTGTAGTACAGCAGCAAGGACAACGATGTACCGAGGGAAAGCAATTTTTTTTAGAACATGAGACTTCGACTGCATACTCGTGAGACCGAGCATCGTTCCCTCAGAAAAAAACATCCAAAGCAGCAAAGCAGTCAGCAATTGCAATGGGTAAAACGGTACTTCAGACGAAAAGAAAGTCGAAAAAACCACCAAGAGCACCACAAAAAGAGCAAGTGGCTTGAGGAGAGCCCACAAAAAACCAAGTACAGATCCCTGATAACGAAGTCGAAAATCCGTCTTCGCCAGGATCCACACCAAACTCATCATTGATCTTTTCTCTTGTATCATATGGGAAGTCTAACAAGGAAGGAGAACAAAATGAACTCCATATAATGTATGATGAAGAAGAATGATGAATTCTTAGAATGATCAAATTTTCAAATCTCAAACAGTATTTCAGCTTCAAACTCCTCGCCCTCAACTCTAGACTTCAAAACAGAGACTATTGACTAGCGACCACAGACCAATGACCATGCCAAAACTCCCAAAAATCGCCCTCATCATCCTTAATTGGAACGGACTATCAGACACTAAAGAATGTCTCCAGTCCGTCATAAAAAACGACTACCCCAACTACTCCCTCTACATCATCGATAACGCCTCGACGAATGATGAATTAAAAGAAATCAAATCATTTCTAAAAAAGAAACTCTCAACTCTCGACCCTCGACCCTCGACAGCATTTTTTCAAAACACTTCAAACCTCGGTTTCGCCGGCGGCAACAACGTCGGAATCAAACAAGCCCTCAAAGATGGAGCCGAATGGATCTACCTCCTCAACAACGACACTGTCGTGGAACCTGATTTCCTCAGCGCCGCTCTACAGGCTAGCCATCCCCATACACCCAATACTCTTAATACTCCCTCTCTCCCCACTGGAATCGTCGCTACCACGATGATCAACTACTATAAGCGAACACAACTCGACAACATCGGTCACGATCTCCTCAGCAACGGCGACACAATCCCGAGAGGGCGAGGTAAAAATTGTAAATTGGTACTTGAAAATTGGGCATTACAACAAAAGGTCGTTCTCGGAGCTTGCGCCGGAGCGGCTCTATATTCTTCAAAAATGCTCAAAGAAATTGGGCTCCTCGACGAAGATTTTTTCCTCAACTATGAAGACAGCGATCTCAGTCTCCGAGCAATCGTAAGGGGCTGGCACTGTGCCTGGGCTCCTGAATCAAAGGTCTATCACAAGCTCAACGCGAGCATCGGAAAAATAAAGAACGCCCCTTACCGCATCCGCTCCCAACGCAACCAACTCTGGGCCTACCTCCACAACATTCCCTTGCCCGTCATCATCCTCAACCTTCCCTGGATTGTATTAAGAGATATCCTCGTTATAGGAGTCTCTTTCCTAACCTTCCGTTGGACCATCACGAAAATCATCATCCTCTCACGCTGGGAAGTCCTCATCACTCTTCCAAAAATACTCAAAAAAAGACATAAAGTCCTCAAACACAAAAAAGTGTCCAGCTACTGGCTCTGGAAAAATCAAAAATCCTGGTTTAGCACCTACTGGGACTACTTCAAACTCATCGTCCTAAAAGGAAATAAATCGGTGATGGAGAAAAGCTAGTGGCTTATGGCTTATGGCTTATGGCTTATGGCTTATGGCTTATGGCTTTTTCATTATAATATTCCTAGTTCTCTCTTTTCCCCCTCCTTAATGTCTTTAAGATCCTTAGAGTCCTTAAGATCCTTTTATGAACTTCCCCCAACTCATCAAAAAACTCCAAGCCTTCCCAATCTGAAACGGAAAAGAAAAATCGTGCCGGACTCTCGCCTTTGCAGAAAGCCAAATCTCATGCCCTTCATTTCGCACTCGCTGAGAAAAATCAGTGTCTTCAAAATACAAAAAGAATCGCTCATCCATTCCTTCCAGTTCTTCAAAAACATCTCTTCGAATCAACATACAAGCCCCAGAAGCATATTCAATCTGTCGATCTTCAGTGATAGCAGTAGCGTCTTTCCCGTAATCATTGATCGTCACCAGGCCAAATCCCCGATACCTATTTCCTGAAGTATTCACCTTACCTGGTTGATTCATCAAAGTCATCAAAGGCTGCACAATCGCCGCATCCGGATGAGCTCCCATCGTCTCAAGCATTTTCCTCAAAGCCCCCTCCTCCATCTCCGCATCCGGATTCAGGAGTAAAACATAATCCTGAACCCTTTTATATTTTCTATTTTCCATTTTATATTCCCCTTCCCCCTTTGGCCCTTGGCCCTTATTCCCTTGGACCTTCTGCACAGCAGCATTCACGCCCTTCGCAAAACCTACATTCTCCTCATTACAAATGAGATGAACTCCAGGAAAAGCATCACGAACAATTTCAGTAGTCCCATCGGTACTCGCATTATCGACGACGACACAGTTCACATCTATCTCCTGATCAAAAAGCCCCTTCAAACAGCGCTGGATATCCTTCTCAGAATTATAAGTGACAATAACTGCAGTAATCATGAACCAGTTTATAACTAGAAGATTTTCATTATCCATTATTCCCTCATTGATCATTGATCCATTGATACAGATTGATCATTATCTCCCCAGTTCCTTATCTCTCACGAACTGTGTCGCCTCATACATACTCTCAAAAGTCCCTGTATCCAACCACTCACCTCCCACCATGGCCACATCCAAAGTGCCTTCATCAAGGTACAATCGATTCAGGTCAGTGATTTCATACTCTCCTCGAGCAGAGGGCTTTAAAGATTTTGCCTTTTCTACCACTGTGGAATCATAAATATAAAGACCCGTAACAGCATAATCACTTTCAGGATGTTCTGGTTTTTCTTCTATTTTCACAGCTTGCATCTGATCATCAAAATGCACCACACCAAATCTCTGTGCATCTGGTACTTTCTTAGCAAAAATACGTGCTCCATTTTCAAAAGACTGAATGGCTTCTGAAAAATCATCTTCAAAAATATTATCTCCCAAAATCATCGTCACTGGTTCATCCTCGATAAATCCTTCACCGATAGTCAAAGCTTGGGCAAGTCCTTCTGGCTTATCTTGGACTTCATAAAAGAAACGAGCTCCAAAATCCTTACCTGAACCCAAAAGATTCACAAAATCACCAGCATGCTCTGGCGCAACGATGATAAGAAACTCCTTAATACCAGCCTTCAGAAGGGTTTCTAAAGGATAATAAATCATCGGCTTGTTGTATATCGGCAAAAGCTGCTTACTCGTCACCTTTGTACAAGGTAATAGTCGAGATCCAGTCCCTCCAGCCAAGATAATTCCTTTCATAATAAAAGATCAGTTCAATACTCATTAAAACGCAAAAAAAGCCCAATAGCCAGGCATATCTTGATAAAGAGGCCAAAATGAGCTATAATGAAAAGATTACATTAAAATACATATGAAAAAAATCTTCAAAAGCCTGCTTTTTCTCCTCATTTTCAGCTCCTCAATAGCGCTAGGAACACACACTACCCATGCTGCTGCTTTTACAGTAGATGATCTCGGAGATGCAGTTGATTTTGCCATCGGAGATGGAGTTTGTGATACAGATGATGGAGTCGGAGATGGCCCTTGTACACTTCGAGCAGCAGTCCAAGAAGCAAATTTTTCAGCAGGACCTCATACAGTAGATTTTTCTGTAGCAGGGACGATTAGCTTAGGATCTGCTCTACCAGACATCGTGACAAGAGTTGGATTTTCAGGAGCTGCAGCACCTGGTTTCACCGGACCAAGTGGACCAGATCAAGGTGGAGCCAATCCTAGTGCATTCACTCATAATCTCGCTATATCAATCGCAGCTCCAAATTCAGCCACAGATATTTTTCATTTTTTAGGAGCAGCAGCAGATTTTTCTTCTGTCACCGCTATCGCGTTCCACACTTATGATGAAGCCATCAATATCGACGGAGCCGATGGAGTAAGTATCACCGTGTCAAACTTTGGAATGGACGAAACAGACTTCATAGGAGGCACTCAGAATACAGGAATAATAGTACAAGGAGGAGCGACCGGAACCTTAATAGGATTGGATGAAAGTGGGAATGTATTCGTCAATCATGATCTCGATGCCATCATCGTCACAGGCACTGCTTCTGGCACTAGTATCGAAGGAAATAATATTGGAATCAGTCTTGATAGCTCTACCCTACTCGGTGCTGGAGATCAAAATGCAGCAGATGGGATTGCCCTCACCGGTACTTCAACGACGACGACAATCAATTTCAATAGAATAACGAGCAATGGAGCACATGGGATCAGTGTCGATACTGCCACTGGATCTATCATCACTGCAAATATCATCGGAGCCGGCCTACTAGACGTTGATCGTGGAAACACACTAAATGGAATCAACTTCTTGAGCACAGGCGCTTCAGCCGACCGAATCGGGACAAATGGAGATGCTATTGACGATGCTTTAGAAGGAAACACCATCGTCGGTAACGGAGGGTCTGGGATAGTGATGGATGCCGATTCGACAACGGAAATGATTGTAGCCGGGAACTATATCGGAGAAACTAGAACAGCAACGAATCTCGGAAACGATGTCCATGGGATAATCGCCACCGGAGCCTTCGGGGGGACAGGAGCACGGATAGGATCAGACAACAATGGAACCTCAGATGCCTTGGAAGGAAACATCGTCAACAACAATGCCTTCGTAGGAATCTACCTCGATGATACAGCTGATAGTTTTGTGATCCGTGATAATACAATCGATGACAATGGGACAAGAGGAATCCAAAACGGAACCGCTGGAGCTGCTGCAGGACCATTCGGGACGATCATTGATCGAAATACCGTAAGCGAACACGGACCAGGAGGAGGAACAAATGGAGTAGGAATAGAAAATGGAACCTTCTTCAGCTTCACAAGAAACAGCATGCTCAATAACCGGGTCGGATTTTCCATAGACTTCTTCAACGGTGCATCAGCACCAGTAGGTGGAGCTGCTCCTGCAGATGGAAATGACTTCAGTGGATCTACAATAGATGGCGCACATATCCATGATACGAACGCTTCTGATGTACTCTTTCACAATAATACTTTCGGAGCAAATGGAGGAAATCTCGTAAATCTTTCCTTAAGGAGTCACAACTCAGAAGTAGGGGGAATAGGCCTTGGAAACACCTTCCACGAACCACTTGCTGGAGGAAGACACATCGAAATCTTTGATGAAGGAGGAGGTACTGATCCTGACGGGAACAATATCTCCGTCGAAAACACCTTCATGCAACCAGCTATCGCTCCATTTTTCATGGCTATCGATCTCTATGCCGATGGACCGACGGCCGTACAAAACATTTTCCCAAATGTCGGTGACCCAAACCAAGCTATCGACGTGGTAGAAAATCTTGCTCAAACAGTGGATACTCTGACAATCACAGGAGATGCCGAAGCAGCTGCTGTTTTGATAGTACATTCGAGCCCTAGTACAGCAGCTGGGATTGCTGAAAATTACCTCACTACTGACGTCGCAAATGGAGCAGGAGCATTTAGCATCGACCTCACAGGGTTTGCCGTTGGTGGAGACATCATTGCCGTCTCACAACGAAATGTCGCTACAGATGACAGCAGTGAATTTGTAGCCCTACAACTCGCAGCCACTAGTGGAGGAGGCAGAAGAAGAGTTACCGACAACAACACTCTTGTAACCCAAGATTATACTGCTCCGATCGGACTCCCCTCTGAGCTCATCCAAGGAATCAATATCGACGAAAGTACGACTCTCACAAACATCAGTTTCAAGAGTCTCGATGATCCAAGTATTCAGATAGAACAAAGAGAAATCGAATCTGATGACCGACAATCATTTACTGCTTTTTTATCAGATATCAGCCAATTTTTCACAGCTATGATCTGGGGGGAAAACACCCTGACTTTCAGCGGCAATGGGAGTAAAGATTTCTTTACACCTCTCGAAGCAGGGCAATATCTTTTCGAAGCTACCGGTTCACACGCCTCAGGCGCTGACACCAGCGGTACTTTTACCGTGACCGTCGAAGAACCTAAAAATGCAGCCTGTGAAAATTTTGAAACACAAAACAGATACTGGCAAAGTCTCGAAGCCATCACAACCTGTGATAGCGAGCTACAAGCTATCGTCGAAAATATTACAAAAGTTTCAAAAGAAAGCATACCAACAGAATGCCTTACAACAGCATTATTCCCTCCACCCCAAGTGAGCTGTCTCGACAACAACACCTGTAAAAATCCCGACTATGACATGCTCAAAAGAATCTACTTAGAAGCACTAGAACCAGAAGATTTTGAAGAGATTTTTCCAAGCAAAGAAGAAGAGCTCTCTAGCCTCATCGGAGATTTCACAAAAACTTTTGATTCAAAAGAAAAAGCTGAACCGGTAGGATTCGAAAATACTCCAAAAAATGCATGTAGCTATGAGTACCGATACTATGACTTTCCTGGAGAACTCCGTTTTGGCGACTACGACGTTTCAAATGTTTTAATGGTGTACGAACTCCGAAATATTTTTTCTGGACTAATCAGTGACCAACTCCTCGCTCCATACCTCAATCTGATCCGATCACATGCCATCATTGCGAGCTTCCGAAACTACCAAGACAGCAAAGGGATTTACTGGCTTTTAGCTGATGAAAAAGAACTTGATTCAAATCACATAGATGTCCAAAAAGATGACATCTTTAAAGCTATTTTCAGTCAGTATGCTAAAGGCTATTCACTAGAAGAAGCTCTGACAGCAGCCATAAGCTTAGACTTCCTATCAGATCAAGATCTTGAATTTTTACGAAGTAGAGTCATCAGACTCCAGCAAGCCGGTATCCAAGAAAGCACAGAAAACCGATACCTACTCCCAACATCAGACATCCAAAAAATCGACCTCATCACGCTCGTCGATAGTATCCTCAAGCTCTCAAAGATCTTTCCTTACGAAGGAACAACACTTGATCTAGAGGAACCTTTTGCAAATGAAGAGTCTGAAAAAATCATCGGGACTTATGTCGAGTTAGGTATCCTCAGCAACTTAGAAAATCTCGATAAAGGAATCCCAAGAGCTGAAGCCTTCACCTTCTTTTATCGACTGCAACAACTCAACTATCTCTTAAAAGATGAACTCCGAGAGTTTGGAGTAGAAGTCTCAAGCTTCGGTGACATCCAATTTGACGGAAGAAGCATCAGTTCAACCAATGCTCGCGAACTCTTCCAAGCGATGATCGAAGAAAGGTTTTCAAAAAGATCAAACCTCAGAAGAACCCTAGAAATCAAAACCTTTCCCATCATTGAAGATTTCTGGATTTCTCTGACTCGTTTCCTAGATCGAGTAGACGAACCATTCCCAAGCATAAAAGAAATCATCTTCTCAAGTAAAGACCCCGGAGTGATCTTGGAGCAATTAAAAGCACTTCTAGATTAATCAAAGGAAACCAAGATTCCTTAAATCTTCATCTTTTTCTATTATTCCTGGTGTCTTTCATAAAACTCGACTCTAGACTCTAGACCCTCGCCTTGTTCCCATAGCCTCTAGCCTCAAGCAAACCTCTCCCCATACCTCCTCATCTTTTCTTAAACATTGTGATTTAAGACTTGCTCATTATCCCCTCCTTGGCCCTTGGACCTTATAATTGGCCCTTGTCTTTATAAGCCTGCATCATCTTCGGCAAACTCTCCCCCACCCTCGGCATAGCAATCCCCAACTCCTCACACTTCTTTGTAGAAAGTACGCAGTTACTTCGCTCTGCTTTTGTCATACCAGCAAATTCTTCCAGGCCTATGTATTCAAAGCTCCGATCCGGCTCTACAATCTCTCGATACTGCTCCAATAAATCACGGTGTTCATAAGCTCCAGGATTCACTGCATTGAGCACCCCAGTGACACGCTTTTCGATGACTCGTTGAACGAATGGCATAAAATCTTCCATGATCGTCACAGAATTTGGCACAGACAAAATCTTGTCATACCTGAGCAGCTTATTCAGCAAATTCTTTGGACTCTCACTCCCCTGCAGGGGCATCCGAATACGTAAGACACACACATTCGGAATTTCTTTAACTGCACTCTCGGCCACCGCCTTCGTCTGGCTATAAAAAGAACCAAAAAAATTCGGCTCATCCTCCTCTGTAAATTCATAAATTCCGGAGGGGTTTAACTCTCCCCTTTTTAGGGGAGATGTCTCTCCATTTTGTTGAGAGACAGAGGGGTGAGTGAAGATGCAACCACTCCCTATCTGAATCACATAATTCCCCTGCTCACTCGCCACCTGACACACATTTATCGCTCCCGTAATATTCACCGCAGCCGTCTCCAGACGATGATCCTCACACCAGTCGACATTCGGCTTCCCCGTCTTCCCCGTTGCGTTGATGACGACTGAATCTTTGACATCAACAAGAGCTTCTCGCACTAAAGCTAAATCCGTCACATCCACATCTATAGCCTGCACATCATAACCTTGTTCAGAAAAATACTGTTGTATCCATCCCCCCACATATCCACGATGTCCGAGTAAGTGTATTTTCATAAAAAAAAGAAAGTATGCAAAGTTTAGCGGGAAAGAGAAGATTTAGGAACGGAAAGAACAGCAAAACCACAAAAAAACCTTAAATCTTTATCTTACTCCTTCATCTTCATCTTCATCTTTAAATTTTCCAATACAACATCAACAACAAGCCTAAACAATAACTTATCGGCTTCCCTCCCTGCTACCCC
>CAYGQA010000008.1:0-59936 GCA_964352145.1 uncultured Candidatus Peribacteria bacterium
GGGGTGGACTAGGCTTAAGACAATCCCCAGTGACCTACTGTTTTGATGATCCGATTTCCTCGATGACAGATGCTGAATGGGAGATCATTTGTGACGCTAAGGATCGAGGAATCATCTCAGGGAATCCTCGTGATGATGGAATTTTCTTTTTTCCAAACCAAGCAATCAATCGAGCTGAAGCGGTCAAGATCCTCACACTAGGAGTGCTACGGAGCCTCGGAAAGCTTTCAGATGCAGATTTTGATGCCATAAGATTAGCCATCACAAACGCTGCTGGTACAGAGACCTTCATCAGATACATCGATATTCTCTACGATGACAACGGAGAGCAACCTTGGTTTGCCGTTTTCGTGAGTATCGCTACCGACAACCTCATCGTTCATGGGTATCGTGAAGACAACACCTACAGAGCCGTAAACAAAATCAATAACGCTGAGTCTTACCGGACTATCGTCGAAGCTGGTCGAGTAGCCTCAACAGAGATAGCTGATCGCCTCACAGAGTCCACTATTCTTACGCGTGACCAAGATTGGTTTATGAAGTACGCGCAGACACTGAGCAGTTATAATATTCCTCACTCAAACGACTACGGGAAATTCACCGCCCGTAAGGACTATCTGATTATTGTGATGATTTTGTTGAGTAAGGTAGGGCTTTAGTAACATCATACTAGTTTAAGATGTTCATAAGTCTGTGGGGTTGATTCTTTTCAACCTTTTTTTTAAGGCTACCAAAATCCTTGACGGGGATACGAATCACTCGATCTCCCATCTTGTGAAAAATGGTATCTCGAAAATGATCAAATCCAGCTTGCAGTTGATGGTGCTTCCCATCTAATTCAATCACAAAGACAGGACGATTTGGTATTTCCACCAAGATGTCACATTCAAAACCATGTCGGAAGGTATTTAAAGTAATCCTTCCTTGGATGTCCCTATCTCTGAGTAATGAAGTAGCTATCTGATAAAGCTCTCTCTCTAGTGGGTTGGATTGAGGGTTCTTATTTGTAAACCAGCTGTTGTTTTCAGGAGGTTTTTGCTGGAATCTTTCTCTCCAATAAGGAAGCTCATGATCAAAATATACAGCAGTCTGGAAGCATCTAGCCGTATCTGCAGTATTAAAAGAACGCAAAGGGAATGAACGAGCATGATCTAAAAGAAGGGCCGCTTGTTGGGCATCGAAATCAAATACACCCATCGTACATAAAGAGCTAATGGTAGATTCTAAGGAAAGTGGTTTCTTATAGGATCCATTACCAGCTGCTTGAGATGAAAGGATTTCAGCAAACAATGCTGCAGTATCTTTCCCTGTTTCCATCATTCCTAAAGCCCAAAATCCAGTTGCAAGGGTATCGAGAGAGTCTTCACGTTGATGCTCATACATAGACGCTCCGATACGAGCACAGAGATCAGGGTTTTGATTGAAGAGAGCGAGAGTGGACATAGCTTTTGCTCTTTCATTTGATGAAGGATTATGTCTTTCAAGTTTTGTAGCTAGGAGATGTACATCTCTTTCTATGGGGCCAATATCAATGGGTTTTTGGTTTAGCCGACCTATGATAGGGTCAGATCTTTTCTCGGCTCTTTTGAGAATACGAGCAATGGATAAGGCTTCCATTAATAAAGGTTTGGTTTCTTTATGAAGTGCATCTTCTACAACTTCCAAAACTGTTTTTGGATCTGTTACCATCCCAGTTCTCATTTCATCAACCACTCTAAAAGCTCTACGAGTAATCTTGCCGGTATTTGTTTTTGGAGATTCTTCTTTGTTCTCCAAAAATTGGATGCGTCTAGATATGTGATCGTAAAAAATGGTCATTAGTCTATTTAACTCATCGGGAACTTTTTCTTGAAGAGTTAATGACTGTAAGACCGCATAAGCAACAATCCAATCAGTATTAATACCATGGTTTGGATGATCCATATATGCTTCAGTGATCTCTTTTACCGGTATATCATCATTCAGGTACTCATCAATATTCACCAGTATGATTTTTTCAAGAGGTTCTGTCAGCTGAGTTTTGATCATATCCCTCAGCTCTCCAAAGGCTTGTGTAATCTTAATCTCAGACCTTAACCACGAGATATGCTTCCGTGCTTTTTTGAGACATTTTAGGTCCTCATTTTCTGCGATAAAAGCATGCAAAGCGGTCTGTGAACGTTCTAAAAGCATTCTAAAAATAAAGAGATTGCAGTATAAGGCCTTTAGGAGTTTTACACAATCCTGATGTCTGTAGGCGTCGATAAAAAATAGATCTAGATGACAGTTGTTTGACTTAAAAAGCCCTTCAGGTACACTGATTGAGCACTTTTAAAGACCATACAAGCGGCAGACCAGCTATCCACTGGAAGTGAACAGAGTTCACCCGCTGAGAGAAGAACCCCAGGACATCATTCCGAGTAATCGATGGAATCTTGTCGCGGAAAATAGACCTCTCCGTTGATTCACGTCACGAATCCAATCAAGTACCTGAACAGGTGGTAACTCTTTCCAAGAACATGGAAGGCCTCAGGACGCACAATGCTGTGCGTATTTTTCGGTTTTCCCACTTTCGGTCTTTCCGAGGCATCGAAGGAAACTTCAGGTCTCGTTAAGAGAGCTAGATGAACAGACAAGATTCAAAATATCAAAGGTCAAAGTCGAAACACGAAACAAAACTCAAAAATTCAAATCCCAATTAAAAAAAATCAGATTCTGAAAATTTGATAATTCGAAAATTCGGAAAATTTCCTCCCATACCTCCAGCCACAACTACTCCCTAAAAGCTAACACCTAAACCCTAATCTCCTAACTCCTAAAAAAATGTTTCAAAAACCCAACCCCCGCCAATC
Source organism: uncultured Candidatus Peribacteria bacterium (assembly GCA_964352145.1). Classification (GTDB taxonomy): domain Bacteria; phylum Patescibacteriota; class Gracilibacteria; order JAUYGZ01; family JAUYGZ01; genus CAYGQA01. Next base: position 2,832 of record CAYGQA010000008.1, read on the forward strand.
CTTCCCCGACCTCGAGCTCGAAATGCTTGAGTACTGGCGTGCTAATAACACCTTCAAAAAATCCTTAGCGAAAAACAAAGGACGAGAGGAGTATGTCTTCTATGATGGACCACCATTCGCCACTGGCCTCCCCCACTACGGACACATTCTCGCCGGAACTTTGAAAGACGTCGTGCCTCGATACCAAACGATGCGTGGGAAATACGTACCGCGTCGTTGGGGATGGGACTGTCATGGTCTTCCGGTAGAAAACCTCGTTGAAAAGGAACTTGAGTTGGCAGACAAACAAGCCATCCTTGAGTTCGGGATCGACAAATTCAACGAAGCCTGCCGATCATCCGTCCTCCGCTACACCAAAGAATGGGGGAAAGTCGTCGAACGAATGGGTCGATGGGTAGATTTCGAAAACAGCTACAAAACCATGTCTCCAGATTTCATGGAGTCCATCTGGTGGGTCTTCAAGACTCTCTGGGACAAAGACTTGGTCTACAAAGGGAAGAAGTCTATGCATGTCTGCCCCCGTTGCGTGACGCCGCTCTCAAACTTCGAAGTGGGTCTTGGCTACAAAGACGTGACCGATTTCTCTTCGACATCACAATTCAAGCTCGAAGAAACAGACGAAAAGAAGAAACTCTTCGGAGACAAAGCAACCTACATCCTCGCTTGGACGACCACTACCTGGACCCTTCCTGGTAACCTCCTCCTCGCAGTGGGAGAAGATATCGACTATCTGGTCTTCGAAACGACAGCCAAGGATCAAGACTCCTCTGCTCAGTATGTGATCGCTAAAGAATGCTTACCTGGATACACAGAGTTCTTCCCTGAATTAAGTGAAGACGGAGGCGCAGAATTCCGTGAAATAAAAGGAAAGAAATTAGTTGACCTGACTTACGAGCCCCTCTTCGACGTCTTCCAAAAATCAGACTTAGAAAACATCGATCAAGGTTGGCGTATCGTTGCAGCTGACTTCGTGACGACCGACTCTGGTACAGGGGTCGTTCACATCGCTTCTGGGTATGGTGAAGACGATATGAATCTTTCCAAAGAACTCGGTCTCCCTATCCTCCAGCACGTAAATATGGATGGAAGTTTTATCGAAGAGCTCGGACCAGAGTTCACAAAACTCACGACAGTGGGCTACGACCCAAAAAAGAAAACAGACGAAGCCGTCGCTCAGATGCTTCGCGACAAGGGCTACTTCTTTGCGAAGCATAGCTACCGCCATAGCTACCCTCATTGCTGGCGTTGCGACAATCCTTTGATTAATTTCGCCACCGACTCTTGGTATGTCTCGGTCGCAAAGATCAAAGAAAAGATGACCAAGAATAATCAAAAAATCAGCTGGGTGCCTGATCACCTCCGAGACGGACGTTTTGGGAAGTGGCTCGAAGGAGCACGTGATTGGGCTATCTCAAGGAACCGATACTGGGGTGCTCCCCTCCCAGTCTGGGAAGGAGAAGATGGTTCCACCGAGTGTATCGGATCCATCGCAGATCTTCGCTCACGCATGCCAGGACGATTCACGAAGATCACATTCGTCCGTCACGGACAAAGCGAAGGAAATGTAGTGGGTATGCGTCAATCAGTAGCACCAGGAACAGGCTTAACCAAGCTCGGTAAAAAACAAGCACAGGAGGCTGGTAAAAAATGTGCAGCTATTCATAAAAAAGAAGCTTTCGATCGAATCATCGTTTCTCCATTACGGCGTACGCAGGAGACTGCCCAAGCTATACTTGAGGTTTTGGGTGGAGATTTTGAGATTGAGACTGACGAACACATTCGAGAAATCAATTTTGGGGAAGTAGAAGGGAAGCGCGATCATGAGATAAAGGAATACAACATACAACGTCGTAAATTAACTCAAGAAGAGCGCTATAAAAGCAAATGTGGGAAGAGTGGTGAATCTCATGAAGAGGTGACACAGCGTGCTCTCGCATTCATTCAAAAGATGATCAAAGAGCATGCCGGTGAATCCATTTTGGTCGTGACTCACAGCGATATCCTCCGACTTTCACTTCGTGAGCTCAATGGAGATTCTCTTGAGAAGCTCTATGCAAATGGTCATTACCCGATGTGCGAGCCAAAAGAGCTCTATTTCGACAATGAAACGGGAAACCTGGTAGATCTCCACAAGCACTTCGTCGACGATATGGAGTACAAACATGCTGAGACTGGTGAAACCATGCGGAGAATTCCTGAGGTCCTCGACTGTTGGTTTGAGTCAGGGGCCATGCCTTACGCTCAAGCTCACTATCCATTCGAAAATAAAGAACGATTCGAAGCGACCTTCCCAGCCAACTTCATCGCTGAAGGTTTAGATCAAACACGAGGATGGTTTTACACCCTTACCGTTCTAGCTGCTGCACTCTTCGATGAGCCAGCCTTCCAAAACGTGATCGTAAACGGGATCGTCCTTGCTGAGGATGGTCAGAAGATGAGTAAATCTAAACAAAACTATCCAGATCCAAACATCATCTTTGATAAATACGGAGCTGATGCGATGAGGATCTACTTGATGCACTCCCCTGTTGTAAAAGGAGATGATATGCGCTTCGCCGAAAAAGGCGTCCAGGAAGTTGTCCGACAAACCATGCTTCCTCTTTGGAACGCTTACAGCTTCCTCCTGACCTATGCTGAGATTGATGATTGGAAGCCTAAGGGGCAGATCTATCTCGTTCGACACGGAGAGACGGCGGTCAACAAAGCAGATAAGGCTCAGGGCTCAATGGATGAGCCTCTCAACGATCATGGCGTGGATCAGGTAGAGAAGCTCCGTAAAACAACAAAAGACCTTCCTGTGGATGTCATCGTGAGCTCAGACTATATCCGTGCTAAGCATACTGCTGATATTGTAAATGCTGACTTTGAGCTAGAGATTGATATATGGGAAGGTCTTCGTGAGCAATCTTTTGGAGAATGGGAAGGTATAGAGTTTGAAGAGATTAAAAAATCTCTCTCTGGTAAATCACATGCTTATCATGAGTTCCGAGAAAACCCTCCCAAGGGTGAGAAACTTGTTGATTTTGAAAAAAGAGTCCTTAAAACTCTCGAAGAAATAAAAGCGAAGTATCCTGGGAAGAACCTCATGGTCGTAGCCCACGGTGGGATCTACCACGTCATGAAAAAACATGACATGGGCGTCACTTGGGAAGAATATTACGATCAACAAAACTTCATCAAGAATGCCGAGCTCAGGCTCTTTGAATCTGAGGCACACCATCCATCAAATAAACTCGATAAGTGGATACTCTCTGAGCTACACACTCTCATTCAAGGGATGACAGAAGGACTTGATCAGTACGATCTCACTAAAGGACTTGATCCCTTGGTTCGATTTATCGATTCCCTGACAAACTGGTATATCCGAAGATCACGAAGGCGCTTCTGGAAGACAGAAAACGATGGAGACAAAGATGAAGCCTATCAAACGCTTTACATCGTACTCGTAGAGATCTGTAAGCTTCTCGCACCATTCGCTCCTTTCGTCACCGAGGCGATGTATCGCAATCTCACCGGATTAGAGTCAGTTCACCTCTCAGAATGGCCAGAAGTTCAGTCAGGTCGCATCGATGCTGGACTCAATCAAGAGATCGATATCGTTCGACAGATCGTCACGCTCGGTCATGCAGCTCGTTCTCAGGCAAACATTAAGGTAAGACAACCCTTGTCAACGCTTGAGGTCGCTCTTCCTCCATCAGAAAATGGAGACACTATTCCTCTCGATGAACAACTTGAGGTCATCCAAGAAGAACTCAACGTCAAAGACATCGTCTTCCTCGAGTCCGTCGAAGGAAAGGTGAAGGTCATCGTAAAACCAAACGGAAAACTCCTCGGTCCAAAGCTTGGAGCTGCAGTACAACAGGTGATTCGCGAAGCCAAAGCTGGGAATTACACACAACTAGAAAATGGAAACTACCAAGTCCTCGAGCATGAGCTGACTCCTGAAGAAATTGAAATTGCTTACCAAAGCCTAGACGAAGGTGAAGGACATCATGCTGTCGAAGCTGATGCTGGTATCGTGGTCATCCTGGACACTGCTGTGACTCCTGAGCTCGAGCGAGAAGGCTATGCCCGTGACATCGTTCGATCAGTCCAAAACCTTCGTAAAGAAGCAGACTTAAACGTCTCTGATCGTATCAAGGTCGGTCTCAGTACAGATGCAGAAGACATACAAAAAGCTATCGCTGAGTATCAAGACTACATCAAGGACGAGACCTTAGCCGTCGAGATTTCTGCTGACAAACTCAACTCAGAATGGGAGTCAGTACTCAATCTTGGTGATCATGGCATGGTAGTGATGATAGAGAGAGCTTGAGGAACTTTAAGAAATTGAAGAGTTTAAGGAAATGTCTGTCGAGGGTCTAGACTACCGAAGTGCTAGACTCTCGACTTTTTGATCAGATTTAAGTATCTTAGCAGTGAAGTCAAGACAAGCATCATGCCCTCACTCAAGCAATCAGCTCAGACGAAACCAAGAGTCTTCGAGTTCTCTCGCCTAGAAGGGAGTTTTAGAATACCCGAAGACAAAGCGTTCCAGGACTCGCTTAAAGTACTAAACAGATCCATTCGAGACTCGGTAAGGATTTTGCTAAAAGCTTATTTCGACGCTGTCTTCATCCCCGGGCAAGAGGATCAAAGACAGATGAAAGGATTTTCTCCTACAAATTCGTCCCAGAGCTTCCGTAGACATCGAGATAGACTCAGAGATCTAGGCTTCGGTCTACCTTATGGGCCAGACAATCTGTTTGATGCATACCTCATGAAAACCTTCGAAACTCCGATTCGAACAGTTTACAGAGATGGAGATCCAGCTTCTGAAGACGCTGCAGTCGCTATCGCTTTTCGGGAAGCATTGGGAACATTGCTAAAAACTCTGCCTTCTCCAAGAAAGAAAGTAGCAAATCAAAGGATACATAAAAGAGCTATTCCCAAAAGGTCTCCTTCTCCACCCAAGGTAAATATCCCAGAGATTCCTGAAGAGGAAAAACAGCCTAGAGAAGAAAAAATGACAGAAGCAGAGATTCTAGAACGAATAAAGGCAGCTAAGGCCGGTCATAAGTTTTAAAAAAAGAAGGATCAGAGAAATAGCCAGAGTTTCTGAAAGATTTCTACTTATCTCCACCTTCCCTTTTTGACTGTATCATTCGTCAAAAAACATCAACAAATCTTTACATTTTGAGAAAGTCAGATTATAGTCTCACCTTATGCATCTAGAGATTCTTTTTAAAGTAAAAAAATGCAAGGAAATACCCCATTAATTATCGATACAGAAGGTCAGCAGCCAGAAGTCAGCACAGTATTACGTGAAGCTCATCAAAATCCAAAGCTGAGAAGAATTTCAAAAATTCGACCGCTTATTCGTGATTTAAAGCAAGAAATAAGAGGTCTTGAAGCAGAAATAGAGAGTCTTATGGATAATAGGGAGACTCTTAAGCAAGCAGAAGGAGGAGGACATAAATCATCTCTCGGCAGAGAAAGAGCAAGTGAAAGAAAGGCAAGTTTAGAGGAGATCAAAAGAGACTTAGTAGAAAAAAGAAGCTTAAAAACTCTGAAGAAAAATGAGCTAAATAATTTGCTCGAAGAAAAAGAAAGACTTGAATTAAGTCTAAAACAAGAACGACAAGAAGGGATATCAGCTTCACATGCGGAAACAAAGAGAGTTGCAGAAGTAACTGCTGCTCCGATACGTACATATGTGGCTGTAACATTAGAAGAAGCAAACTCATCGGAAACTTTCACCACAGAGTTACTCGGGTTTGAACACGCAAAGCTTCCAAGTTTGTCAGAACTAAAGTTTAAACTCGATACTCTCCCAGAAGAACAAAGACGTCATCTGCCAAATACCGCTAGGCTTTTAAAGGCATTTTTGAAAGCCCTACCAGATCCAGCTGAAGAAGATCTTGCCTCTGCAAGGAGTTTTAACGGGAAAACAGAAGCCTGCAACTTCCTATACGCCTTCGAAAGAGGAGGAAAGACATTTCATCCTGCTATTGAGGCATTGGGGTTTGAGTTGCAAAACTGCAGGCCAAGTCAGATCACGAAAACATGGATGGAAAAAAGAGCTGCCAAAGGTGGTCAATCAGTCGTGAAAACACTGAATCAAGATATCAAGCTTGAAGACCACTCTGAAGAACTCAAAAGAGTAAGAGCGCATCTCCGATCTGTGATCGATATCATTGAAGCCAGTATCGGGACAGTTTCAGTCGCCCCCAAAAAGAAGAAAGAAAAAGCTCCTCTAGAAAAAAAGAAAGATGATCCAGATCTTCTTATCCAAGACCAGAAACCTTCGGTTGCAATACCATCAACGGAAGATGTGAGAGGCCTCGTTGAGCTAGCAAGTTTGGAAGAAATCTGGAAAACCCAAGATCGTTTGAGTATCAATCTACCTGGATTCGAAGAAGTTCACCTCCCGCATCCACAAGTATTATGGGATTCATTGCAGGACAACCCACCTGCAAAAAAGGCATTCCCTCTTTCCCTGATAAAAATACTCGCTTCATACCATCGGGCACTCCCAAGAGGGAAGGATCTTACTGAAGCAAAGCGTTTTAATGGAAGACAAACGCATATAATCTTTATTGGTAGTTCATCTGCACAATTAGAGTGGGCTAGGGTGCTAGATTTTCAGTTTGGAGAGGAGCACAGATTACGTCCAATAGATGTTTTTAAAGTATTTTTTGAAAAATACGGAAACGGAGGAAAGAAAGTTCGTCTCAAAGATCAATCTCTTACAGAAGATCGCCAAGATGAACTTCAAAGAGCTCACATCGCCTTGGTAGCACTTGTGACAGTTCTTGAATCATATACGAATGGGGCAAAGGAAATCTCAAACTTCAATTTATCCGGCCAACTCACTGCTTCGCAGACAGAGATGCTTTTGAGTCCTGGAGAGAGAAAAACCTTTGAAGCTGCTCGAAGAGTTGAAGAAAAAATCCTTGATCCTGAAGCTCCAAAGCAAGAAGAATTTCCTACAATATTCACTCCAAAACTAAGTGAAAGCAATGAGGCTGACTCCCCTGCTCCACAATCAATCGAGACTGAAGAAGCAGGCAGTCCGGATGTAAACCCAAATCCAAGAACGGGAGAACAAGCTCCAACAGGACTTGCGTTAGAAGGACTAGAAGCCATGTTTGCTTCTGGAGAATTACACACAGATCTTACTTTAGATCTCGTAGCACCTGCAGATGCACTTGAGCAGATAGAGAGATTGAAGGAAGAAGAGAAGGCATTAATCGCGAGGGTCCAAGAGATACAACAAGCAATCAAAGTCTGTGAGAGTGAAATAGAAGAATATAGGAAAGAACTCAAAAATCTACCTGCAGAAAAAGAAACATTATCTCAATCGATAAAACAAAAACGCCTAGAGGCTCAAGGAAAGAGTACTGAAAGAGGACGTATCAGTGGCACATCAGCCAAGCATGAAGCAAGAAAGGCAACAGAAATCTTAGAGAGAGAGGCAAGAAATTTAGAAAAAGAATTGAAAGCTATCGTAAAGAGGAAAACCCAAGCACAAGAAGGCCTGCCAGTTTCGCGCGGGCAGCTAAAGAGACTTCAGCAAGAACTAACACAAACCGAAGACAAACAACTCGACCTAGCAGTAGAAATAGAAAGTTTGCAAACAGCGGTACGAGCCACGCTGGCATCTGCTGAACGCATGCGCATACAAATGAGTCCTACTGGCCTTCAAGCCCTGGTGAGAACTGTAGTGGAAAGTACGATCATTAACGTGGGTTCTCCTTCTTCCAGTCCGTCAGCAGCTGTCAATCCATCAAACATCGCTGAGGCTATCAAGCAGCCTGAAGTCCTTGATGTTCTTAAAGAAGCAGCTCGAGGGACAATCCAATCATTGCTTGCGGAACAAAGGCAAATAGCCCTTGAAGCATTCGAAGCGGACTTAGCCAACCGAGAAGAAGCAGCTCTTGCGAGGATACAAGCATTGCATGCTAATTTAGGATCTCTTTTGCAAAGCAGCTCGAAAGGTAGCAAAAGATAAAATCAAACAAATAGGTTTAGAATTCCCTCTTCTATGAAATCCACCATCCAAGCTCCAGCAAAACCTGAGAGTCCATTCTTAAACAGATGGCGTGATGCCAGTAAGCGTGTGCGCAGTCAAACGACGGCACTGCGTTTTGGAGAAGTTCCAGCTACTCCCCTAGTAGTTCAAGAAAAAGTAAAACCAAGTCCAAAAATTGCTGAAACAATCACACCTCTTCGAGAGGAGCTTGAGCAGGTAGTCACTATTAGAGCTGCGGACCCTATGGAACCAGTCCAGTCTGATGCAGATTGGTTGCTTGAGCATTTTCAAAAAGTTCAGGGCATTTTAATGCGAATCGCAGTAAAATTTTTTCCAAGGCAATCCAACACCAGAGACGAAGTGGTCCAAGAAACATTTACAAAAGCCTTGGATTTCATACATAGAAAGGGAAGAAAGGCTGTGCGTATCGATACTATCGGAGCCTGGATAAAAAGAATCCTAAATAACACTTGCATAGATCGCGTAAAAGAACCAAGAATCACCAGCATTCATGATGAAGAAACAACATTAGAAATTCCTGATCAATCTGTAGATATACATCAAGTCTGTCTCCCAGAAAAACTCAAACATATACCTCTGGAAGAGATAGAGCTAGAGTTTTACGAGCAGCTACGTCAGCTGGATTTGCCATCTCATTTGCTAGAGGTAATGTCTTCAGCCACCTCAGCTCGTCGCCAAGTATTTTCCCTTATGTACGGCAAGGGGCTAACAGTAAAGCAGATAGCAGAAATCCTAGAAAAATCAGAAAATGCTATCAATCTCATTGCCTCTCAAATGAGAGGATATATAAAAAAACATGTAACACTAACTCGTGAAAAAGAAATCATTTGGAAAGAAAATGTAGAGCCACCAGCTGTTGACTCAGTAAAAATCAGCACAAAACCGAATTTAGCCCCAATCCCAGCAGTTCCTCAGCTAACAACACCGACGACCGAGCCCACTGTATCCGATGCAGACTGGCTATTAGAACACTACCTACGATATCAAGATCGCTTGGAAGAAATAGCTCGAGAATATCTTCCAAACGATCGCGATGCTCGAGAAGAAGTATTGCAGGGAGTCTACACTGATGGATTAGACTTTATTTCACAAGAAGGAAGAGCAACTATTGATATCAAAACAGCGGCAACGTGGATGGAAGAAATCGCGGTGAAGCTCTGTAAAGAAGAGTTAGAAAAAGCAAAAGGACCCATTAGTCGACAAGAAAATAACCAAACAGTGGCAATCGCTCCAAAGAAGAAAAAAAAGAAATCGAAAGTGAAAAAGAAGGCAGCAGCTACAACATCTCCAAGGAGTAAAAAAGCTAGTGAGAAAGCCCCAAAAAAACCAAAACCCATTCGTTATAGAGAAAAAACAGAAAATCTGGATGATCTGACTTTGAGTGAACGAATGGATCGTGAAAGACAAGCCGCTGAAACACAAACAGAGGCTCTAGGAGATGAGGAGATATTAGAAATGGATGCAGAGGAATACGAAGCAGATCTTGCCAAAGAGCTGGTCAAAGATATCCCTAAAACACAAGATCCAGTACGCATATACCTCAATCAAATGGGAGAAATCCCATTGCTTACCCGAGAACAAGAGTTAGAACTAGCGAAGGGAATAGAAGTGAGGAGGAAACGTTGGCGTTTTCTCGTCTTATCCAATCATAAAATGCTGGGGAAAGCACTAGAGCTCCTTGTGAGAGTCGATTCGGGGGATCTCGCTTACGATCGAACGATAAAACAACGAACAGGAAGCCAAGAGAAACTTCCAAAACAAAAATCATTGAAACATATTGCCACAGTCATCCCTGCTATCCGTGAGATCATCCGAGAAACACAAAAAATGTATCTGCATTCTCGAGAACTGAATATGAGCGAAGAGGAAAGACAAGAGCTTTGGCAACTCCTCAAAGAAAGAAGATCCAGAGCTGTCCGATTAGTTGAAGAGTGTGATCTAGACGTGAAATTTCTCATCGAATGGAAAAAAGAGATGGATCAAGATTTCGAGCTCATGGAGTCTCATGCTCGAAAAGCCAAAGGTTCATCAGCAGAAGCTCGGGAATCAGATTGTACCCTTCGAGATCTAGAGGATCAGTATGGCGAAGTATTCAGCTATCAAAGATTGCTCAACGAAAATCCTGATCAAGACATGCCAGAAAGGAGAAAGTGGCTAGGTATGACAGCATGTCAAAAGAATGAGATGGCCAAAAGGGCTCCGGTCTTAGAAAAACGAATAAGGCATATTGGAAAAGTCTTTGAGGCATACGAAAAAGACAAAAAAGCACTCGCGGCAGGAAATCTCCGTTTAGTGGTTTCTATCGCAAAAAAATATCGCAACAAAGGCATGAGCTTCCTAGATGTGATCCAAGAGGGTAATGAAGGCTTAATGAAGGCTGTAGAAAAGTTTGAATATCAACGAGGAAACAAATTTTCCACTTATGCGACTTGGTGGATCCGTCAGGCCATCACTCGTGGTCTTTCAGATAAAGCGCGAACGATCCGAGTCCCAGTGCACATGATAGAAAATATTTCAAAATATCGACGTGTATCAGCTCAACTTGCTCAGCAGCTCGGACGCGAAGCAACTTTGGAGGAAAAAGCTAAAGAATTGAAGGTATCTGTCGAAAAAGTGAAGGAACTTATAAAGTCTGCTAAACAACCGTTCTCGATGGATAAACCCGTGGGTAATAGTGATGATAGAATATTTGGAGATCTGATCCCAGATAAAAGAAGCTCGCAGGCTGAAGAAGAATCTCAGCACGCTGATCTGAAAGAAAAGTTAGCAATCATTTTAGAGTCTCTTAGTTGTAGAGAAAGAGAAGTGCTCAATCTTCGTCTTGGGTTAACTGATGGAGTAACACATACCCTTGTAGAAGTCGGAGAAGTACTTGGGGTCACTCGTGAAAGAGTTCGGCAAATCCAAGTAATGGCGATAGGAAAACTTCAAAAACCACAGGTGATAAAAATACTGAAAGGTTTTTTGTAATGGGTTTGTTGTTCTTTTGGTGAGCATCAATGAAATCTAAAAGGCATGCACTTCTCCTGGCATTTTCACTTTTTCCTTTTCTGTTTCTCATTTTCATGTTCTTTATTCGTCAAAAAACATCAACAAGTCTTTACATTGCTTATTATTCAGCTTATAATCGCCTCTTAATTAGGCTTTTATTCTGAAAAATGGCCGAAGCTGAAGGACAATATATCGACCAACAAGCCGCAGCCTTATCAGCTGATCAGTTTCTCCAGAACGGAGAAGTCTTGGCTGCTGCACGGATTCTTTTAGAACATGTTTCCAATGCTCTCACTCGCGGCGAAGAAGAGGGGCAGATATCAAAAATGATGGCAGGTCTAAAAGCCACCTTAGATACTCTCCCTCAACCTTTTAGGATTCATAACTCTCTCATCGAAGAGCCCAATCCGATTGCCCGTCGAGTTCGTATTCAGCAGCGTTTAAAAGAAGTAAGAGGTCAAATGCAAGACCTTGGAAAACCAGGCATTATTAAATTGGATCTTGAGGCAGAGATCTTATCAGAAGATGCAAAGCTCAATGAAATTGAGGCTTGGTATGTGAAAAAAATGCAAGCTCTTGAACAAAAAATAAATCGCATGAAGCTGTATCAACAGTATCGACCCGATGAATACGATGGCTTGGAGAGGGATGCATTAGAGGAAGAGTTAGCTGTGCTAGGAAATGAAAAAGAGGCGCGTCTTTCCAAAAGGAGGACAGAGCTGGAGCTTCAGATGATGAAAAGTGTTGAAGATCAGATTCAAAATGAAGCAGCCCACGAAGGTGCTGATAAGCAGCAGGAATCTCAAAAAGAAGCTGAGTTGGAACGCTGGTTACATACTCTTACGCAAGCTGCCAGGAGCAGTCTTGTGGAGGCCTTTGAGGATAGAAAATCTTCAGCTGGAGAACCATATCGTCTCAAAGATGAACCTTTCTTAGTGCTTCGCCAAGCCAACGAAGTGATTCGCTATATAAAAAGGAATGCTCAGCATTTTTCAAAGAATGAAACAAGGGACATCAAAAAAACGCTTTTCCATCTCCTCTCGCAAGAGGATGAGAGAGAATTCTTATTAACGGCAATCGAAGCAGCAAAACAGTGTTCTTCTGCTCAAAAGAAACGCCACCTATCAGGAGAAAAACAGAAGTGGAGGGAGAGGCTATTGGGGGATATAGAAAACCTCATACAGGTCTTACCTCGGGAAGATCAAATAAGAGGCTGTGGTATCTCTGGAGAATGGATAGAGAAAGCAAAGATGAGTATAGGGGATCTTCTCAAAAGCTTTGGGGTAAAAGAGAAAGCAATAGTACAAAGACTAAAAGAAATGGAAAAAGCTAAAAAAGAATCAGCTCAGGAGAATGATGAAGATGAACCCGAGTTGGTGGAGCTGTTAGCCTTGATCAAAGAAACACCAAAAGAAGGGGTCTATAAAAAATCAAGCGCAAGAAGGGCTAAGGAGAGAGAAAATGAGAAAAGAGTTGAGCGATCAAGGAAATCAAAAAAGTACCATCGAGAACATCGGCAAAAATAATTTCATAACTAACCTCACCCTACTCTCTCTGCTTTGGCAACTAGAACTCCCTTCTCAGAATTGCTGGTGGCTTCCACCTGCTATAAATTAAGGAGGTAATCTTTAAAGTACTCTCTCTCATGGCTGCCCCTAAGAAAAAAACCTCTGCAAAAGCAAAAAATCCTTCAAAGAAGAAGGCTGCAGTGGTAAAGAAGACCGCAGCCGCTAAAAAGACTGTTGCTAAAAAAAAGGACCAGAAGAAAAAAGGAACAACGACAAAAAAAAGTACAGTAGCAGCTCGTAAAAAAGCCACTTCGGCCAAGAGAGTACGGAAAACAACGACGAAAAAAACAGTAAACAAGTCTCTCAGCAAACCTGATAAGCCAAAGAGATGGTGGTCAGTATTGACCTTCGGAGTCATTGCTCTGGGGATCGGTGTAGCGGGCTATTTATCTGCAAACCCAGCTCTCCTTGAGCAGCTCCAAGCCAATCTCTTGGTTCAAAATACTGAAGAAGAGCAGACGAATACCTCTGAAGAAGTCGTTCAAGACAATTCAGCAGGTATCTTGATTGCCTGGCAAGAAGGAGGTGAAAACGAGCTCAAGCTTTTTGATATTTTCCGTACAGTATTCCCTGAGACAACACTGAGCACTGTCCTCTACGATACAGCAGAAGGAAAAAGTTTGATCCAAGAGCTCGGTGTGACTGAGCTGCCAGCAGTATATTACGCACAAGAATCTTTTGAAAAAGAAACGCTTTCAGAAGTCGTAAAAGATCTCTTTTCTCTCAGAAATGGATACTATGGACTCAATGTTTCTCTCGTAAATCCATCAGGACAATGGCATGTCGGTACAGCTCTGACTCTTGAAGGAGCGACTAGTGTAGGAAATGAAGATGCGCCTTTGACGATCGTTTCTTATTCGGACCCAAAATGCCAGCACTGTCGTGTAGATGCTCAAAACAATCTAAAAAAATGGCAGGCACTCGTCGATGAAGGGATAGTGAAAATCCATTTCATGGACTTGCCTCAGAGTGCTGATGCACACTATCACGCAGTGGCCTTACACTGTGTTGGTACTCTCAAGCCAGCTGAGTATCTTGAGTTCCGTGCGGATATTTTCAGCAAAGCAAACCTCAGCAATAATTATACGAATAGACTGCTCACACGGATGGATATTAATTTTAGCGAAGAGTGTAACGAAGATGAGACAAAAAAAATGCTCAGGAAACGTCTCAAGACTGTAGAAAAAGACGGGATCACTGGCGTGCCTGCTCTCTACATGCAAAAGACTGACGAAGAGGCTGCTCTACGTATCACTGGAGCAAAAGATTTCTCTCAGTACCAATCAGCTATGGATACTCTGATGGCAGGTATGCAGCTCATGCAAGAAGAGGAACAAGTCGAAGAGCTGGAAGAAGTGACTGAAGGGTAGGATAAAGCAACGCAATAAAATAAGAAAAGGCCTCGTCAGAGGCTTTTTTTTGATAATGAGCACTTTCACCCTATGAGGTTTTGAGCCTCTTTGACTTTGGCCCTTATTCCCTTGGTCCTTCTCTCCCCTCCCTTTACAATAAATACATATTCTTTTTCCCAATATGAATGGACACTTCTTGGAAGCAGCTTCGTATCCCTGCAATTATTTTTATAATACTAGCGATTGTTCTCGGGCTTTGGATGAACTTCAGTTCTGAAAGTTTACGGACATTCCCAACAGAATTCGTAGAAATTCAAAAGGTACAAGCTGACTCAGATCTCTATTTCAATTTCTCTGATGAGATGGACCAAGACAGTGTAGAGGCCAATCTCGTCATACCTGATGGAGTCCGGGGAGATATTTCTTGGAAAGACAATACAATGGTCTTCCGGCCATCAGCAGATCTCGATAGTGGGTCAAAATATGCTTTCTCAGTTTTGAAAAAAGCTCAAACAGCTAAAAAAGAAGAGCTAGTACAAGATTTGAAGTTCAATTTCCTCGTGGGGGGTATCCCGACTTTAGCATCTCGTATACCGGCGATAGATTCTACAGAGGTTCCGACTGATGTTCGTCTGACCATGGTTTTTGATCGACCGATGATCCCTCTGACACAAGTACAAGGGAAGGCAGCTGAGGCTCGCATGGCAGACTGGCCAGTGACGATCAGTCCAGCTATCGATGGGAGATGGAGATGGTTGGGGACGACATCAGTTGTCTTCGAGCCTGAAACAACATTCCAATCAGCGACGCGTTATACGGTAAATGTCCCAGCAGGGATATCGACCGTAAATGAAGAACTCACTGAAGAAGACTTCAGCTGGAGCTTCGAGACAGTTCGTCCTCAAGCAAACTATAGTAGATCAGCAGCAGATCATGGGCGTTATGGACCAAATACTGAGATTCTTGTCGAATTCAACTTACCAATGGATCTAGGAAGCCTTGATGAGCATCTTCAGCTCACGAGGATTGGAGCAGCGGGCAGCGAGGCTATCTCACCAATGAGTCTTGAGGAGGCACTCCCTGATGGATCAGAAGATATACCTCTCAAGTCAGCTCGATACTATGTCGAAGAAATAGAAGACACAAAAGAAACCCGACAAGAGATGATTGTCATCCAGGCCAGTTCTCCATTAGAGTTTGATGCTCAGTACCGTTTAAGTGTCTCAGAAGGAGTTCTTTCGAGCACAGGAAAATTAGGAAGCATTGGAGATTATGTTTTCTCCTTCCAGTCAGCTGGAGCCCTCGAGGTCAGCTTCGCAGAGTACAACTATTACCGTCTCGAGTTTGATCTCACAAACCCCATTGATGCTGAGTCTTTGAAAAAAAACATCAGTATTTCACCAGAGCCACTCTCTTGGACTGATGAGGATAAAGAACTCCCAGAATGGTCAAGCGGAGATTATCTCATCTTCCGACCTGAGCTGAAGCCTCGGACGACCTATACGTTTACCTTCGATAAAGGACTGACAGATGTCTTCGGGCAAAAGTTAGCAGAGCCTTACAGCTATGAGTTCACAACAGACCCTCTTGATTCAAGAGTTTTCATTCATTCCAAAGGAGAGTTTGGCCTCTTTGAAAAAGAAAAAGCACCAGTCTTCCATCTCAATGCCATCAACGTCAGCAATATGGAGCTGGGCTTTGCTCCTCTATCACTCCCAGAGTTCCTCAGCATCAAACAAGGAAAAGCAGATCGATATGATTTCACTCCTAATTTATCAGAATACAAAGACTATCAATCTTTCGATATCAAGCCGCCAAAATCTATAGATGATGAATGGGAAGTCGTCGAATTAGACGTAGAAAAACAGTTCGGAAAGCTCGAAAGTGGGATCTGTGCAATCCATCTACAAGCCCCAGAGTACAAAAGAACTTACGGAGATTATGGACAGATCGTCGAAGAGCAATACTTTGCTCTCAGTAATCTAGCTTTAACTTTGAAAAACTCTGGAACAAAAGCTCTTGTATGGGTGACAGATACACAGACAGGTGAAGCAGTCTCTGGAGCTCAGATCCGATTCCATAGTCTTGAAGGAAACATTCCACTTCGTGGACGTACTGATGAAGAGGGTTTCTTTGAGGCAGATCTAGTCCTTTCCGATTTCGTCACGAACTACAATAGTTACAATCCTGAGTTTTACGTCACCGCTCAGAAGGATGCCGATATGACTTTCGTCGGTTCTCAGTGGAACAGCGGGATGAGTCCTTACAACTTCGGGCTGAATAGTGATTTCAACGGATCCAGCGATGCTGATTACCGTGTGCAGAGCTATCTGTACACTGAGAGACCTCTTTACAGAGCTGGAGACACCGTAAATTTCAAAGGTATCCTTCGGCTGCGTGAGATCTCTACTGGTCAGATATTCACGCCAAAGTCTTCTCGTAAGGCTAATGTTAGGATCGAAGATGCACGCTATGAGACGGTCTACAACAAGACATTAGAGATCTCTGAATATGGAACTTTCGATGATAGTTTCACCATTTCAGAAGGAGGGTCTCTGGGAGACTACCGGATGGAGGTGGAGATCACTCCAGAAAATGATATTTCCAGCAATTACATCAGTCATAATTTCTCTGTCCTTGCCTACCGAAAACCAGAGTTCAGTGTAGAAGCAACGACCACTGAAGAGGATTATTACGATGATCAAAACATCGAATTCGATATCGAAGGATCCTACTTCTTCGGAGCAGCCATGGACGGAGCAGAGGTCAGCTGGCGCATCCGAAGTACTGACTATTTCTTCAATCGGTATACCGACGGCTACTATTCTTTCTCTCTAGAGGACTCTTGGTGTTGGTGGAATTGCGAACGAGAGACAGATACCTTGGGTGAAGGAAAGGGTACGCTGGATGAAGCTGGTCATCTCCTCGTCGATATCCCAGTAGACCTTGATGATAAAAGCTTAAGTCAAGTGATCACTCTCGAAGCTGATGTGACCGATCCAAACAACCAAGTCATCTCTGGACGAGTCTCTGTACCAGTCCATAAATCAGAAGTATACGTCGGAGTTCGTCCAGAAGATTATGTTGTTGCTCCAGGAGAAGAAGCGAGTATTGAGATCGTGACCGTTAATCCTGACGGGATTCCAAAAGCCAATCAAACAGTCACGGTGAAGATGTACACTCGCAAATGGAACTCAGTCCGTAAAAAAGGAGTAGATGGTGAGTACTATTACGACAATGAACCAGAAGACACTTTCGTTTCTCAGACCACAGCTCGTACCAACGAAGCAGGGAAAGCAGTGGCTGGCTTAGAGGTGCAGCAAGGTGGTCAGCATCGTCTACTCGCAACAGTATCAGATTCATCAGGGAGAGAAGCGCTCGCAGATACCTCTGTGTATGTATACTCCAGTACCTACGTAAACTGGCCTCGAGCTAATCATGATCGAGTCGAAGTCATCGTCGATAAACCGGAGTACAAAGTCGGAGACGTCGCTAAGCTTTTGGTAAAATCCCCCTTCCAAGGAGAGAAGGTGAAAGCTTTGGTGACTATAGAACGAGAACAAGTCATGAGTAAAAAAGTCATCACGGTAGAAAGCAACGCTCAGGCGATCGAGATCCCAATCACTGAAGATATGGTGCCAAATGCCTTTGTTTCCGTTGTCATCTTAAAACCGCGTGATGGAGAGACTTTTAACGAAAATGGTTTGGACACTGGAGTACCAGCTTTCCGGATTGGTTATGCGAAGCTCTTGATCGACACTGAGCAAAAAGAAGACCAAGTCAGTATCATCACTGACCGAGACAAGTACGGACCAGGAGAGACCGTGAATGTCACCATCAAGACAGCCGACTGGGAAGGAAATCCAAAGTCAGCTGAAGTCTCTCTCGGCACAGTCGATATGAGTCTGCTGGCTTTGACAGGGTTCCAGATGCCTGATCTCGTGAGAAGCTTCTATGCCGAGCGTGGTCTAGGGATCAACACTGCTCAGACATTACTTTACCTAGTAGAACGTTTTAAGCCTGGTTCTAAAGGTGGAGGAGGATCAAATCCAGAGACCAAGAAGCGTGGGAACTTCAAAGACACCGCCTATTGGAATCCAAGAATCATTACCAATGGGTCAGGAGAAGCAAAGGTCTCATTTGAACTGCCAGACAATCTCACGACTTGGCAATTGCTCGCGATTTCAAACACCAAAGACAGCACTTTTGGTGCCGTGACCAAGGAGATCATCGAAACAAAGAAAGTCATCCTCAGACCAGTCCGACCACGCTTCGCTGTAGCTGATGACGAGATCAAGCTCGGAGCGATCGTTCATAACTTCCTCGAATCAGAAAAGACCTTCACCGTCACTCTCAAAGGATCAGGCTTCGAACCAATGGGTGATATGAAGCAAAACATTACGCTCGGTCCAGACAGCCAAGGGAAGTTAGAGTTCCCAGTACTGATGACCTACAGTGATCAAGCAACCTTCATATTCAAAGCTGAGACTGATGGAGGAGTAGATGAGATCGAAGAAACGATTCCGGTGTACGTCTTCGGGACCCCTCAGTCTGTCGCGACCTCCGGAAACACTGAAGAAGGTCTTACAGAAAAAGTTCTCGTTCCTTCTCTCGAAGATGCCAAAGAAGGAGAAGTCAGTCTGACGATCTCCCCTACTCTCGCCAGCTATTTGCCAGACGGACTCGAGTTCATCGTCAACTATCCTTACGGATGTGCTGAGCAGACGATGTCCAGCTTCCTCCCGAGTATCGTCATGAAGGGACTTCAAGGATTCGAAGCTTTCCAATTCGTAGAAGATGACAAACTCGAAACCATCGTTTCTACAGGATTACAACGACTCTATAATTTCCAAAGACCAGACGGAGGTTTCGGATACTGGATCGGTAGCTCACGGAGCTATCCCTACGTTTCAGCATACATTCTCTACGGGATGCACCAATCACAAAGCTTTGATTACGCGGTCGACTCGGATGTGATCTTACGAGCTCGCAACTATTTGAATGGAGTACTTCGGAGTCAAAACCTCAATGACAATATCAGTCTAGCGACCAGAGCTTATATTCTCTTCGTTCTCTCAGAGACAGGGACTATTGATGCCAGCTTGGTAAACAACCTTTACGACAAGCGTGAGGATCTTCCGATCTTTGCTCAATCAATGCTCTCGATGACTTTAGAAAATATTGGGACCAATGCTTCAAAAGACAAAGCTCAATCAGTGCTCGAAGATATCTTAGAGACGACTAAAGTCGATGCACGTGGGACACACTTCGAAGAATCTACTTCTCGTGGCTACTACGGTGGACTCATGCATACCAACACTCGAACCACCGCCTTTGTCTTACAAAATCTTGTTCGTCTCCAGCCAGAACACCCATTAATTCCTCGTGTGGTTCGATACCTCCTCGCCGTCCGTGAAAACGGTCATTGGGATACTACTCAATCGACGAGTATTACCCTGATTGCTTTCATGGAATTCCTAAAATCTACTGGAGAGCTCGATGGAGATTTCTCAGCGATCGTAAAAATCAATGATGAAGCGCTGATCGAGCAGGATTTCAACGCTGACAATATCCTCACTCAAGAAGTAGCGACGAAGTTGCTAGAAGAACTCAATCAAGGAGAGCTCAACGAAATCAACATTGGCAAAAATGGATCTGGTCGACTCTACTACGACCTGGTCATGAGCTACTTCTATAGAGCTGATAACATTCCTCCGGCTGAAGAAGGGATTGGAATCTTTAGGGATTTCGAAGCAGTCTCAGTGGCTTCCGATTCAGCAGTCACAGTCGGTGATACCTACAAAGTCACCTTGAGTATGTCCGTCCCTCAGGACCGTCATTTTGTTGCCGTGGAAAGTCCACTACCTGCTGGGCTCGAGTTGATCGACCTTAGTCTCAAGACGACACAGCAAGGTCTTTACGATGAAGAGCTCAATCAATCTGAGAATCCTTACGGATGGTGGAACAATCTCTGGTACTTCAATCACACGGAGTTCCGTGACGATCGCCTCTTGCTCTTCGCAGACTATCTCCCTACTGGCGTGTATGAGTATGAGTACTTGGTTCGCGCGACCACCCCTGGGAAGTTCCGACATCGTCCAGCCCGGATCTACGAAATGTACTTCCCTGAGACCTTTGGTCAGTCAAGTGGGGAATGGTTTGTAATCGAGGAGTAGGGCATTAAAACAATACATAAAAAAACCTTAGTAGTTCTGCTAAGGTTTTTTTAAACAGCCAGCAATGCTGATGAATACTTACGTGTTCGATAGCTATTTTGGTATCGTCCTGGGCTAGGGAAAAAAGGTCCATCATCATTATCATCATCCCCATCCGGTCCATCATCTTCATCATACCCTCCTTCATCATCGGTATCCTCATCATCCCCTTCTTCAGGAAAAGTGTCTTGCTCGGGACAAACTTCAAGCAGGCAAAATAGATACAAGATGGCCATAAATCGATAGACATCAAGGGTCAATACATCGATTTCATTTTCAAATTCAAAAAGGAGACTGTCTTCAAAAACAGAGCGAACTTGCTCCAGGCTAATTTTCGAAACAGCGCTGATGAATTCCATTCCCTCATAGAGAGTATCATCCTCAAATCCAGTGATATCATCACGTTTAAAGAGTTCAAATACAAAGATCAAATAGGAACGAAAATCTTCATGAGTAGCAATCAATCTTTGTTTTTCTTTGTTGAGGAAGAGGCCTGGTGATTGGTCAGCATTGTTTTCTTCAAGTACTGCTGCAATCTCTTTTACAATCCCCTTATTCCTCAATCCAAAAAGAGCGACTGAGCTAGCAATGAGTTCGGGGCTCACTTCTTCACATATTTGAGAGATCCTCTCTCGAAAGCGTAGTGGGGTACAGGAATGCAGCTTCATAAAAATACAATTATACTTCTGTTTCAGGCAGGGATTCTCTCCAGTCATCAGAGATTTTATAGTTTTTGAGGATTCCAGGAAGGTCTTCATCTCTTGATGAGTACTCACATTTATCATCATTCGACTCGCCAACTGTTTGGTTTTTCTCTGAGCTCTCCGAAGGGCTTGGGTCTTTATGAAGGAGTTCTGTGTTGTCTGGTGTTTTCAAAAAATAATAGATAAGCCAAGTGACGATGTTTTTTATGCGGAGAAGGTCCACTTGAGTAAGTGATTCGGGTTTATCATCAACATGGTAAAGTTTGATAAGGTTTCGTACTTTTTCTGTTGTGAGTTGTTCCACTTGAGCAATGTACCATTCCCCTGTGTGTGAAGAACTTTTGGATGACTTATCTAGTGTGCAAAAATGACGAATAAAAGCATTGAGAATTAATACATTCCAGTAGTATTCTGAGGCATTAAGAAGTTCTTCATCTGCTTGCTCAGGATGACAAATTCTTCCTTCACCATTTATTCTGGGGAGGTAGTTTTCTGCAGCTTTATAATAATATGAAAAATAGGCTAATTCTCTTAAGAACTGCTGATCATTATACGCTTGGCTAAAGTGATGAATTTTTTCCTGAAAATTAGCTGTGGAGATTTTTTCGAGTTGTAATTTCATAAGACGCTCTTAAAAGAGGGCTCATTGTAATAGTATATGTAGTATTTGTCGAATAATAACAATGAATGATAGAGATGTTTTTAGTCTCACAATTTTCTTGCAACTCATCTTATCCTAGCCAGGAAGAGGGTATAAGATATCACGAATAGACCTATGATATGATCTCAACTGAAATACTTTTGATGAGAAAAAATTCGATAATTCTGAAAATTCCCTCTCTTCCTTAAATGTCCTATAAATCTCAAATCCTAAGAACCCTAAAATTCTTAACGGGCCTAACTCTCCTGAGCTTCGCCATCTTCTTCGTCATTCCTCTCAATCAAAAGCTCTCTCTCGATTCCTCGAGCCCTTCTCTCAACATTCTCGACCGCAGTGGGCAGCTTCTCTACGAAGTACGCCAAGCAGAATACGGCTCACAAGACTACTTAGCTTTCGATTCGATTCCTGAGCAGGCTCTCTCAGCTCTGATTTCCGTCGAGGATCGTAAGTTTCACTCTCACATAGGAGTAAGGCCATTGAGCATAGCTCGAGCCGCCTGGCAGAATTTTCAGGCCGATAAGGTGGTATCAGGTGGTTCAACCATCACCCAGCAATTAGTCCGTAATCGACTCAAGCCAGAGAGGCGTGATTACCTCTATAAGCTCTCTGAGATGATTTACGCCATCAAGCTCGAGACGCGATTGAGCAAAGAAGAAATCTTAGAAGCCTATCTCAATGCCTCATACTTCGGACAACAGGCCTATGGACTCAATTCAGCTAGTCGGATCTTCTTTGCTAAGCAGCCTGCAGAGCTCTCATTAGCTGAGACAAGTTTCCTTATCGGGCTTTTGCAATCGCCTTCAGGTTACGATCCTTACCTTCGCTTTGAGCTCGCCAAAGCTCGTCAAGAGAGTGTCCTGAAAGCGATGAAAGACAACGAAGTTATTGGCACCGCTGTCTACGAAGAAGCCCTCGAAGAATCTATCAACCTCTCCAAGCGACGTGTCGACATTAAAGCACCTCACTTCGTTTTTTGGGTCTTAGATCAGAGAGAAAACATGTCCACTCGACAGAGAGATCAGTTCTCTAAAGATTCTGATAATTCGATAATTCAAAAATTTGAAAATTCCTCCCTCGTCACTACTCTTGATCTTTCTCTTCAGACAGAAGTGCAACAAATCGTCACCAATGAAATAGCAAAACTTGCTGAAAAAAATGTCACATCGGCAGCTGTGGTCGTGCTCGATGTCGACACTGGAGAGGTCCTCAGTATGCTTGGCTCAGCAGAGTATTTTGATGAAGAAAATGACGGCCAAGTGAACGTAGCTCTGTCGAGTCGACAACCTGGATCGGCTCTAAAACCCTTTACCTATGCGCTTGCCATGGCTCAAGGCGACACAGCTGCGACGACTGTCGCGGACATCGAAGCACAGTTTTTCACGCAAGAAGGAAACCCTTACATTCCTCGAAATTACGACTATGGCTTCCATGGTTTGGTCCGCTATCGAGAAGCATTAGCGAACTCCTACAACATCCCAGCAGTGAAAGTGTTACAAAAAATAGGCGTCTCAAAACTCCAGCAATTCCTCGGCGCAGCTGGCATCACGACGCTCAACGAAAGACCAGATTTCTACGGCGTCTCACTGACTCTCGGGAGTGGGGAAGTTCGTCTCCTCGAACTCACTCAAGCCTTCGGAATCTTCCCAAGAGGAGGAAAGACATTACCGATTCAGTACTTAATCCAGGAGGAGAATGACCAATCTGTATCAATGAGCATCAATGATCAATCAAATTCCAAAAACCAAATTCGAAATGCGAAACAAAATCCAAGGTCCAAAAATCAAAACAATGAGTCTCCAGCTTCTAGCTTCCAGCTTCAAGCCAGCAAGCAAGTTTTAGACCCCAAAATCGCCTGGCTTATCTCAGACATGCTCTCCGACAACAACGCTCGTATCCCAGAGTTCGGCGAAGCGAGTCCCCTTTATGTAGAAGGTCGACCCGTAGCTGCCAAGACAGGGACCACTCGTAACTCTCGAGACAACTGGACGATCGGCTTCTCAGCTGATCACTTGGTCGGAGTCTGGGTCGGGAATGCTGACAACTCTCCTATGGTCGATACGAGTGGGGTTACAGGCGCCGGACCCATCTTCAACGCCGTCATGCAGGCTGTGAGTAGAAACATCCCTCCTAGGGCCTTTAAAAGACCCTCGGGACTCATCCAAAAAGAAGTCTGTAAGCTGTCAGGCCTATTGCCTACTGAGCACTGTCCTTTCAACATTCAAGAATGGTTCATCGCCGGTACAGAACCGCGAGTACCTGACAATCTCTATCAGTCCATTCGACTCGATTCAAGAAACGGCCTCCTAGCTGGTCCAGCATGCGAAGCCGAGTTCGTCAGAGAGCAGGTCTTCATCGATTTCCCAGCTGAGCTCCAGCGCTGGGCCCGTGAGAACGGTCATCCCAGTCCCCCACAGGAATATTCAGACCTTTGCCTCTCGAACCTCGACTCTAGACTCTCGACGAATGACCAAATCCCAAATACCAATGATCAAAAGCCATTAGCCATTAGCCATCAGCTATCAGCCAGCATTACCAAGCCCAACAACGGCGATAGCTTCCGACTCGATCCCCTCATTCCAGATGAAAACGAAATGATCATCCTCGAAGCCCGCGCCGATTCAGATATTCAAGCTCTCACCTGGTTCGTCGACGGCGAAGCCATTGGCACAGCAAAAGCCCCTAACTTCCGCTTCAAGTGGCTCCCTAGATTAGGAAAGCACGAGATTACTGTTTCAGATTCTGAAAACCTGCCCCGAGCGGAGTCGCGGGGTTCGAAAATGCCAAAAATTGCTCCAGTTTGGATCGAGATTATCGAATAGTTCCAACTACATCATCTCCGGAATCATATTCGGGATAATCACCGCATTCTTTTCAGCTCGCCCGTAATCTACTTTCAAACACAGAACTTGATTGTCTGAGGTCCACAGATAAGCATTCACATCGGTATTAAATGCATTTACACGCAAACCAGTCGCTTCTCTAATCTTCACCTCTGGCTGTTTGGCAAATTCTGAAGCAGTAATATTCGCTTTTTGAAGTCCTAAGGTATTAATAAGCCCATCTTGGATTTTTTCTCGACTACCATTGAATCCTTTTCCCTTCACGGTATGCAAGAGGGTAAAGAAATTTCCTCTTGGGGATTTGATATAGGGCCAAGCTTGATCAGGTCCAAAAGGGTCCACAGCTTTTTCATGTGAATGATCACTCAAGTCACCAGTTATGGCTCTGATATCAGTCTGCGTATCATCTCCTGCTCTTTTGATCAGCCAATCATCAGTTTCAGGGTTCTCGTGAGGAGCTTTTGGATACTGCTCCTGTTGGGGAGATCTTTCATCTGGTTGAGGAGTAGGTCCCATGAAGAAATATAAAGAGTTTTTAAGGTTGTCATTTTATAACAAATAAAAAAAGAAGCAAGTGTCTGTGAAAAAGTACTTAACTATTCAAATGTTTCTCTTTTCCTCTTGCTGAAGAGTATCCTTTTAAAAAATAAGAAACTCCAATCTCTTAAAAAGATAGACAAATAGCAAAATAGTTGTCATAATGCGACATCATACTTATAAAGTATCAATGACTAAAAAAGCTCCAGATCTATCAGATAAAGAAAAAACAGCGCTTAATAGGCGTTTAGAAAGCACAGCAGCAGGTATTAATGAAAAACTCAGAGAACAAACGGGGGTGGGTTTTGGACCTGAGGAGCTCAGTATCATTGTCCATGAAATGGCAAAAAAAATCGTTCCTTTACTCGAGGGACCTCCGAGCATACCTGTTGAGGTATTGAGAGTTATGAGTGATCAGGTTCTGAGGAGTATCTCGCTAATCCTTGAGTCAAAATCTCCAGAGATGATATCAGAAATCTCCACTGAAATTATTCATCAAAAAGTATCTAATCGATTCAGGCTTGAGTATGAAAGACTGATCAAGAGAGCAAATGAACCGGAAGAGTCTGTCATAGGACCTCATAATTTCGATATTCCCCTTCTCCTGAAGATTAAAGAAAAGAATAAAATTGATGTTTATAGGGTGGTCAGCACTCTCTTAGAAACAAAGATTTCTAATGATAAAGAACTATTAGCTTGGTATAAAGGATTGATGAAGTATACCTCAACAAAAGGATATCTTTCGGAAAGAGAAATGATCAAGGAATCAGGAAAACCACTTCCAGAGAGATGTGGAAGAGCCACCATCAACCTCATTGGAGAATACCTGATGGCAAAAAAAATACTAAAAGATAGAGATTTCCAAGAGGTAAAAATCATCAAAAGACCCAAAAGAACTTATTAATAGGGTTTATTCTATTTTCACAATCAAATGATCAGCTTTTAAAGACCTCCTAGAGCTCTTTCGATATCTGTCAGACCATCATCACCGGTAGCAAAAGGGTCCTTCGGCGGTTTTGGAGGAGTAGGTGGAGTCACAGCTTTCTGAGCGTCCTGCTGTTGTTGACCAGTTTGAGCTCCTGCTTGCTGCTGTCCAGTCTGTGTTCCGGCAGCACCTTGAGCTTGTCCACCAGCCTGTTGGCCGCTTTGTTGACCAGCACCCATTCCGGCAGTTCCTTGAGCGGTGGCACCTGTATTGGAACTTGGAACTTGAGAGTTGGTACTTCCAGCAGGAGCTGGATTGACAGTCTTCACTATCGGTTCTGACGAATTCTCCGGGGTTACTGGTGTTTGCGCCGGAGTATTTCCATAACTCACTGAGACTCCATTGTCAGCAGGAGTAGGAGCTGCACTTGGAGGAGGAGTTTGGATATTTTGATGTGGGATTTGGGTATTCGCAGGAGGGACAGCTGGTGTTACCGGAGCTTGTGGCGCCGGAGGCGCTACCTGTTGCTGCTCCGTTTTCGAAGGCTGAGAGCTAGACTCTTGACCCTGGACACTCGATTGTCCTCCATTAGAAGCTCCTTGATCATTGCTGCTTGATACAGATTGGTCATTACTCCCCTTGGCCCTTGGACCTTGGACCTTACTCTCCCCTTGGCCCTTTAAATAACTCGGTACCTGCTCATTAAACCTCTGCTCGACTTGCGGTTTCTCAGGACGTTGTGCAGCAGCTCCTTGAGACGGAGTATTCAAGATCTGATCCGAAGCCTGACTCTGTTCTGCATGGATTGCAGCCTTCGTCTGGTGATGAAGGTCTCCTTGATGTGCCTGCGGAGCATTTTGTGGCGTTTTTTCTGTTACAACTGGAGGTCTATCAGAGCTCGAAGCTTGAGGGCTAGACTCTAGACTCTGGACTCTCGACTGGCCCTCATTGTTATTTGAGATTTGGTCATTGCTTCCATTGACCTTTGTCCCTTGGGCCTTAACTTCTCCTGGAGCTTCTGCAGGTACCACTGGTACCTCTCCAGAAGGAGCTAAGGGTTGTTGAGGCGCTACAGCGCGTTGTTCAAGAGTGGGGTGTATAGATGTTGGACCTGGCGTATAGCCGTCCAGTACTTGAGTGATTTCATTGTTTTGAGCTCCCACATGAGCTTCTTCGATTCCCTCTAAGCCAAGTCGTTTACGTTGAGCTGCTTGCATAGCAGCGATCACTTGGTTCATGACTTCAGGCAAAGTTTTTCCTTCAAATTTCACACCTGCAGCCTGCACATGTCCACCTCCACCGAAAGTCTTAGCGATTTCCATGACATTTGCCTGAGCATTGGTAGATCGGAAAGAAACCGAGATCAGATCGCCATCCTCTTTGAAAAGAGCCACCATTTCTGCCTCTGGCGCATGGACGAGGAGTTCATCTATGATATCCCCTGCTTCATCGATATGCGCTTCAGAGTGCTTGAGATCTTGATTGGTGATTGATGACCAGACGAGCTGATGTTTTGGATCGACTTCGATTTTGGTCAAAATTTTCCCCCAAAGCTTAAGGGTGCTGAGTTTCTTAGTACGGAAAAGATACTTGATCACGTCATGTTGGTTCGCTCCCGCTTCCATCAGGTCAGCAGCCACCTCCATTGATTTAGGGGTGGTGTTCGCATTTTGAAAGGATCCAGTGTCAGTAGTGACTCCACTCAGGAGGAAGGTTGCGACATCAGCTGTGATAAGTTTTTTCCCAAATTTTTGCTCCATATCTCTGATCAGTGCATAGAGCATTTCAGCAGTAGAAGAAGCAGCCACATCGATATGGTTAATCTTTCCAAATTGAGTGTTGGAGATATGGTGGTCTATATTCACCACTGGTACTGACGCAAAGAGTTCAGAATTTTCTTCATAGAGCTTCCCAAGCTGAGGGATATCAGCCACATCGACAGTGATGATGAGGTCATAATTTCCCGTTCCTTCGTGACAGCTGACATTTTCTTTTACAAAATTTCCACTCTTAGGAGTGATGACAATGTGGATTTTATTATCTTCGAGATGATATTTCAGTCGATCAACTTCCGTCTTATCACAATCAAGAGTGACGACAAAATCCTTCCCACCTGCAACACTTCTATGAAGCAGATTCATATCTGGAAGGAAATGAAAAGTATCTGGTATTTCATCCGCACAAGCTGCAGTGACCTCTTTTCCAAGCAAGTTCAAAGCTTTTGTAAGGGCCATAATACTTCCTACGGCATCACCATCAGGTTTCCTGTGGGTGCAGAGAAGGATTCGTTCACTTCGTTCGATCAGTGGGATGATCTGTTGGTGTACAGACTCATTCATGGTAGCTGGCGGCTAGAGAATTGAGTTGAAATAACAAATGATATGTTATTGTATAACTGTAACATGATATAGTATTAATGTCAAGTTTTCCCTATCAATAAGCCATTTTTCTTCTTAAAATCAGTTTCTTAAGCATTCTATTGCTCTCGAAACGCTCTTCACGGCGAAAAGACAAGAAAAAACCATATCAGGGCTAGATCTTGGGGGCAAGGCCTTTTACTCCTTTGGAGAAACATCAAAACCCAATATCGAAATGCGAAACAAACATCAACATCCAAACATCAATAAAAATGCCCCTTTTAAAGCGTATGATTTGAAATTTTGGAATTTATTTCGCATTTCGTATTTGAAATTTGGGTTTTTTTGTCCCTTGTTCCGTGAGAATTGGCCCTTAAATCTTTAGATCTCCTCACTCGGCACATACTCCTGCACAAACCTCTCCGCATACTCCACGATCGCCCCAGCGACATTCACCCCACTCGCCTCTTCAAGCTCTTCAAATCCAGGATTAGCGTTGACTTCCATGATCGCAGGACCATGTTTGGTCTGGATGATATCTACTCCAGCAATTTCTAAGCCAATGGCTTTTGTGGCCTTGATAGCCATATGGATTTCTTCTTCAGTTGGTTCATATGGACCTCCTGAGCCTCCTTGGCCTACATTCGACCGGAAGTCCCCGTCTTCAGCATTCCGTTGCATAGAGGCCACCATTTGTCCTCCTACGACGAAGATACGGATATCTTTCCCTTCCGCTTCTGCTATATATTCCTGTAAAAGGATGGCATTGTTAGATCCTAAGCTTCCTGCTAAAAGACCATAGGTTGATTTTACCGAGCGGTCAGATTCAGCGATAGCTACTCCTGCTCCATAAGATCCGTAGATCGTTTTCATGATAATCGGGAATTGCCCAATATATTTCACTGCTTGCTTAAGGTATTGAGGGTCGTTGATCACCATGGTTTTCACGACAGGGATATCATAATGAGATAGGATTTGAAGAGTTTTCAGCTTACTTTTAGCTCTCAAGATCGCATGATATTCATTCAAGGTCGGGATTCCCATGAGTTGAAATTGCTCCACCACTGCAGCCTTCACATTCACATTACTCAAGAGAGATACTCTCGGGATTACCAAATCCAAATCTGGGAATTTCCGATCACCATTTCTGAGTCCAAGTTTTCCATTCCCATCAAAAGAAAGGGCGCAACGTTGCGCTCGAAGCATAGAGACTTTGTGTCCACGAGCCTGAGCTTCAGTAGAAATACGTTTTTGTTCTTTCATCACACGGCGATTCAAAGAACGAAAGGAGAGGATTCCGAGATGCATGTGAGAGGAGCTTAAAGAGTATTGAGGGGTGTCTGTAAAACGATTGAAGAGATCTTAAATCTATAGGCTATTCGCCATGAGCTATCAGCCTTTCTTCCACAAATAGAAAACGAACCTGGCAGAAAGCAGGAACATGTGAAAAACACAGATCAGCCCTAGTCTAAGCGAGATCAATAGGATTGCAAGCAAATGTTTTCTTGGCCCTTGGCCCTTGTTATTTGGATATTTCCTCTTCAGCCGATCTCGGCAAATACTTCGGCACAACCAGTTCTTTAATCCCCTTAACCAGATCGATTTGAGAGATTTCAAACTTCCCAAGGAAGAGGTCTTGGTAGTTCCCTCCATCTTTTATGTATTGCTCCACTTGATGACATCCCCACCAGTAAAGGGCATTCTTAATGAAAGCCCCAGGCTTGCCGGTATCGCTCAATCCTCTTTTGATCTTCACAGCTGTCTTCCAGGCTCGCTGCTCAGATACGTAGTTTTTGAGCTTCTCAAACACTCCACGGAATCCCAGCTCTCGACCCCAGAGCACCGCTTGGAAACCGAGTAATGCATCTCTTTTCCCTCCCTCGACCGCCAAGCTTTGATTGTATACAGCCAGTCCTTCCTGGGTTCTCAGGTAGTGAGCCGTCCCCCTGCGGAGGATTTGATAAGGCTGAAGTTTTCCATTCTCAGTGCAATAAATGTGCGTTTCAATCTCATGAGCGATCAGCTTATCGATATCCCATTGAGAAAAAAGCTCATCATCTTTTACCAGCAGTCGGTTGTTTTTCCCGACGACACAACGTGAGACAATCCCCTTCTTCACCTTCACTTGCCAATTTAAAATCCCTCTCTCTTTCAAAAATTGCTGCATGTGTTCCGCTGCTTGCTTAGAGTTCATCTCTTGTTTTCGTTCTGGTTCTTTACGGATTTTTTTAAAAGCTTTATCCGCTTCTTGGAGCATCTGATCATCAGGGATACCAAAGTAGTTTTCTGAGTGCTCTGGGAAATGTTCATCATCTCCTATGACAGCTATCATATCCGCTTTTAAGATCAGCTCACGCCGTTTTTCATCAAGTAAGCGTTCTACTGCATGATTAAGGTCAAAACGCATCGCTTGCAGCTCAGCTTTTACAGAGATGAGGTCTTCAGGCGCCGATTTGTAAGTAAATTGTGGCTCATAAGTGTTGGAAAGAAAGAATCGTTTCTTTTCTTCATCCATATTCAGAGGCCGTAGCAAAGACACCATTCCCAGTTTCTTGTCTAAGTCCGCCAAGCGGTTATCCATTTCATGCCGGAAGTCATCTCGCGTATTGGCTGTATTTTCTTTCTTTGCTTCACTTTTAGCCTGCTCATCGATACTCGGGATTTTCTTTTCCTCAGCGGTCTTTGTCACATCGATGAAGAAGTTACTCAGAGCCTGTTTACCCAGGATGACCTGATGGCGGCCTTTACTCATCTCCAATGGGTAGAAGAGTGTCTTCCCTCGTTCCCCCTGTAGAGTATATCCCAGAGTGAGTTTATCATCCTCCTTATTGTGAGCGATCTGTTTGAAGAGCTTTTCATCGATATAATTCTTCGTCATCGTAGGATTCATACGCGCCATTAAAGTCGTAGTTCCATGTTTCAAATTCAAGGTCACTTCATCTTCCATTCCAATAACTTTTTTCCCACTGAGAGCTTGTATACTACGCTCAATTTTATTTCCAAAAAGATCCTGAGCCATCCTCACTCCTTTTTCAGCTGTGGTCACCTTCACCCCAGCCACACGGTCGAGACGATCTCTCAATGGAGCAAGATTCGCGACTTGCACCGCTAGTCCAGCTCGAGCATTGATCTCTAGTAAGGTTGGTCCCATATTCTCATCGATGACCACGTCTACAGCGAGATACCCTAGGGTAATGAGCTGTTGGATTTGAGTTGCTGAGAGCAGTACTTCTTCCCAAAAAGGAATTTTAAGTCCTTTTAAGCTCCCAAAATCAGGGTGTTCTTTGATGATCTTGTTATAGTGAGACATGTGGGTGATTTCTCCCTTAGAAAGGTCTACACCCAGACCTAAACCTCCGACATGGATATTGGCTTTTCCATTACTTTCTCGAGTCGGTACACGCACCATTGCCATGATGGGCACCATATTATAGACGATGACTCGTATATCTGGCAGTCCAAACTGAGAGAGTTTCTTCATATCATGATGTGAGACCAGTCTCTGCTCGAAAAAAACAGCATCAGGACTTCCTGTGATGGAATATCGTCCATCTAGGATATCGCTCACATGCTCGATCATCATATCTTGAGAAATATACTCCCCTTTCATGCTGAGCCAGCCATCTCCTTCTCTATTCGCAATCACCCAAATCCCCTCTCCTCCAAAACCAGCATTGGGCTTTAAGACAAAATCATTTGGGAGAGCATTCCAATTAAACTTCAAAAGCTCCGTTTCGTTCGTGATCTTCCCTAACATACGAGCAGTACTGATCCCTCGAGCGGACAAATATTGCTTCGTCCGCATCTTATCATCGGCAAACTCAATCTGAGCTTTTTTATTCAGGGGTTTGATATAGAGCAGATTTCGAGCATTGATCCCGAGGATTCCGTGATGATCCCAAAACTTCAGCATAGGTAGGAAGACAGTTATTAGCCAGTTAATGCTCAATTACAGACAAATACTAACAGGGAATAAGTATATTGCCATTCCGTCCTAAGATAAAGACAAAACCTCATTTCAATGAAGTTTCTGTCAATCAACAATGAGCATAGAATAAAATAGCCATCAGCCATCAAGCAAAGAGCCTCAATATTACCAGCAATGGCATCAAGGCCATCATAAAGAGTAGAAACCCCGCATAGAGTCGTTTCACCCATCGTTCAATACGCACTTGTTGTTCCATAGCGCTAATTTCGACGCTCTTCTCGCGGTTTTCTTGCGCGAGCTCCAGGAGTTCTTGTTTCTGTTTTTTATATTCAAGCTGTGGAACCATACTCGTTACTTGAGACTCCAATCGACCGATTTGGTAATTCGCCATCTCAAGTTTCTGACGAACATCTTTGAGTTCCTTCTCTGTTTTTTTGTAAAGGGAACGAAAGATCCCCTCTTCTGGACTTCGTCTCAGCATTGAGTCACGTATCTCAGCAAATCCAGCATCTATGTCGTCATAATGGTCTTGTCTTTCATCTTGTTCCATAACCTGAGCAGCCTCTACTTCAGGGAAATCAGCCTGTCTACTCGTCACCTTTTTGGCTGATCTAGAGGGGCTTTTATTTGTTTGTCGACTATGTCGTCTCTCATGCGCTTCTTGGAGTTGCTCTTGAGCGAGTTGCTTCGCCTTAAAATCTAAGAGTTCTTGT
The DNA here is from genome assembly GCA_964352145.1 of uncultured Candidatus Peribacteria bacterium. Taxonomy (GTDB): domain Bacteria; phylum Patescibacteriota; class Gracilibacteria; order JAUYGZ01; family JAUYGZ01; genus CAYGQA01. The sequence goes on from CAYGQA010000008.1 coordinate 35,658, forward strand.
TCGCTAAAAAACAGCTGTCGTCCACGACGTACAGAGCTGATTTTGTCCCCTTTTGAGTAGCGATCAAGAGTCCTTACTGAGACATTAAGGATCTCAGCGGCAAATTGTCGCGACACAGTATGAGATTTTTCAGCCATGCTTTTTTTTGAAAATTGAAAACTAAAAATTGAACATTTCAATTGGATTATACTCCCCTCTCATCTTCTCACAAGACTAAGTCGACAGGCTTGAGTCGACAAATACGTTTGGCTACTCGTCATATAAATTTAGCGAAATAGACGTCCAATAGACGTCTACATGACTTTCATTGGTGTATTTAAAAGGAAAAATGGCTTACAAGCTGTCTTTGTTATAATTTTCAGGTGACGTCCAGTAGTCAATCTGTAGACATGGTTTTAGTGTCTGGTAGACGTCTATTTTGTGTCTAATAGACAAATTAAAGTGTCTGAATTATGTCTATTAAAAATGGCTTTATGTAAGGGTTTAATGGATATATATACGTTGCTTGTGACAACTAGACATAGATTGATTGTCGAGATGACGTCAATAGTTGGTCTAGTAGGGGATTCGTGACAACACATAATTGTCTACTCGTCGTAACATTAGCCATCTCATTCCGTAATAACAGACGACAAATAAGTCATTTATATTCTTATTCATTCTTATGAATTCAAAATCAACCATTGCTGCAATCGCAGTAGCATTCACCTTCGGTCTTATCACGAGTTCGGCAGAGGCTTCATTATTCTCTAGCTTCACTGACAGTAGTTCATTTGCCTCATGGTATGCAGATTCAGCCTACAAAATGGAATTTAATCAGGTCATGACCGGTTACCCTGATGGAGAATTCAAAGGAACTGAAACTGTCAACAGGGCGGAGTTAGCTGTCATCCTAGATCGCTATGCCCAACAAGTAGTCGGAACAGGATTAAAAAAAGAAGCATCAGTATGTCCATATGAGACAGAATATGGAGTAGAAATCCATGTAGTAGATCAAATGGGAAATCCTTTAGAGAATGTAACAGTCGATGTCTCTTTGGGGCATAGAATAAAGGCTGAGGTGACTAGCCCGGGATTTCCTTCTTCTTGGTCTTTTGAGTCACTTGGAGCTGGTGTTTATCGTGGATTCGCCGGAGGTAACGATTTAGGGAGTTTTGTTCTTACTCTAAAAAAAGAGGGTTATGGAAACCATTATGAGAGTGTTGTATTGCAGAAAAATGATTGTTATTCCTACGGGTTGGTGCAAAGTGTGACAATGATAAAGGAATTAAAATAGGGTTGGATAGATAAAAAAAAGATCAACCAACCAACTTAGGCTAGTCCTGGATCCGAGTGATTTCAGGGCTCTTTTATGTGAGCAATTGTCAGGAAATATTGACATTTTGATTATTTTATTTAATAATATGGATACATCATTAAACCCCAAGAAAGGAATCAAAATGCCGGAAATAAGTATGAGAATAACCATCTACAAGGTGGGATCCCGTAGCAAATTCCTTAATCTAGGACCAAGAATGTACGTCAGTATAGACATTGCATCAAGTATCCTCTATGAGTCTATAGAGACTGGGTCAAGGAAAGACATTAGAGAGATTGAGGATTCTCTAAAAAAAAGGGCAGAAGAGGCACTAGTCAAAAAAAATTTAGATGTCTCTGAGCTTCATGCAGTGATAGTAATGGTGTAGCGCATCTAACTCCACGGGGAGTAGTTGCGCCCCAAATTTCAAAGAAAAACCCCTGTATCGTAACGATGTCAGGGGTTCTTTTATATATCTGAGAAGTTTCTTAAAATGGCAGATCTTCCACAGAAATCTTTTCTCCTTCAGGCATAGCGGATGGAGCAGGGGAGCTAGCTGGAGCTGATTGTTCGATGCCTCCAGAGAAGTCTTGTCCACTTACTGGAGCCCCTTTTGGAGTGAGAATGATCATATTTTCACCGACGATCTCTGTTCGGTAGTTTTTTTTGCCGTTGTCATCATCCCAAGTACGAGTTTGTAGCCGTCCTTCGAAATACACCTTCACACCTTTTTTAAGGTATTGACCGGCGATCTCTGCAAGTCGACCCCAGCAAACGACATTATGAAATTCCGTTTGATCTTGTTTTTCACCTTGAGGATTGTTCCAGACACGGTTGGTGGCGATACCGATAGTGCAGACCATTTGACCACTTGGTATTTGTCGCACTTCTGGGTCACGAGTGACATTTCCGATGATTTGAGCTTTGTTGAGAGAGTACATAGTTTGGGGAATACGGAAGTAAAAAGGCTCCTCGCATCAAGTCCTCAATGATACTCAGAGTGATCAGATCTTAGGCTGCTCACGCTGATAATCAAGAGTTTTTTTGAAGGAAGGAAAGCAATGATAAGTATACATTTGTACAGTGTCGAGTGTAGGAGCTTGCTTAGTAGACATATTAATGAGGAATCATAAAAAAACCCTTTGTACATTGTAATTTGCTCATTGGTCATTGCTAGCTCCTTGGCCCTTATCCCCCTATGGATTCTTCCCCGCCACGATGGCGATCACTTGGTTGCGATCAAGCTCCATGATGGGTTGCTCCGGAAGCTGTTGAAAGATTGCCATGTCAGCAGGGAGTTTCAAATGGTGGCTAAACCCAACACTTTTTGATCCGCTTTGTTTCAAGAGGTGGAGTCGATAGTTGTCCACTGTTGTAGTATCAAACTGCCAAGGTAATTCATAACTCAAAGCCACTTCCACCAGTCCACCAGCTGAGACTTCGACAGGAAAAGTCCAAGTACGGAAGGCTTCATGATCAGTGACTTGGATATCAGTCTGCTTTACACCATCGATACTGATGAGCTCAGAACCAAATGGGACCATGACTTGGAGGAGGCTTCGGTGAGTCTGACCTCTCATATTCCTTACAAGGACTGGGTCGATATCAGCTGAGTAGCTTTGAGCCACATTCATATGTCGTCGGCTGAGGTGCAGCCAGTGTTTGATCTTTCCATCAGCTTCGATAGAAGTATGCAGTTCATAGTCATCTTCACGCCAACGGTCTGTCATCTCTTCTCTTTGATTGATACTACTAAGCATCAAGACATCTTCCTGTGCTTGCAAAGAGGGGACTGATCCAGCGACTTGTTGTTCACGAAATATCTTCTGTTGGTCTGGGTGGGAGCTGTAGACAGAGACTTGTTGTTTTACAAACTCTCGTCTGAGGCTAGGATGCAGTTGAATCATCACATCAGGATTTTTCAAGAGTTCTGTAAAAGCATTGAGGCTGAGGTTGGCTAAGGCCTTCAAGCCTTCTTTCTCATTCACTGCAGCAAGGGCAGACCACCTGAGGGCAAAGCTTTCGATTTGCGAGCGTTTTTCTGCATCAATAAAGTTTGTAGTCGCTTCGTGATTTAAAACGCGTTCTAGGGCCTCTGAAGAGACGAGAATGATGAGGTCTGCTGAGCTCCTTGCTTCACGTTGCCAAAACCAATGGATTTGCTCCGCCGAACGTTCTACATCTACAAAAGCATTTGCTGTTTCCATATCCCAGTTCTCGCTGAGTGCTTTTACGACATTAGGCGCTTGGAGTTGAATTCTGAGTTGATCATCATAGTCTTCAGTATGGAAGGGACGCCAAGCAAGCACCTCAGCATTCTCAAGCAAGAGCTCGACACCTGCAGAGAGTGCTCCACCAGCAGCCCGTTGGCGATAGCTATCTTGGATGAAGACGAGTATTCTTTGCGGTTCTTCAGCGCCTAAAGCTCGTATGAGATGATCATAGCTTTGGTCATAGCTCTTCAAGACATGAGAAAGCTCACTGACGAGCTCAAGACTTTCAAGCAGAGGAGCCTGATGTTGATCTGGGAAGGAAGCGATATCAAGACGATGAGCTTGAGCAAGCACCAGTTTCCAAGCTTGGAGAGCTTGTTGGGCTGCGATATGCATCCAGTTCATCTGAGGAATGACTGCCTGCTCAGAAATGGCGCTCCAGTTTTCGATAAAACGGTCAAAAGAGCGAAAGCCTTTGCTCATGGAGCTATTTAGTTGAACGAGCTCTTGGTGCTCATTGATGTCTTCAGATTGGAGCAGGGAGCGTAAGGGATCTTCTGCTACAATGAATTCCTCTTGCTCTTCGAGAAGGAGATAGCCTTCTCCATCATGAGAGCGGAGGTACTTGTTCTCTTGGGTGAGTTCTTCTATGCCAGTGAGGATTTGAGCACTCAAAAAATCCTGTTTAGATTCCGCTCTACTTTGCGTTCCCATCAGGGTTACAGTAGACATGCTTAAGATCATTACCGTCGTGACAAGAGCAAGTCCAGTACGGTATGAGGGAGGTACAAACCACGATTCAGTTCTTCTCAGGTAGGAAGCATCAGGATCTTGAGCTCGTTCGGGGAGATCCATATACAGACCTTTTAAGTTCCCAAAGCCTTGCTTTAAGTCCAGTCGGTGTCGACTAAAAAAAGGGGGGGATTCTGCCGGTTTGCGTTGTCGCCAGAAGAGGCGAGAAAAAGCGCGCATGAAAGAGAGGGGAGGATACTGACTTTGAGCTTATCAAAGAATGCTTTTGAATTACAGCATGGGGGTGAATTTTCAGTGTTCAATTTTCAATTTTCATTCAAAGACCAATTTTAGAAATCCCAAAAACCAAAAATGAAATACGAAACAAATCCCAGTGACCAAATCCCAGTGACCAATAAAGTCACAAATCAAAAACTCCAAACTCATAATAAAAAAGCTTCTACCTTCTACCTTCTACCTTCTACCTTCTACCTTCTACCTTCTACCTTCTACCTTCTACTCACTACCCCTGCATCTTCAATAACCAAGTCTTCTGTGTCCACCACCGCCACCCAGGTTTGTCCTGGGTTCACACAGAGTTCATTCCCTGCTTCATCGTAAAAATTTGTGACCGAGTTCAGATTTTCTTTCTCCCAAGTGATCATGCTCTTCTCTCCTTTAGAATAATAAAAACCATCACCAGTCCCGGTGTGCTGCATCGCAAGTCGTTCTTTTTCATCACCTTCTATGAGGTATGAGGGAGCGACCTGAACGATGAGGTTTTGAGGAGCGACTTGCAGACTCTCTCCTTGATCGATATGTGCTTCTCGGTTTTGAGATCTATAAAACCTCCGGTAGCTCTCATCTTCAGCATCATATTGAAATTGCACATAGTAACTTGAGTTCACATCATTCGAAAAGTCTAGTTCTATGAGTGAGACGCTTTGATTGCTATTATTTAGGGTTTGAGAATCAGATACTTGTCCACTAGCTATTAAGTTTTCTTGCTCATTGTTCATTGATACAGCTTGGTCATTACTTGAGAAGCACCATTCTTTTTCAGTTTCTTCCAGATCATAATTCCTGTCTTCTGCCCATTCTTTTGTGAGGAGCAGATCAAAGAAAAGATTATGAGGAGCATCATAATTCACATCTCGGAAGCTATAAGTTTCTCCTGTTTCAGCGATGTCTTCTTCTATGCTATAAACCCTTTCAGAGTTCCAGAGTTGGTCCAGAGCTGCTGGAGAACCACCAGCATGCACATAGATTCCTCCGTATTCTTCAGCGTAATCGACAAAGTAATCCCGAGCTGAACGCACCGGTCCGACACGGCCTAGCTCCTGGTAGGGGAAAACCAACATAATTCGAGTGATTCCACCTTCGACTAAGGCTTCGTAAACCACTGAGGCAGAACGGATGCCTTCATGTTGAGGTCTCGCCAAGCTAAAATTATCGATCATCAAGCTCACAGCTCGCTCTTCAGTGTCAGGATCTATCGGAAGTCCATCAAATACAGATTTGCGTTGAGAGGATGCTTCATCTTCACCTTGCCAAAGCTGTTGCCAAAACGAAAGCCTTTCAAAGTTATCTGCATCTTGGTCCAGTTGCTGGACAGGGTCTACAACATCAGAAGGTGTTGAATCACTCAAAAAGAGAAACATCAGGTTGGCAAAAACAAGTACTGCTACCATTACCCAGAACCATGCTGACAGTTTAGGGGTTTTTGAAGTAGGAGTCTGCAAAGAAGGAAGAGCTTCTTTTTTTTGCGGCTCTTCTATCTTCTCTATCTCGGGAGTTTCAGGGTCAATGTGCATCAAAAATGGATCAGGGTACGAAGCCCAGGGTAGGGGATGAGATCAGGACTAGTCAATACTCAATGGTCGATAGACAAAGATCAAGTGCCGATGGTCAATGACAATTTTCATACTCAGTCACAGGATGATCGACTTCTATCGAAAATATCAAAATTCAAAGTCGAAACACGAAACAAACATCAAATCTCAAAAATAAAAATTCCAAGCTCATAATAAAAAAGCCCTCAGCCCATACAACAAAAAAACCGACCACTTCACAGCAGTCGGCTCTTGATGTATATCTACTCACTACAAACTACTCACTTTTCTCTTCATCTCCTCCTTCAGCAGCTTCTTCTCCTTCGATGATTTCTTCACCTGTAGTTTCTTCTTCCTCTTCTTCTACCTTCTCTTCGATAGCAGATACTACTGGTTCTTCATCTCCATCCAATATCTCAATACCCTTAGGAAGGGTGATATCAGCGATACGGATAGTGTCTCCAATCTCAACAAGAGATGAGATATCTACCTCGATGCTGTGGACAAGATCTGCTGGTAGACAAGAAACCTCCACATCTTGTTTGTTGATATTGAGGACAGCTCCCATCTTGACGGCTTCAGATTCTCCTACGAGTTCGACAGTGATATTTGTAGTAACCTTTTCATTCATATTCACTTTATAGAAATCCACATGCACGATTTCATCAGTGACAGGGTGGTATTGTACTTCATGTACCAATACTGGGACAGTGTCTTTCCCATCAACAGAAAGGTCGATAATAGTACTAAAAGTAGCCTTTTCGAAAGTTCTTCGGAAAGTTTGGTAGTCCATTTGAAGATGGACGTTGTCAAAACTATGACCATAAACGACAGCAGGGATCATTTTTTCACGACGTACTAACGCAGCGCGTTGTGATACATCACGGGTTTGTACATCTAGAGCATAGTGGTCCATAGCTTCTTATTTAATGAGATTCAGATTGCTGAGAAAAAACACAGCTTGAGGAATATACTGATTTCTCATCATTCAGTCAATAGTAAAGTGATTTTAAATCACTTTAAGAGCATAGCTTTAGAAGTATGAGAAAAATTTCCAACTCCCAAGCATCAACTCCCAATCATCCCAATCATCCCAATCCTCCCAATCCTCCCCCTTAAGCCTCCTCCTTCAAATCCCTCAGAACCTCTCCCAACAAACTCTTCGCCTGTTGGTTGTACGGCTCGTAATCTAAGATTTTATGCAAAAACTCTCGAGCGGTGATCGGATCAGCATTGTTGAGGCAGGTTTCTACGATCAAAAACATCAATTCTACATCCCTTACATTCAAGCGGTGGGCCTTGAGGTAATAGGCTAAAGCAGCTTCATAATCTTTCTTCACTAGGAGGACATTCCCTAGGCTGATATAGCGCTGAGGGTTGTTTTTATCGAGGTTCATCGCTTCTTCATAATAGCGAGAAGAAGCCTTGAATTGGCGTCTCTGGAAGAAGCTTTCTCCTAAGTTCGCATAATACTCTGGGTCAAAAGGGTGCTGTTCTACCAGTTTTTTGTAGATCAATTCCGCTTTTTTAAAGTTTTCAGTACGGAGGTAGAGCTTCGCAAGCAGCTCGTTGGCTTTACGATGGTTCTCATCAAGCGAAGTGATCTGGATGAGTGTCTTAAGCGCATCTTCATCATTTCCAGAGATGATATCTTGGTCTGCTTTCTTCATGAGGTCATTGATAGCTCCAAGGTTTCTCAGGGCTTTGTGTTTCAATGCTGAAGCTCTCTCCAGTTCTTTGACCGCTTTTACTCGTTGGTTCTTCTCTTTCTTTTTTGCCCTATTAAGTTTCCTCTGGTGAGATTCCAGATCCTTTTGGATTTTTAGCGTCGCCTTAAATAAGTGCATCCGTCGGCTGATGATAAAGATCAAGCCTCCAAATGAACTAAACAGAACCGTGACGGGAAAAATAACTGGCATGAACCGTAGTTTATATACTGATATTTAAGCCTAAATAAAGGGAAAATACAAGTCCACTCGATGGCAGAAGTCTCATTTTTCAATTTTCAATTTTCATTCAAATATCAATGGTACAAATATCAAATCACAAATCTTAAATCCCTAACTCCTAACTCCTAACTTCAATCTTCTCCATTCCCAACATATAAGGTCTCAGCACCTCTGGCACCTCTACAGACCCATCTTCTTGTTGATAGGTTTCTAGTAGTGGTATCAAGACTCGAGGACTAGCAATGCAAGTATTATTCAAAGTATGGCAAAATTTCTTCTTTCCATCTTTGTTCTTATACTTGAGCTGCAATCGTCGTGATTGGAATTCATGAAAAGTTGAGCAACTATGAGTTTCTCCATAAGCTCCTCGGCTTGGCATCCATGTTTCGATATCATTTTTATAGATCTGACCTTGTCCCATATCACCAGTACAGACATCTACTACGCGGTAGGGGAGTTTGAGGTCTTGCATGACTTCTTCAGCATTCTCTAGGATCATTTGGTGTAGTCGAGCGCTTTCTTCTGGATCATTTTTACAGATGACGACTTGTTCTACTTTTTGAAATTGATGGATCCGGTAAATACCATGCGTATCTTTCCCATATGTCCCAGCCTCACGACGGAAACAATTTGAGATACCTGTATAGAGCAGGGGAAGCTGAGCTTCATCCAGGGTTTCTCCTTGATGATAAGAAGCGACTGAAACTTCACTGGTTCCTACTAGATATAGTCCATCATGTTCCATCTCTTCTCCATCACGCTTCACACCGACAGCATAGGCTTGTTCTTCTCCTCCTGGGAAATAACTCGTCCCAACCATCGCTTCACGTTGTACTAAGACAGGTGGGATAAATGGCGTAAATCCTTTTTTAACGAGTTTATCGAGGGTGAACTTCAGGATTGCCATTTCTAGCAAAGCTCCCGCTCCCTTCAAAAAGTAAAAGCGTGATCCAGAGATTTTCACTCCTCTAGGGATGTCTAAGATATCCAGATCTTCACCGAGCTGTACATGGTCTTTGATTTCAAAAGAAAACTCAGGAATCTTTCCCCAGGTTTTGATTTCTACGTTATCAGTATCATCTTTCCCGACAGGGACTCTGTCCAATGCAGGTGCAGGTGTACGTAAGAGTAAATTGAGGTAGACCTCTTCTAGCTTCTTGAGTTCTTGATCTTGAGATTTACTGCCATCTTTCACCACCTGCATCTCTGCAATAGCCTTCGCCTTTTCTTCTCCTTCTAGTTGAGCAATGTTTTTAGCGGCGGCATTCTGAGTCGCTCGTTGCTCTTCTACGCTTGTTTTCAACTCCCTCAAGGATATATCAGCAGCCAGGAGCTCGTCTATCAGAGTAGCGTCACCACCTTTGTCGGCAGCAGCCTTTTTAAAGAGTTCTGGATTCTCGCGTACGAGAGCTATGTCGATCATTGAGCAGTCTTTAAGTCTAAAAGTGATGGCATTATGCCCAACTTGGATCCCGAAGGGAAATCCAAATCAATTTTCAATTTTCAGTTTCCAGTTTTCATTCAAATAACAAGACTCAAATGCCAAACACATAATAAAAAGCCATCAGCCTCTCACTTCATCTTTAGATTCCGATAATTCGATAATTCGATAATTCCCTCAGCCTCAAGCTTCCAGCCTCAAGCTCGCTAATTTCCCTTGACAGATCCCCGATCCACCACTAAATTTCAAAGGCTCTGAATATATCAATTCTATAAACACCTTCTGATTATGTTGAGAATCCGATTAAGCCGTACTGGAAAGAAAAACCACCCACATTACGCTGTCGTCGTGACAGAAAAAACCAACCCTGCTAGTGATGGTAACTTTGTAGAAAAACTTGGTTCATATTCACCCATTGGTGATACTCCAAGCTTCACAGTAGATCACGAACGTGCTAAATACTGGGTTTCTGTAGGCGCACAGCCAACTGAGACTGTAGCTCGTCTATTGGTAAAAGATGGTTTGACTGAGATGGAAAAATTTTACGAAAAAGGAAAGAAGTACAGCAAGAGAAATAAGAAAGCTCCAGTAGAAGAACCAGAAGCTGCTCCAGCAGCAACAGAAGAGGCAGCTCCAGAAGCTCCAGCTGAAGAAGCTGCACCTGCTGAGGAGGCAAAAGCAGCAGAAGCTCCAGTTGAAGAAGTAAAAGAAGAAGCAGCGAAGGAGGAAGAGCCAAAAGCTGAAGAAGCAGCAGAAGAAGAAAAAGTTGAGGAAGCTCCAGCTTCCGAATAAGTAAGGACAAGTCACGACTTGTCCCCTCTAAAAATTAACTATTATCTACTATGGAACATCAAGACCAAGCTTTCCTGGACATGATCATCAAGTTGATCGTCACAGAGCCAGGAGCAGTAGAAATCACACGTACAGTCGACGATCTCGGTGTTTTGATCACTTTGAAGGTTTCAAAGGAGGACATGGGTCGAGTGATCGGTAAAGACGGTCAAACAGCTAAGGCTATCCGTACATTGCTCCGAGCCATCGGTTCTCGAAACAATGTCCGTGTAAATATGAAAATCCTCGAACCAGAGGGAAGCGAGATGGAGATCAGATCTGAAGATGCTCCAGTAGCTGCTCCAGCAATGGAAGACGCAGCTCCTGAGATGGATACTCCTGCTGTAGAAACACCAGAAGTAAGTCCTTCAGCTGATGGAGACGTACAATTCACTGCTCCAGCAGAAGAAGCTCCAGTCATGGCTCCAGAAGACCGACCAATGCCAGGAGACGATATCGACATCTAAAACTCCATTCTTAGTAGATCTAAATGAGGCCCTTCGGGGCCTTTTTTGCTGTCCAAGAACATTAATAATGGAGAATAACCAATAAGCAAATCACAATGACCAACAATAAATAGAAAAAAGGAAAAATAATCACCCATAATGAAAAAGCCTCTAGCCTCTAGCCTCTAGCTTCTAGCCATAACACCTCTTGACAAAAGCTATGAAAAGCTTGATTTTTACGCACAAATAAGCCAATATAGGCTTCGAATGTCCGCTGTCAACGGATGTCATAGAACACAAAGAAGTACTCATTCATATCGTTTAAATGCCTCAAACACTATTTGGCGTCAATCTCGCGTCTGTCGAGCCTATCCAAATTGCCCAGTTCACCTCTGGTGTTTTACCGACGATTGAAGGGTACGATCCTGTAGACCTTGTGAAAGAAGCTATAGCTTGGGCGATCATCGCTGCGGCTATTTTGTGTATTGTCTTCATCTTTATTGGTGGGATTTCATTCATTCTTTCTGGAGGTCAAGATGAGAAGATCAAGCAAGCTGTCTCAACCATACGTTACGCCATTATCGGGCTTATCATCGTGATTCTCTCCATTACCCTAGTAAACCTTGTTACTTTCATCTTCAACGTACCATTTGATTTCGTCGACTATCGAGAGATCTTAGAGAAAGTCAGGAGCTTAAGTGAAGTCTTCCGACAAGGAGGATCAAGTGGGGGAGGGGGGACAGGAGATGTTTTTTAAAGAATTCCACTTTTATTTGTAACAAAGTCAGAAGAATAACGTTATATATAGAGTACGATCTAGTGTCTAGAGTCCAGAGTAAAAACACTATTTTAAGCTCTAGACCCTCGACTCTCGTCTCTCGACCTATTAAGACCGAAGAGTAGCTAAGCCCATTTAGCTCCTCCTCAGTCCCAATAGGGACTCACGCACTTTGACATCACGGCGATGCTTTCCACGCTCATGAAGACCACCATGGTCACTCTGACAGCAAAGCTCTTCTCCTCACTATTTATAGTAGGGCAGAGAGTAGAGCTAGAAGAAATTCATGAATGAAAGTACTCGGCCAGCAGTTATCTGTGTAGAGCTTCTGCTGGAGAAAAACCACCGAGATTGGACATTCTCAAGTCCAAACCTCATCAGGGTTCTTAAAATAACCGAATCAATACTTACCTCTATATAGAGAAAGGTAACAAACACAGGGATGAAAAGAGACCGGTCACTTATACGATCAACATCTTCACTATCTCTTCATTACCTGCAGTGAATATTACTATTCATTCGCATCCTCGATATATTCGCATTCCATTATTCGCATTAAGAAAATCAAAAAACATGCTACAGAGAAGTACTTCTTTTGTGGTTTCCTCGAGAAACCTCAAAAAGTGGGCCTGACGACCCACAACCCTCGATTTCTCGTCGTCACGAGAAATTATTTATTTAACTTGGTGTTATCTTTATATATAAAGATAAGAATCAAGATGTATTTTTTATTTTACAAGCCTATGTTTAGAAACACACTCCGCAAGGCGATTGCAAGTGTAAGTGCTACGGCACTACTTATGGGTTCTGTGATTGTCCCAGGTATGGGAATTCACACAGCTCAAGCGGCCACGACTGATGATATGGCCATAACTTTCTTCCAAGAAGTTACAGGGATGACAGTTAATCCTAGTGATATAGTTACAAGAAGAGATATGATTCAAGCACTAGCACAACTTGCTGGTATTGCTGATGAAACATGTACAGTATCAAATCCGTTTACTGATCTTTCTGGAGAAAGCAAACGACTCGCTGATTGTCTGCAAGAAGCAGGAATCACAAAAGGTGAATCTGCTGGAATTTTCGGTTCTGGAAATCTTATCTTTGGAGATCTCGTGATCTTTGTGGCTCGTGCTGCAGGTCTCTTGCCTCCTATCGAAGATCCAGATACATTTGTAGGTGCAAACTTCGGTGATGCAGCTTCAATCACTGATGCAGATCGAAGAGAAGCTCTTACAGCTCTTGGAGAACTCGGTATCGTATTTGGTGTAAAACAAGCTGATGGTAGCTACAATGCTGAAATCACTGGTTTGGCTACTTTCCAACGTGCTGCTTGGGTATTCCTCAAAGCTGCTGCAAATACTTTCGGTGACTACACTATCGAAGAAATGAGAGCTGGAAACATCGAATTCGATACTGAAGCACGTGCGAACGTTGCTGATGGATTTGTCTTCGAAAACTCTCCACTTGCTACAGGTGAAGTTGTAGATAACGGTGGAGACAACAACCAATCATCTTCTGGAGCTGAGGTTACTGTTAGCCTTGCTTCAGACTCGCCAGCAGAAGCAAACATTCCTCGTGATGCTGCAAATGTTGGATATACAAAAGTGAATGTCCGAAATACTGGGACAGGGACTGCTATTATCCGTGAAGTAATGATCAGTCGTGGTGGTCTCGGTGATGAAGACGATTTCGATGATACTTGGATTACTGAAAATGGCGTCCGTATATCAAACGAACGTGGTCTTAACGAAGATGGAAAAGCATCTGTTCAACTCACTCCAGTTCGTATCCTCGAACCAGGTCAAGAATTTAGTTTTACAATTACTGCTGAACAAGCAAATGCAGTAGGAGTAGGACGACAAAACTACTTCGAAGTGCCAGAAGGTGGTATCGATGCTGGTGGAGCTACTGTAAGAGGAAGCTTCCCAATCCGTGGTGCTATCAAAGAAACAGCTGACTTCCTAGTCGGTGAAGTTTCTATCGAAAATACTGGTCCTGCTGCGCCAGCAGTACAAACTATCGATATTGCTCAAGAGGAAGAACTTGCAAGTTTCCGTCTTCGAAAGCAGTCTACTGCGACTGATGTCGATTTCTGTATAACTTCTATGATCCTCGAACAAAACGGAGCAATGGAAAGTGAACAACTTCAAAACCTTTTCCTTCGACGTGGTAACGAAGTAGTAACAGAGGTAATCAAGACTAGTGATAGTGATGAATGGACTTTCATTTTCCTTGATAACGAAACAGGAGATTCATGTACTGGGTACACACTTCTCGATGGAGAAGACCGTGTCTTCGATCTCTTCGGTACACCAATTGGTGGTGACGATGGAGACGCCCTCAACTTCGAATTTGATAACTCAAGTGATCTTAGCGGATACATTATGGATCAAGGTGATGGTATCACTTACTCTCCACGTGTAGTCCAAACTTTCGGGGGATCAACTGCGAATAGTGTTGCTTTCTCAAACTACCGGCTTGATGCTGGAGATATCGCTTTCTCTCGATCTGCATTTAGTCCAGAAAACACGACTATATCAGACGACACAACATCTCCAGTCCTGATGCTTATGAATCTCAATTTGTTCACACCAATTGAATTCAAGCAAATTACTTTCGCAAACGTATACAACAATCCAGCAAACACGACAGCAGCAGATACATTGACTCGTGCTAATGTTGCTTTTGACAATCCAAAGCTTGTCCTTGGGCATGTCAACGATGAAGGTAAATTCGTAGCGGAACGTACTCTTGCTAGTGAAAATGATTTCACTATAGGTACAGCGGTAAACATTTTCCACACGACTTTCGATGACGATTTCGTGATCGAACCACGAGCACTTGACAGTGACAAAGGTCCACTTGTCCTTGCTTACCAAATGGATTTCGAACCATTTGCTGCTGCAGGTCTTGCAGTTGGAGATAGTCTCATTGTTAGATTCCTAGGTGGTGCTACAAATGTCTTCACAGCTGAGTACATCAACAATGGTGATAACGTAAATACTCAAGATATCACTGGTGGTATTATCGATGGTTCAGAATTGACAGCTGGAGGTATCACTGCTGCTCTTGAAAATATTGAATCAGACCCAGTACTCGACCCAGTGGTTCGAGGGGCTCAAGATATAGAAGTTTTGAGAGCGACTTTCAGTGCTAACGATTCAGAACGTCAACAAATCGAAGACGTTACTCTTGGAGAAGGACCAGCCTCTACTATCCTAGACATGAGTCTTATTAATGGATGTGGATTCTATGTGGAACAAGAAGATGGAACAATGCAATTGATGTCAGAAATCGAGGATTTCAATGACCCAAGTAATGTTACTCCTGGGGATGCGACTCTTGAGCTCAATGATATCGAAGGTGTCTTCGTTGAACCAAGTGAACAAATCACTTTTGCAATCCAATGTGATACTTCTACTAGTCTTGAACTTAGAGTTTACCAAGTCACTGTAGATAACATGCGTACAGAAGACAGTGACGGAGATGCGGGGACAGTGACTGTCAACGGTGCAACTCTTACAGCTATCAACTCACTTAATGGTGTTGCTAAGCAAGTCGTTGATGGAGGTACTTTGAGTCTTCGAGTAGACTCTACTACTGAAGACGAACAAATATTGCCTGCAGGTACAGATCAAGAACTCGGTACAATCCGTGCTTCTGCACAAGATGATGATATCGATATCTCTGACCTTGGAATATTCTTCGAAAACGGAGCTTTGAATGCTCGTATGCCTACCGTTCAACTCATGAGCGAAGATGGGAGTACTCTCTATGATACAGCTTCTCTCGCTCAAGTAGCTCTCGCTGGTGGTGGAAACACTACTGTAGCAGACTTCTCAATGGCTACTGGTAACCGAGTCCGTGTCGAAAGCGACAAAGTGGTTCGTCTAGTTGTGAAAGCTGCTGTTGGTGATATCACTGAAATTGCTCAAACAGGACAACTTGTGAAAGGTTCTCTCCGAGAAGATACTCAAATCGCCGGAGAAAATTCTATCCAAGCGATCTCAGGAAGTACTGGTATAGATCTTAGTCTTGGTACGATCGATGTTGTATCAGAACAAAACGGTACTCAGTTCACAGTGACTGGTAACACAGTGGTTATTGCTAATGGTGCTCAAGGTACTGCTACTTATAATGTAGCTAGCCCACGAGACAACTTCTTCATCGGACAACCAGTGATTGTTACTGATGCCGTCGATCAAAACCCACAAAATGTAACTGTTGTAGCTCTTACTAGTACTACTATTTCTGTTCAGTTTACAGCAAACAACACCCTTCCAGGTGGTACTCTTGCTACAGACAGAATTAAACATGCTGATTCAATAACTGCAGTGGCTGTAAATGCTATAAATGCCTTGAATACTGATATCACAGTAGGTACAAATCATTCATATGATGTAGGTAATGTGATTACTATCTTCGATTCAAGCGCAGCTGCTACATCAGACACAGTTACTGTTCTTTCAGTGACTCAGACTACAGTCACATACCTTACTGCAGACCTTGCTTTCACAGCAGTCGCAGGTGATTATGCAGTTAAAACATCAAACTCTACTGCTGCATTCGAAGAACATGTGATCTACAACACAGAACTTGCCTTCTCGAAAGGAACTTTGAAGACCACAGCTATCGAGTTCTCTTCAACAGCTCCAGTCGGACGATTGGTAGCAAGTGCTGACGCTGCTGGAGATGCTTCTCTTGTAGCAGTTTCTATCCGTGTTTCAGCGACAGATGTAAGTGTAGATACACTACGTCTAGTAGATGTCGACAACGGTGGAGATGCTGAGAATGACGATGTCATTGCTCAACTCCCAGGTCCTTCAAATCCAGATACTACTAATGGAGCTAGCCCAATCCTTGGTGGTGGAGTACTTGAAACTCTTAATATCTCTGCTACTACACAATTGAATTACGTTGTAGGTACAACTATTCAAGTAACAGGTGCTAATACTTGTGCAGGTACAGCAGTAACTGGTGATGTCTTCATGGCAACAGTAGAAGCTGTAGGAGCAACCACTCTTAGTGTCCGACCTGCTGTGACATTAACAGCTGATGGGACTTGTAATGCCGGAGATCTTACTTTCTTCCCGAAAGTTGGTCAATTCGGTACTGCAGCTGCACCTAACTCAGGTACTGTAAGTAGTGGTATCTTCCGATTCCTCTTCCTTAATGACGAACGAGACATTGCTGCTGGTTCAAGTGAAGAGTTCGAAGCACAAGCAAATATCACAGATGCTAACGCAACTGAATCATTTGCAAACCTTACCACTTCATTCGTATCAGATACGGCATTAGCAATTCCTGCTAATATCACTGCTACAGCTGCTGCTATCGCAGCAAGAAGTGCTCGTGTAATCTTCAGTGATCAACCAAATGTGTCACAACACAATGCAAACACTGCTGATTTCCACGATGGAGCATTGCTCGATCAAAATGAAACTACTTCAACAACTCTCCTTAACTAGTCCCAGGACTATTAGGATGAAAGCGTTGTAAGCTTCATACCAAATACACCCCCTTGCCTTATGGTAGGGGGGTTTTTGGTTGTCTTGGATACTGGCATCTTTTTATAAATATATGACAAAGAAGACAGAAGTGAACAATTCTTCTTATCACTCAAGAAAATCAAACCAAGAACTCCTTAGGGAAAGTTATAAGAGGGCAGGGTGTTTTTTGTATGCTTGTGTTGACATATAAAAAACTTTATAAGTTAGTGTCAGTTGTAGATGGGGAGGAGAGAGTGAGGATAAGAGATGTACTCTAAACATTCTCATGCTGTCTTTCCTGGACCTGAGTAGCTTGTTTATTACTAGCTAAAAAACACACCTTCAATGAAAGAAGAAGGAGAGATCTCCTTATATGAGATGTAAGCCACCATCAAGGCCAGAGCAGATATATAAAAAAGGAATGAGTGATAAATACCTCTATGTTTACTAGTATACTGAAACCTACTGATGATTTTCTGCATTCATAAAAAACGGAATAAGAGATTCTGTGAGTTTTTCAAAATCTATTTATTATTAACTAGAGAAAATATGTAGGTGATTTCATTCTCTCGATTAAAAATTGAGAAAATAAAACAGGCACATCTTGAGAATGTTCTTATTTCGATCGTTGTGGATGACCGCATAATATAAAAAAACAGCAGATATATCTTGTGTAATGATTTAACACATAGAGCCAAAATACTTTAGCTATACTTCGTCCTTGCTGATTAAGGTTTTTTTAAGTTCAGCAATACGTTCCCGAAAAGAAACATCTTGTGGTTTCTGAAAGTTATTCAAATCAAAGATATAAGTCTCATCGAGTTGAGAAGATTCATCATAGAGGCTTGCTTTCCACAACTTGCTACCACTTTGATAGGTTTCTCCATTGTCTGTGACAAGATTTTGTTGCCAGTGTTCTCGTATACGTAAAAATCCTTCCGCTCCAAAGTAGTCTAAAGTGAATTCAATCAAACCGTTTTGGTTGAGTATGTTTTCATTTTGTCGCTGAGTTTGTACAAGTCGCCCACCAGCAATAAAACGGTCAATATTAGTAATGCCATCTTTATGACGAGTCTTGCTGACGGTATTCCCATTAACATCGGTAGTTGTTTCAATCCATCCATTTGCCTCAGAATGTTGATATTCTATATAAGGCATACCATTTGCTTGATAAATAACTCTTTTGCTAATCTCCCAAGGTCCATGTTCTTGAATATAGTTATTTTTGGAGAGGTTTTTCTTAGTGTATTTGTAATACTGTACAAGTTCATCATTTTCATAGAAACGAATTTCAGAGTCATCGCGATCAATTTCTACATATTGAGTCAATCCATCATCACTTATCAGTTTGCTATCAATCTCAATGGTTCGATACTCACCAAGATCTTTATATTCAAAAGATTCATATATTTCACCTTGAGAACCGCAAGCTGTCAAAGAAAACCCTAAAAGGATAGTAATAAAAAGATTTTTTTTCATGAATACTAATTAATATCAGCGTGATAATAGGCTGTCCTAATCTAAAAATCAACTATCTGATAGAGTCATTACTTGTCCAAAGAGCGCACTAGTCGAGCAAGGTCTTTGTAGCTCTGTAGATCATTCGCTGCTTCTTTATCTCCTTCTGTGACGATAAGAGTTAAAAGTCGCTCATAACCTTTTAGTAACTCATTCCTGCCTTCTGAGTTAGTGGCTGCTCGAATGCCATGTACAAGTCCATCAAGAAAAAGTCGGGATTCAAGGCGTGTTTTTTCATCATCACTTGCATCAATATTTCCCATATATATATCCAAAAAGGCCTTTCGATATTGCAAGGCGAGGTACATCTTACACAGCGTGAAGCTTGTTTTTTTATCATTCACTTCATCATATCTTTCACAAAAACTAAGAGCGGAGTCAATAGCATCTAAGAAGTACTCTACATCGCCAAATTCTAACAAGTTTTTCTCATCGATATTCATTTTTAATGAAGTGAAAAGAGCTGTGATAGCGAGCCAGCGCGGATCATTTTGAAGAGTCGTATAGTGGTGCTGGGAAAAGGAAGGCAATGTCTCATCTTCTTGATAGGCACCCAAAATGAGTTTAAGAGGGAGGGGACTAATACGGTCTCCATGAGAAATAAGAGCAGCCAGTCTCAATTTATAGGCCATCAAGGTGTCATGAAGTGGGCTAATCTGTCCAACAAGACTTGTCAGCCTTTGATGGTCATTAGGATTTTGAAATGAACGAGAGCTTGTGTTGCGAAGTAAGTTTTGAAGAGTTGATAGGCCGCTCGGATTGTAACTATGATAGATCATCTGAACTAAAAATCGCCGTTTCAGAGACCTATCTTTAAAGGAGAGAGCCTGTACGGCCCTATAAATAGTAGCTCTGTCAGTCACGAGTTGTTCGAGATCAGATGCTTGTAAGAGTTCTCCTCGGTCATTGTTAAAACGAGTTTCACCTGTACGCATGAGGTCTCGAACAGTATCTAATCTTTCATCAAGCGTTTGTAAGGATGTACTGAGGGGAGCAAGACGAGAACGAACACCGTCAGACTTACTTAATTTCTTCATCAGACCAATCGCAGCTTGAGTATTCATCAAGTCTCCTCCTCGGTAAAAATGATTAAGTACCGGCCAAAGTGATTGAATCATGACTGTTTTACAGCGGGTTACTTCATCGAGAATATTTCTTTTATAGTTTTGAATTTGATCAGAAGCTTCTTGATTTGGAGTGCGATATTCAAGTAATTCAAGCTGTTCTTCGAGTTCTTCTAGATCAGTTAAGCGATCCGCTAGAGGGAGCATATCTGCAATATTTGGGGTCATTGCCTCTGAATCAGAAGTGAGTTGTTTAGCTGTTCCTGGGATTCTAGTAGAGGCGATACGGTCTAATGGGACCTCTTGTCCTGTTTGATTCTCGAATGCAATAGCTTGTTTTCCATAGAGAGAAAGTGAAGCATATTTATCAGCAATACTCTGTAAGTCACCACTAACACGAGTGTTAGCACTATCAATGTCAGCCTTTAGTATCTCAAGAGATTTTTTGACGATTTCTAATTCAATCTGCATGACTAACTGCCTTACCTTTTGCATGTTGGGCTCGTCACTATTCGCCTCATAACCTTCAGGTTGGGCATTCTGGAGTCTCTCTAGGTCTTTCAAATGCAATCGCAGTTCTTGGATAGAAAAGGAGTCTAGATCTTTTGATTTCTCAACCCAAGCAATACGTTGTTTACCATATCCAATATCCTCCGCCGAACGCATATTCGCAAAGAAGAGTAGGCCAGCAATGGCTAAAGCAGAGGAGATAGTCCCAAGTACTCCAAGTTTTTTTCTCAGTGAAGCTTGTCCAGCTTGAGCTTCTCTCTTTTCTTTTTGGGCTTCCCTATTTTCTTTAAAGGCAGAAGTAGAGTACATCGCCACAGTTTCTAGTTTCTCAACGATATCATCTATACTCCCTCTAGCATAAGGATCAAACATCGTCGTCATTTCCAGCATTAAATCAGCCACTATGCTCATGTGATCTGAATTTCTAAGTTCATTAATCACTTCATGATCTACTGGTATGAAAAATTTCTCTCCTTCTTTGTGGAGGTTAGCGGGTTGGAGCATATATTGCAGAGCAGTTTTTTCTCTTTTGCGAGGCCATTGTCCATGTGAAAAGAGCTCAAAAAAGATAAGGCCTAAGGCGTACTCATCAGCTCCTTGATCTACTGGTTCACCTGAAGACATTTGAGGGGTCATGTATCCAGGGGTTCCTGCGACTCCTCCAGGAGATATAAAAGTAAAGGGGTTAATAGGGTCAATTTCTTTGCCTTCAAATTCTTTATGAATATTTTCTTGAGACATATTGAGTGATGTCACTCCTTTTTTCTTTTTGCGGGCTAATCCAAAATCAGTCCATTTGATGAGAGGGATGTCATTTTTAGCAAGTTTATGAAGTTGTCGAATAAGTCGTTCATCATCACGATCTTCCCTCCATTGAGCGAATGCACCATCGGCAAGTGGGGTCATCAAAAAATTATCTGGTTTTAGATCACGCTGAACAATTCCTTGATCCTGGAACTCTTTGACTCCTAGTGCAAGCTTCCAGGCAATGATGGCAATAGCATCCGCTGGGACAGGGTAGTTACGAAGCATTTCTAAGAAAGCTTTTCCATCATAAGCCCCAGTGCCTTCTTTGTAGCCTGGTACGTATTCCATAACGATATAAGGTTTTCCAGTGTTGGTAGTACCTGATTCAAGAGCATCTACGATATGCGGACCTTTGACTTCATCGAGAATCTGAGCTTCTCGTTCAAAACCTTTAACGTCGATACCGCTGCTTTGAGAAACTTTAATAGCGACTCTAGTCGTTTTCTTTCCAAATGTAATCTTCTCAGCAAGAAAAACAGAACCCATTCCTCCAGCTGCTAAAAACTTCGTGATGCGAAATTTCCCTTGTTCTTTCAGGGAGGATGCCAGGTCTACTTTCATCTCAAAACATTTGAGGGCATCTTGAAAGAGGTTCCGATAGTGTTTCTTTACAATACTATCATTACAGAGGTCGATGATTGTTTTATGATTCATCATGGTCTGCTTATGTTCATCCTTTACGAGTCCTTGCTCATCAATGGGCGCATTGATGAGCTTATATAACTGGCTTAAAAACTTGTCAGGATCATTCTTGATATCCATCATCCATTGCATGATAATTGGCCCATCATGCATACGCTTTTTCCCAAGATTGTAGAGTTCTGTAAGGAGATTCATATCAATGTTGCCAGCTTGAGCAAGGGAAGCCCAGCGATTTCTAATTTCTTCACAGAGCACGGCAATCATAGTTTGCACATTCAGATCAGGTATTTCCTCTAAGAGGTCTTTAAGAACTGTACTAACATCATAGGGTTTGCTTTCCAAAAATTCTGTAAATGCCTCTCTACAAACTTGAACAAATAAAGGGCTTTGTTGCTGATAAGCAGCTTGAGTTGAGAGCTCTTTAAGATCGCGTATGACTTCAAAGCTAGCCTTCTCACCCCATGATCGAGGAGCCCTTTCTTTTGCCTTAAACTCATCAGCATAAGGATCAAAAACAATAGGTTCATTCACATCAACTGGATTCCCTTCAGGAGCAGCATTCACAACAGGTGCATGAGCATGTGGGACACTCACAGCTAGAGTAGGGGGGCGTCCAGGTATGGCTTGAGCGCCATATGGCAAAGTGGCACTGCGATGAGGCTCTACAAAAGTATCTATTCTCGTGCCATGTCCTCCATTGATGGGAGTATGCTCAGCAGCAGCAATATTCTTTTGAAGAGATTGAAACCTCTCTCGGCCATTCGCGATCCGTCTCACCCACAGTGGGGTAGCTGATTGAGAGACGATATTTATGAGTGCCCGAGCAATGACTTGATTCCGTACATCACTCATATCTCTATCTGGAGCTGAAAGATCCATAAAGAGCGTAATAAGCTGGTCTTCTGTAAGCTGGGTATTGAGTTTTTTTTCGAGTTCTTGGATATGTGATTGAGGATTTCCTCCTTTGTTACTGAGGAAATCCTGAGCTCCTCGTAAAGCAGCAGCAGCTCCACCTTGACCTCCGGGCGCATTTCGAACCGTATTTATGGGTTCGGGAGCAACTGAGCGCACCTGGTTTCTTACCCTTTGTTGAAGAACGCTCACGACTCTCAAGACAAGAGCAATGAGTTTATGGTCACCTTCTTGGATTCCTTCTCTCTGCTGGAGCTGTTTTAAGCGCTCGCTGTCTGTAGGATGGACATTACCGCTTCGGATACGTTTGCCTAAATCTGGGGCAATTCCCCCTAGTTTTTCATCAGCATATCTTGCCGCAAGTTCGAGATTTTGTAGGTCACCTGTAGACATAAAAAGTAAATACGAGATCTTCTTATTATATAGGAATAGGGCTTAAAGTCAATGAGAAGGAGGTCTTAGAGTACTGTTCAGTAAGAAGTAATAAGTTGGCATGATCAACAAAAATCTAAATATCAAAATTCAAATACGAAACCCGAAACCCGAAACAAACTCGAAAAGACAAATCCCAATCAATATTACCTCTATCTACTTGTTACTGTTTACTAGCTTTTGATAAAGCAAGAAACGATGGACAATGAATAATAACAAGCCTTCAGCTTCTAGTTTCCAGCCCTCAACAACCACTCACTAACCACTACTCACTCATCTCCCAAATACCCCTTCAAAACCTCAAAAACCTTATCCTGAGGCATCTTCGTCGGCATACTAGCGCTCTTTTTCGAATCATCAAGCTTATCTACAAAAGTCTCAGTAGTTGAGAGGAGTTCTGAATGGGTTGGGTTATTTAATATTTTCCAATCCAACCTAGTTTTTAGCATTTCTTCAGCATTCTTCCTTTGGTGATCTCCAGCCGCTATTGGCAAGGGGAGGGGGATTACGATAGCAGTTTTATTCAAAGCAGCAATCTCCGCCAAAGAATTCCCACCTCCTCGAGTGATAACTAGGTTCGCAGCACTTAAAAAATCGACATACTCCTCTTTAACATATTCAAAGGCTTTATAGTTCCTTAAATCTTTATCTAACTCCTCGTTATCTCTCTTTCCTGTCAAATGGATGATTTGCCAATTCTCAAGCAATTGAGGCAGTATTTGTTCGATTAATTGATTGATTTGCCTCGCCCCTTGGCTTCCACCCATGACCATTAAGATTGGTTTTTCTGAATTAAATCCTAGTTGTTTAAGAGCCTTCTCGCGAGAGCCCAAGAAGAGTTTTGGAGAGATTGGATTGCCTACGAAGAGCGTTTTTTCTTTCGGTAAATACTCAGCAGCAGAGTCGTAGCCCAGTAAGATCTTATCAGCAAGCTTGGCAATGATTCTATTCGCCAAGCCTGGGTAACTATCGGTTTCGTGACTGATTATTGGGATTCTCCGTAGTCTAGCAGCGAGGGCCACTGGTAGGGCGACGTAGCCTCCAGAGCTAAAGACAAGCTTTGGTTTTAGTTGTCCCAAAATCCAAAAAGACTGCCAGATTCCTAAAAAAAACTTAAAAAAATCAGGGACTGTTTTAAGTGAAAAGTAGCGTCGTAGTTTACCACTGGAGATAGGGTGGAACTGAGCGATATCTTTGCTGACAAGAGTGGCTTCTTTCCCAGACTTTATTCCCAAATAGTGCCGTTGTACATCAGGCAATCTCTCGATCAGCAGATCGATCAAGATGAGGTTTTTGGTGAC
This sequence comes from uncultured Candidatus Peribacteria bacterium, assembly GCA_964352145.1. Lineage (GTDB taxonomy): Bacteria > Patescibacteriota > Gracilibacteria > JAUYGZ01 > JAUYGZ01 > CAYGQA01. Next base: position 59,855 of record CAYGQA010000008.1, read on the forward strand.
GTGGCCAGTCGTACCGCCACCCGTGAAGACGATTGAATGCATAAGAAGTCTTTATTCCTCAAGAGTATGCGGGAAAATAGGC
>CAYGQA010000009.1:0-19099 GCA_964352145.1 uncultured Candidatus Peribacteria bacterium
TATATTCAAACCCAATGGGAACCAAAACCTTTATGATCAAAAAAATCTTTGCAAATCCACAGTCTGTGATCAAAGCACTACTCATTGCCATTGGGCTCACTTTAGTATGGCAAAACAAATGGATCTCTGATGATGGGTACATCTATTTCCGTTACATAGATAATCTCCTCATACATCATGAAGGACTCGTCTTCAATCCAGGAGAGTATGTCGAAGGCTTCACTAGCCCCCTCTGGATAAGCCTCCTCATAGTCTTGAAAAGCATCTTCCAAGCGTTGTCCTTACGACATCTCGTATTCATCCTAGGAATGCTTTTCGCATTCTTAAGCTTTTGGACTATCATCAAGGTTGATCAAAAAATGTATTCAGAAAAAACTAAAACATTCTCCTTCTTTATTCCCCTCACAATACTCATATCTACTCAGGTAATCCCTGAATTTTTTACTTCGGGACTCGAAACGCCTCTCGTGATGCTTTACAGCACCCTCTTTACAAAAGAAATCTTCTTCCCAAACAAGAGTACTCTCTACAAAGGATTACTCATGGGACTTGCTCCTCTCGTCCGCCCAGAGCTAATCCTCCTCTCAGCCATTCTCTTCATTTCAAATATCCTCAATGCCCAGAAAGACTGGATTAAGACAGCTTTCATCGCCTCTATCCCAAACTTCCTCTATCTCAGCTTTCGCATCTGGTATTACGCCAGCTTCTTCCCAAACACCTATTATGCAAAAGCACACACGGGCCTCTATTGGGAGCAAGGTATGAGATATCTCCAAGACCTCACCCAGACCTACCATACTGATCTCCTCCTACTTGTATTAGTAGGGCTGATCAGCTCTCTCATCTTCAAAAAACCGAGTCAAGAATTCCTCAACAAAAGACTCATCCTCCTCTGTAGCATAGTCGCCTATAGCATCATGGTCATCGCTATTGGAGGCGACTTCATGCATGGCAGATTTTGGCTTCCGGTCTTAGTCATGATCAGCATGAGCTTCTCAGGACTAACAGAATCACTACTCCAGCCATGTACAAAAAAACTCTCCAAGTCCTTCATCTTCTGCATATCTCTCAGTATCACCAGCACTATTTTTCTCGTGAATAGTAGCTTTAGCCCACAACAATACGGCTTTGAATTTAAAAATCTCATCGCTAATGAACGATCTTGGTATCAAGAAGTAAACCAAGGAAAAATCAGCGACTGGCACATAAAAAAACCCAATGGACTCGCAGAAGCAGCCAAGCACATCCAAAAAATCAGCGAAGAATTAGAAGCTCCTGTAAACTATCCATTTGGATCCGTTGGAGAATTTTCTTATGTAGGAGGAAAAAAAATAAAAGTGATAGACCTCTTCGGACTCAATGACCCCATCGTGGCAAGGATCAACATCAAAGAAAGAACTCGGCCAGGACATGAAAAAGTGGCTCCACTCCCCTATATCCTGACTCGAGAACCCACTCTCTGGAAAACACCCTTTGAAGAGTACAACAAACGAATGAGCCTCATCCCAGGATATGATCCAGTGACAGACCTATCCCCAGCATTTCTTCAAGCTTTTGGGATAGAGGAAGCAACAAAAAAAGCCATCTCAGAAATAGTAGAACTCCAAAACCCAGATCCAAACCTGCTCTATATGCTTAAAAAACTCACTGAAAAAAACAGCTCCATTATGATCCCCCAAAGATTCCAAAATCCTGACAGCTTGAGCAGCTGGGAAGAATGGACACTAAAACAGTCTTCAACAATTGAGCATCTAGAAGAACAAATCCACAATAATCATCATTTTTTCAAAAATCTTAATATCGCTCTCCGCAACCACCGGCTCACTCTTGATCCCCTCTAAACAATGGAAAAATCATTACAAAAGATCATCTGGCCTCTAATCCTTGCGATCATCCTCTTCATCGCCTACTGGATGACCCTCCTCCCTGGACTTGGAGGCTTCGGGGACACTGCTAAATTCCAATTTGTGGGACATGTCTTGGGGACTCCTCACACGAGTGGCTATCCGACATATCTTTTGTTGAACAAAATTTTTACTCATATATTTCCTTTTGGAAGTCTCGCCTTCAAATCCAATCTTCTCTCTTCTCTGTTCAGTATTTCAGCACTGCTTTTTTTCTATAAAACACTCATACGCCTCAAAATAAATCCTTTTCCAGCATTTATTTCAGTACTAAGCCTAGGCTTTAGCGTTACGCTCTGGACCCAATCCATCATTGCAGAAGTCTACACACTCCATCTCCTTTTTTTATCAGCAATCATATACCAACTGGTGAAGTGGAGAGAAACACGTATAAAAAAGGATCTCCTCATCGCTTGTGCCATTTACTCCTTTTCCTTTGGAAACCACCTCACCAGCATCCTCTTCCTCCCTGCTTTCACATACTGGGTCCTGGCCAATAATCCAAAAATCTTCAGAAACAAGCAAATGATCCTCAGCATCATGAGCATTGTCATGCTTGGAGCACTGCAATATCTGTACCCCTTTTGGAGATGGTACAGCCCAGAGACGAGCTATCTAGAAATGCAAACACCAGATCTCAAGAGCTTCTGGTGGTATATCAGCGGAGCTCAATTTTCATGGAGATTTTTTCCGTATTCATTAAGCCAATTTTTCACTGAACGCATCCCCTTCCTCATTGAGTCTCTCTTCCATCAGTACTTCTGGATCTGGGCTCTAGCCATATGGGGGCTTATTAAAAACTTCCGAAAAAGAATCACAATATTCTTCTCACTCTTCTCCCTTTCAACACTCATTTTCACCTTAAACTACGATATTCCTGACATTATCGTTTACTTCATACCCCTTACTTTTATAGGAAGCTTTTATCTTGCCTATGGTCTCCAAAGTATTACAGAATACTGTTCAAAAAAATGGATAACAGGCTTAATACTGCTCTTCATACCTGCCAATCTTCTCTTTTCAAATTACACTCTAGTCGATCTTTCAAAAGCCTCAGTAGATCTACAAACTCAAGCATCACTCGCACTCATCGAAAACAATAGCCTAGTCCTCAGCTCAAATTACACACAGAGTACGTATTGGTGGTACTACTTAATCGGCCTAAAAGAAGGAGAAAAAAGAAATATCTTCGTCCATCATGAATCAATAGACGTCAGCCTGCCCAAAATCTATAGCTATCTTGATGAAGAAGTTCCTTATGATCTCCCTTTGCAACGAACCGAAGCCAGTCCATCACTCAATCTCTATATCCATGGAGAAGATCTTCATGCAGCCTTAACAGAAAAAGGCTATTCTCTAGAAAGAATGAGTCCAGCTCTCTATAAACTCGTAAAATAAGCATGCACTATCTCGTCACCGGCGGAGCCGGATATATCGGATCAGTACTCTGCAATCGTTTGATCAAAGCAGGTCACAAGATCAGTATCTTTGATAATCTCAGTACTGGTCATGAAAAGTTAATACATCCAGAAGCAAGTTTCATCGCAGGAGATCTGAGAAAAATGGAAGAACTCACCCAAGCTTTCTCAGAGCAAGGGTACGATGCCATCATCCATCTAGCAGCACTCTCCTGTGTTTCAGAATCCCAGGAAAAAGCCGATCTCTATCATGAAGTAAATGTGCTGGGGACAAAAAATCTCCTGCAAACTATGCACTCGCAAGGTGTACAAAAACTGATCTTCAGCTCAACTGCAGCCGTGTACGGAGACCAGCATAATCAAGCCATCTCTGAAGATGCGGAGCTGAAGCCCATCAATATTTATGGAAAAACCAAGAAAGAAGCTGAAGCACTCATCAGAAAAGCTCAGGAAGAATGGGGACTTAAAAATGTTATTTTCAGATACTTTAACGCTGCTGGAGCAGCAGAGGATGGACAGTTTGGAGAGCTTCATGATCCAGAAACCCACCTCATCCCTTCCCTCCTCCGAGCTGCTCAGGACAATGAATCCTTTCATCTCTATGGAACCAATCATGATACTCCTGACGGTACAGCCATCAGAGACTTCATCCATATAGAAGATATCGCTGATGCCCATCTCTTAGCCTTAGTATTCCTCGAAGAAAATCAAAGATCAGAAACCTTTAATATTGGTTCTGATAAAGGCTATTCAGTCCGTGAAGTATTTAAAATGAACAAAAAAGTTATTCAAAAAAACATCAACACTCAAATACAAAAAGCACGTGATGCTGATCCAGCAATCTTGATAGCTAATTCACAAAAGATCAGACAGAAACTTGGATGGACGCCGAAACGGAATCTGGAGCAGATGATCTCAGACTCCTGGGCTTGGATTCAACAGCAAGCAAACGCTTAAAGAAAGCTTTATACAGCAAAGTCTGTTTCTCAAAATCATGATACTGCTCAATAAAATGTCGACCACGAGAGCCTAAGCGAATCAACTCTTCATAACGCTCTGTGAGGAGTGCTTTTAATTTTCTTGGATCTTTTTCAAGAGTTTCTTGTTGATACAAAAGACCGAAATTCCCTTCTTTGATCTGCTCTCTAAACCCAGCCACTTTCGTAGCAATGATAGGGACATTCATCGCCGCTGCTTCCATCCCTACCAATGGATACCCTTCATAGACCGAAGGAAATACAGCCACATCAAACATCGCATAAAAACGTGCCGGATCTTTCGAATACCCGACATAAGTCACATTTGAAAGAGCTCCAATCTCCTTCAAAAGTTCTTTCTCCATCGGGCCTTTACCGACCACTACAAAGTGATAGCGCTCATCAGCATGCATCTCCTCAGCAAGCTTCAAGAAAACCATTGGATTTTTTTGTTGATGAAAACGTCCAAGGAAACCAATCACTCTTTTCTTTGGGTTTATATCATGTACCTCGAGTAAGCTCTCTCGATCATGGGTCTCCGGATTGAATCGATCAAGGTCGAGAGCATTCATGAGCACATCAATTTTTTCAGCTTTTTCAGAATACTTCTCGATGAGCACTTGTTTCCAAAAATCACTGATCACGATACGTCGATCAAGTGAGCTCTGGTAATCAAAAGCCGCTCCAAACCAAGCGGAATCCTGATGGTCTTCACAGTGTAAGAGATCCACAATCTGCATATCTGGATAAGCTTCTTTGATAAAAGGAGCAAGCACATAGAAATACGGATTACTCATGTTGTAGACCACTCGCGGTCGCTCTCGTTGGATGATCCCCCAGCAGAGTTTCAAGGTCGACAGAGCATTGGTGGACAAGCGATTGATCGTATATTGCTCATCAGAGAGATCAGCAAACTCTTCTTTCAAATACCGAGAATCATAATCTGCAGTAACAGCGAGATCAATGATACGAGAGCCTTCAAAAGACCGATACGATTTCATCCAGTCTAAAAGCACATTTTCAGCACCACCCATCTTCCACCAATAATGAGCAAACAAGACAGAGGAACGAAGACTTGTATCCCCTTCAGGCATTGGAAAATGCTTTTTTAAATGCGGTTTTTCAGAAAATCCACAGAGCAGCTCAGCCTTCGTAGGGAAAACCTTCTCTTTCAAAGACGTTTCAATGAATCCTTTCGGATTCACAATACTCTTCAGGAACAGCCCCATAGGGAAATACCGATAAGGTTTTTCAAAAAAACGAGAAAGAATCTTCCCAGCTATCCGATCAAGCATATTTCTCAAGGAAAACCATCCACAAGACCTCCCATTCGCTTCATTGATCTCAAGACCATACTGCTTCTGAGCCCTTTTGACCGTAAACCAAGCAAAAAGATTCTTTCGATACACTAAATAATTCGTCAATAAAAGTCCCATCCGATTACGAGTAATCGTACTCTTGATATGTTGTCGGTAGTAAAAAGTCGTATCTCTCAAAGGCACTCCATACCATCCCTTCGTCATCGCTCTGATAAAAAAATCCCAATCCTCAAACCAATTGAGCTCTGAAGAGACTCGGAAATCTCTCATTCCCTTTAAACGATCCCACACACTCCGTCGAAACATCGAAGTCACGACACAATAGTTTCCCCAATACAGCTTACGAGCATTGAAATCTGGAGCATAATCAAATTGATCTAAATACCAAAACTTCTGAACATTCGGATAGGTCCATCCAGCTCCAGGGTGAGCATCCAAGACCAACATCGATTTTTGAAGGAAATCAGGAGCAAGCAGATCATCTCCATCAAAAAAACAAACATACTCTCCCCGAGAAAGCTCTACTCCATCACGTCTCGCTGCGACTACCCAGCCATTTTCTTCTCGAAGCACAACTTTCACAGGCAATGATTTCCACTTACCCGTCCGCTGTAAAGCATCCACAAAGCTCCGCGTCTCAGGATCATTCGAAGCATCATCAACCAAGATCACTTCAAAAAGCGCCTTATCAAGCACTTGAGTATGAAGCGAGTCAAGAGCCTCCTCCAGATATTTTGGGAGAATATTATACACCGTCACGATCACCGATACTCGTGGAGTGACTTGAAAGAAGTCCATTTGATGAATTAATACCAGGTGCCAAGTATACGCAAAATGGACTCAGGAAGCAAAATATCCAATGATCAGAAAAGACACCAGGCTAATAAACTCCTAAAAGAGAACCTTGATTATCAGATGCGAAAGCAGAACAAAGACTCTCAAAAAAAGTCTGATCTTTTAAAACACGTTCATTCGGATCATAAGAAAGGCATCTAATTAACCACTCAATAACACCTGGTCGCAATCCTTTTTCACGAAGTTTTTCCTTCCAAGTCGCAATTTGCAAGACTCTAAAAACTTGATCCTGCCGATACATATCCATGATTCTGAGATACTGGATATGAACTGGCAAATGATTAAAAACATCTGCAATACGATCCAGATGATCCTGAAAAGGTCTCTCACCAGTAATGATCTCATACCACATCACTCCAAAACTAAAAATATCCACAAGAGCATTCGGCTTCTCACCATAAAAAAAGTTCTCTGGTGCCATATAATCAAGTGTCCCTATAGCATCTTCATCATTTGCTGTAGACCCTAATGATGAACTCGCATAACCAAAATCAGCTAACTTAACGGTCCCATCAGGCATGAGTAAAAGATTCCCAGGCTTAATATCATAATGAATCGATCGTGGAGATTCATCATGAAACTCCTGCAATCCTTTTGCAGAGGGGATCATAGCCGCAGAAAGAAAAGCCATCATCTCATCTGGAGGGAGATTATCCACATACTCTTTAAAATACTTCGAGTCAAAAGCACTACAAGCATATTCAAGGGCTAAAAAAGGGTATTGTGCTCCTAACCACTCAATAACCCCTAAATCAGTACATTTCAAAATATTTTCAGCATTCAGTTTTTGTAAGAGCTTTCCTTCAGCCCAAAAACTCTCAATACATTCTTCAGAAAATCTTTCAGGCTTAAGCACTTTCAAAGCCACTCTTCGAGTCGCGTACTGTAATTGAAAAGCAGAAAAAACATGTGAAAAACCTCCAGAATCAAGATGTCTGTCCAATTGATATGAAGAAGAATCACTTTCCTCGGGGCTCAAGAGGAAAAAAGGATGAGCTCTTAAAGCTTTATATCGTGACAGTGCAGTCCCAGAAAGAAGAGCCATACATTCATCTGTGACTGGACCAGGATCTAAGACTAAATCTTCAACTTCATTAAACGAATGATCATCTACCGGCAAAACAGGTATGGATTCCGATATTTTTTTAAGGATAGCTGACATATCTTTTTTAAGAGTGCGCATTATAAACCCATACCTAAGAATAGATGAAGCTTTTTTAATAAAAGTGTCACAATAAAATAACATCAAAATAAGTTTTTAAGGCATTTTTTATCTCTAAATAGAATAGCTATTTCACATCAATAGAGTACAGATTCCTTGCAAAAAAGAGCCTTATCAGACTATAATCTACTCTAAACAACATTTCTGCATACTCTATGACTACTGATTTAAATAATGGATTCAAGTGGATGGTAGATAAAGAAGCTGCTGAAAAGCTTTTGCCTACAAAAGAAGACGAACTCCAAGCACTCAAGAAAAGCTTTTTTGAAAAAGCAAAAAAAAATCTTATAGAAGGATTAAGTGTATCAACTGGAGAAATTGAACAAGGTGGTGAAAAAAGAATGCTAGAGACGAGAGAACTTGCTCAAGAACAAATTGCATCCCATTCCGATCTAAAAAAAATGAAAAAAATATTTCGAAATGCCCATGTCAAAGACCCCGACAAGCTCATAGGAGATCAAGAAAAAATACTTCTGTTCCTCAATCACCCAGGAGCACTAGAACGTCTTCAGGAAATTAGAAGAGCAATAAATACGGTAATAGAAGAACGAAACACCGTGCTCAAAAAACATGAACCGCTACACGCTACAAAAGAAGCTGACATTGAGGAAATAAACAAACAACTTTCAACACCTCTTTCTAGAGGGGAAAGAGCCCTTATAATGCAAACAAGCACAAAAGGAAGTCCTTATATACACCCCGAAGAAAAAAGGAAAAGAAGCCCAAGAATACCATACGAATTTATAGGAAAACCTTTCTACAGAGAAGCAGGGGTATTTCTGGGGAAATCAGAAAAAAGATGGATAAACAGAAGTAACAAAACAAGAAGCTAAAATCTCACTCTTTTTAGCCCTTGAACCTTCTCACTTAGCCTTTTTTCTTTACCCCTCAAATCCCAAACACTCTCCCAGCATTCACATCAGTCGCCTTCTCAAGCTCCTCCAAGCTCACTCCCCTCGCCTGCGCGACCACCTGAGCTGTCTCTTTGACATACGCCGGCTCATTCCGCTCACCTCGATGCGCCTGCGGCGGTAGGAAAGGACAATCTGTCTCAACAACTATCTTGTCAGCTGGAAGCATATGAGCAACCTCTCGCAGTTCGCCAGCATTGGGATAAGTCACCACTCCTGAAAAAGAAATCACCCAGCCTCTCTTTACTATTTCCTCAGCCATTTTCAATGAACCCGAAAAGCAGTGAAACACCACCTTATCTTCTTTCATCCCAACAGCATCAAGCACCTCAAGCACATCATGTTCCGCCTGGTTCAATCCGTCCTCACCTGCGACAGGCCTTTTATTCATCCGCAAATGCACAATCACCGGCAGATCAAACTCTTGAGCTAACTCACACTGATACTTCAAACCCCACTTCTGCGCCTCCAAATCATACGGCTGATGATAATAATCAATCCCCGTTTCGCCAATCGCCACAATCTTCTGAGAAGATTCAAGTAGCTCACGAATCCACTTTAATTGTACATTGGGATTTGTAAATTGGTCATTACATTCAGTTGGATGAAAACCTACAGTAGCGTACATATTCTCATATCGCTCCGCAAAAGAAACTGAATGTCTCGAACTCTCCTCCTCACAACCCACCTGAATCATCGTATGCACCCCTGCATCATGAGCACGCTGGATCACTTCATCGAGATCTTCTTCGAAGTGCTTAAACCAAAGATGTGAGTGAGTATCTATCATGGGGGAAAAGGAGTGTAAAGAGTATGAAGAGTGTAAGGAGTATAAAGAAAAAAAATGAATGAGAGAATCAAATTATCCTGTAGGGACATGGCTAAACTTGTCCCTCGACTTATCCCAATCTAAATCAATTTATCTCGAATGAATGATAAAGGAGCCTAAGGATCTTAAAGATCTTAAGGATGGAAAACAATAGTTCAAATAAATAAAGAGCCCCTCACGGGGCCCTCCTTAAGATCTTTACAGTCTTTACGATCCTCAAGATCCTTATTTAGCATACTCCACCGCTCTCGTCTCTCTGATAATATGCACCTTAATCTGTCCTGGATAATCCAAATCCTTCTCATATTGTCGTGCGATATCTCGTGAAAGCTCCATCATCTTCACATCAGTAATAGTTTCTGGCTCTACGAAGACACGGACTTCACGTCCCGCTTGGATCGCATAGGTCTTCTTCACTCCATCACGTGATCCTGCGATTTCTTCGAGTTGTTTCATTCGTTTGATAAACGCCTCAGCGTTCTCTCGTCGAGCACCAGGTCGTGCTGAAGAGATAGCATCAGCAGCCATCACGATGAAATCTTCTAAGCTCTTCGGTGGGATATCTTCATGGTGAGCTCCTACCGCGTAGCAAATCCGTTCATCCATTCCAAATTTCTCAAGGATATCCTTCCCGATAAGAGCGTGATTTCCTTCGATCTCATGATCCACAGCCTTACCGATATCATGAAGGAATCCTGAGACCTTAGCGATCTCCACATCAGCTCCTACCTCAGAAGCAATGGCAGCCGACAGGAATCCTACTTCTAGAGAATGCTTCAAGACATTTTGACCGTATGAAGTACGGAAACGAAGACGACCAATCAACTTAATCAGGTTTGGATGGAGATTTGGGATACCGATTTCCATAACAGCTTTTTCTCCAAGAGTCTTGATCAACTCAGAAACTTCATCTTTTACTTTCTCAAGAGTTTCTTCTATACGAGCTGGATGGATACGTCCATCCTCTAGTAGTCGTTCTAAAGTCTGCTTCGCAACATATCGTCGGAGAAGATCAAAGCCTGAGATAATAATCGAATTTGGAGTATCATCGACGATCACATCGACCCCCGTCAAATGCTCGAAAGCATTGATATTCCGCCCTTCTTTACCAATAATCCGTCCCTTCATATCATCACTTGGAAGGGTCACAACAGTAGTTGTACTCTCAGCAGTGACCTCAGCCGCATACTTTTGGATAGCTTGGGTGATCACCCATTTCGCCTTCTCTGAAGACGTTTGCTTAGCCTTCTCTTCCTCAAACATGATCTTCTTTTTAATGTCCGTTTGAGCGATCTCTTCAATACGCTTGAAAAGCTCCTCTTTTGCTTGATCTTTACTCAAACCCGTAACTTCCTCTAGCTTCTGCATCTCCTGCCCCTTCATAGCCTGAAGATCTTCTTTGAGCTTGTTAATCTCGGATTCACGCACATGGATGTTTTCTTGTTTCTTCTCTACATCTTTTTGTTTTTCTTCTAGATGCTCTTCTTTTGTACTCAAACGAGTCTCGATCTTATCGAGCTGATGACGTCGTTCTTGTTCTTCTTCTTGAGATTTGACCATCCGATTGGAGATCTTTTCTTCCATATGAAGCGCCTTTTTTTCAGCTTCGAGCATCAGTTCTTTCGCTTGAACCTTGGCCCTTTCGACCATCTCACGGTTCTTACGTCTGACTTCCTCAGCTTTTTCTTCTGCTTTTGGCTTAAGAACGACATATCCTCCAGCTCCAGCAATGACAGCGCCCACAAGGAAAGCGATAATTGTTTCCATAATAGGGGTTATAAAAAATACAGAAAGTATAGTGTCCTTTCCTTGTTGAGATTGCCGATAAAACGTCAGAATGAGGGTTTATCCACCACATATGTTGCATCGCAGGCTCTTAAGCCTGAGGATATATATGGAAGTTAATCAGAGGATCGCCGTCGAAAGATTCATATTCAGAGATGTTCTAATATTTAGAGGAATCACAGATATTCATTCAGAAACGCTTTACACGAGAGTCTTACAAGGTCAGGAGAGAGTCCAATCAAAGCTTTCAGCTACTCTACACACCGGGTTTTGACACACTTAAATCGTATGCAAGGACAGTGTATCAAATGCATTTGACAAGGTCAAAAAACGAGGGTGTGTTTAATGCTGACTATGATGCCGATTTACAAGTTCAAATTGACAAAAAGCAGAAATAATTTTCAAAATTATCAAATTTTCAGAATTTTCGAATCAAAAGGCCTCTAACTTCTAGCCTCAAGCCATAAAAACACCCAAGCACAAATAAACAGCCTACTCCAAGACCTTAAAGCGCCTCCGTCCTTGATTACTTCATATACTTCCTCAAAAAATCCATCGATTGCTTCAAGCTTCTTTGTAAGATCTTATCATCTCCAGCAGCAAGAGCCTTCGGCCGCACTACCATAGAGATATCATGCTCATAATTATCACGCTTCAGCTTCGTAAGGAAACTCTCAAGAGGCATGATTCCTTCATGAAGCAAGCTGTGTTCCTTTCCTCGAAAAACATTAGAAAGATGCACATGCACCATATTTGACTTCATCATTTGGTAGGCACGCATGAGATCCAGCTTCTTCCCATAGAGATTCGAGACATCCAGACAAACCTCTTTAAAACTCTGTAAATCAGGGATACTCGTCATAGCTCGTCCAGGGATCACACCCCAAGTGTATTCCGAGGGTCCATTCATCAAAGCAATCTTCACTCCATACTTCTTCCGAAGTGCAGGCACCTGCTTACGCATCCATTCTTTGTATTTGAAATCAAAAAACCGTGGTGCCTCGATGATCACCACTCGGGCTTCAACCTTTTGTGCCAACTCAAGAGCAATCTCAGTCTGCTTCACCGTACTATTTGGGAAAACTTTCACAGCTCGTATCGGCATATCATACTCTTTTCGCAGTTCATTGAGATATTCAGCATTTTGTGAATCATACTGTCTCATACTCATAGCGATCTCCATCCCCTCAAAACCAGCCTCCTTCGCAAAACGAAAGATTCTATTCATCCCATACCCACGCAAACTATCTGAAGAAAGGAGAAACATAAAAATACAGTAAAATCACTGACTAGTGTATCGAAGAAAGCCTCTCGACGCGAATAAAATCACCATGCAGATGTGCTACTTCATGGCAAAACAGTATCAGTCTACAAAATCTCAGTCATTTGTTCTTAAAAAAATCATACTTACACATCCTTTATAAAGACAGAGCCCGATAAAGACTTCCATTTCCATCAATAAAATTCTTCACAATTTCCCTAATTCGCTCAATTTCCTGATCACTCCAAGTGCCTATAGAAGAATTAGTAACTATACCCTTTCGTTCAGCCCTACCAAAAATCATCGAAAGGTTACCATCGCTACGTATTTTTCGAAATAGTTCAGCTCTTTGCCTCACTCGTTTCAATTCTTCAAGATTCAGTTGATCCAAATCAGAAAAAGGAATCACGCCAATAGCGACTAATTCTTCTAAAACTTCCTTAGTTCGATATAAAAACAAGTATTCATCCTTCAAAGAAGCCAACAAGTTCTCTTTATCAGACGGCTTCTGCTCTGAGCTAGGACATTGAACATATATAGTATCAGAGTCACTATTCGTAAACGTTTCAGAAACAGAAGGAGTCTTATTTAGAGAAAGTCCATCATCTTCAATGTCAGGACTTGTTTCTGAAGAAAGCATAAGAAAGAGAAAAATAATAATTAAAGTAGATGACGGGGGGGGCTCGAAAGCCTCACCCGCCACTGAATCTGTCCCGAAGGACAGAAATCCGTTATTTCTCAACCACATAAACGGGAGAAACAACAAGGGGGTTGTTATCTAGCCACAAAGCCACGAAATCGCTCGCTTTTTGGGCGAAGATCTTTCTTCTTAGTTCTTTTTGAACACTCAACCTTTGCTAAAACCCTTCTCGTTGCAGTTAATTTACAACCAGGACAGTGATACTGATGAGCAATATAATTACCTACGCCAGGGTTAATCGAGACAACGAGCTCAAGATTATAGGTGCAAACCAAACCTCGATGCTCACCAGCTTTCGTTTTATTACACATAGTAAACACTCCTGAAGAAAAAGAGGGAGAAAGAAAAAAGTATAGAGACAACCAGTCTCAACGAACCACACAATGCAGCTCGTAAAGACAAGAATCCCTATAGCCAAGATGTCAAAGAACAAAAAACCCTTCCGTTGAGGAGGGGTATAAAAAGTTTTCTAGAAAAAAATTTTACGACCAAACCTCAACTGACTGCATATGCAGAGTCAGCGTGCAGAGCACGAGATACTTAATAATATTGTCGAAGAAACTTGTCATAAGAAAAGATGTAATGAACTTTTCGAGGCCATATTAACGCATATCCACAATAATGCAAGTAAAAACTTGTCAGGATTGATCGTCAACAGAAGCAAGGGAGTCTTCATAAAGAAGATAAAGCTCCATTAAAATCTCACTCTTCCGCCCTGAGGGCTCTTCTCTCTCTTTTTAAAAAGAGAAAGGCTATGAATAATTAAAGTTTTTAGAGTAATGAGATTGGCTAAAGATTCCTTTCCTTCCTCGGAAAGACGGGAACAGTAAGTGGAATGATTTGAGTGATGAGATTGATTAAAGATTCCGTTCCTTCCCCGGAAAGACGGATAGAGTAGGTGGATTGATTTGAGTGATTTGATTACCTAAAAAAGTATCTTTCAATTCTTCAGAGAGCCAGCTACTTGGAGAACCCATAACTCAGTATCCAAAAAAACCTAACAAGCCTAACACCCTTAACATCTCTTAAAACCCCTAAAAAACCTTAACATCCTTAAACTCCTTACATTCCTTCCCTCTATATATCCGCAAACAAACTCTCCAAATGGAGCCTCTTATTTACCTGCGTATCAGCAAAGTACTGAGACAATTCTTGCACTCGATCAAGCTGAGACAAGTATCGCTGCGTCCCCTCTTGCTTCAACTTCAAAGCCAAATACACCAAAAATTGCTGAAGTTCCATCTTCGTCACTTCTTTTTTGGTCAAATGATCAGCAAGTGTAAAGCGATCAACAAGATCATTTTCAAAAAGAATCATCGCGTAATCATAAAGCTCGCGTAGACGAGTAAAAAGCTCCTCATCATCAAACATCTCTACAGCCAAACCAATCTTTCCTACCGCAAGCTTCATGATTTCTTGTAAAGTAACTTCATTATGCACTCGCTGCTCCAAAAAATCCTTCACCTGCTTATCAGGAATCATCCCAAAACGATAGGTCTGTACCCGTGAAAGAACCGTCGCCAACAGTTTATGCTCTCTACAAGTCGTCATCAGATAAATCATCCGAGGAGAGGGTTCTTCCAGAACCTTCAAGAAAGCATTTGCTGCTGAATTTGTCATCCTCTCTACATGTTCAATCATACAAAAGGACCACTCATCATCTGCTGTCCTCTTCGACACGAAATCGACGATACCCCTGATCTGCTCCACCTTTAGAGAAGTCCCATCATCTAAGAAACTCAAGAGACCAGGACCCTGCCCCGCCAGCACCTGAGACCCAAAAGGAGATTCAGGACTAAAAGCCTGCCCCGTCCGCAATTGACTCATAAACTCTCTCAACAAACTCATCTTCCCCACATGCTCAGGCCCCGCAAAAAGATAAGACTGATGCAGCTGTAGCGATTTCATATCGCGCTCGAGTTGTTCTTTTATTCGGTCGTGACCGATCACAGAGGTGAACATAGAGTAATAAATAAAAGATTCTAAAGATCTTAAAGAGCCTAAAGATCTTAAGGAAAAGAAAAATGAAAAGGAACCTTAAATTGAGATGAAGATTATGGATTATCTAATTGTTGAAATAAAAAACCAAGTCAAAATAATATCTATTATTAATTTCATTTTATGGAGACCTATAATCACAGCTTTAGACACCTCATCGTATGGAAAGAAGCAAGAGAACTCACACTCCTGATCTACAAACTCACAAAACAATTTCCAGATGATGAAAGATACGGAATGACGAGCCAACTCAGAAGAGCATCAAGCTCCATAGTTGCAAACATTGCAGAAGGAAATGAAAGAAAATCACGAAAAGATGCAATGAGATTCTTCGAAATCGCAAAAGGATCACTCATTGAAGTAGACTGTTTTATTGATTTAGCCTGTAAACTCCAATATCTTTCAAGTACAGAAAAACAAAATTGCATCAATCAAATAAACAAAACAGCGTACCTGCTCACAAAATTCAAAAACTCACAAAAAAGAAACCTACAAAGAACCCAATCAAGATTAAATCCTTAAGATCTTTAAGATCCTTAGCATCCTTAAGATCCTTCTACATCAAATCCTCACACTCACTAATCCCTCCCCCATGAAAATCCTCATCGCCCAAGGTGGCGGACCTACCGCAGTCATCAACCAATCCCTCATCGGAGCAGTACTCGAAGCCAAAAAAAACGGACTCGAAATCATAGGAGCCCGTCATGGGATCAGAGGAATCATCGAAGAAGACTTCGTAGCCCTTCACGAACTTGACGATGAAAAATTACGAAGAATAGGGAAAACCCCATCTAGCGCTTTAGGAAGCACTCGAGACAAGCCTGACACAGAATATTGTACAAAAATTTTGAACATCTTTCAGAAACATGAAATCACTGGGTTTCTCTATATCGGAGGAAACGACTCTTCTGAAACCATCCGTCTCGTTAACGAAGCAGCAAAAGCTGCCGACTACGATCTCAAAGGATTTCACATCCCAAAAACAGTTGACAACGACCTCATGGAAAACGACCACACTCCAGGCTTCCCATCTGCTGCACGTTTCGTAGCCAAAGCCATCATGGGTCTAGACCGAGACAATGAAGCACTTCCCGGTGTACACCTCGCGATCATCATGGGTCGACACGCAGGATTTTTGACAGGAGCCGCGGGTCTTGGCGGAGCTCACAGACTGTATATCCCTGAAGTCCCATTCAGCCTGGAAGAGTTTGCAGAAGATACCAGAAGCACCGTAGAAGAGCATGGTCGTGCCGTCATCGCTATCAGCGAAGGGATACAAGATGCCGAAGGAAACCCTATCATCACTCAATTTACAAAAGACCAAGAACGTGATGCTCACGGTAATATCCAACTCTCAGGACTACCTCTAGGGAATGTCTTAGCTGATTACCTCAAAGAAAAAGGCGTCGCAACTCGAGTCCGACAAGACACATTCGGATATCCACAACGCAGTTACCCTGACGCCAGCCCAGTCGATCAAGCAGAAGCTCAGTCATCTGGAGAAAAAGCCGTACAAAGCCTACTCGATAAGAGCCTGCAAACCGGATCGATCTGTATCAAACGTGTTTCTGACGAACCCTATCAAGCAAGTATCGAAGTCGTCGATCTCGATAAAGTCGCCAATCTCACTCGTCACATGCCAATGGAGCATTATGATAAAGGATCAAAAACTCTTACAGAGGCTGGAGTGAAGTACCTGAATCCACTTGTAGGAGAACTGCCAGTGATGGAGAGGATATAGAAAGATGTGGAAGCATTCATAACTCAACTCGGAGCTCTCAGGCCTTCGAGTCTTTTTATTTGCAAATATTTGACAAATACAAAAATAAATGATATTATCATATGAAGACTTAAAACTTCAAGAAACAAAAGGGTTACCGCCATTATTTAGCCCCATACAAAATGTTCGGATTTGGAAAGAAAAAAGGAATAGAAATGGATTTTCCAGAGCTACCCAAGATGAATGACCCCAATCTCACTGAAAAAGCTAGAGAAGCAACAGCTCAAATAAAAGCCATCACCGAAAGAATCAAAGCCGACACCCTTAAAAACCAAGCAGAAAGAAGGGAGCAAAATCTAAAAGAAACAAGCAAAAAGTTTAGATTGCGAATAGGAAACAGACTCAGAAAGACCGGATAAAAATTCACTTCAAAAAATCAACCCCATTGAAAGTTCTTCAAAAAGAGCTTATTTGGCTTGGTCTGACCATCTGACTGGAGGATGAACTACTGAAAAAAGTGATTTCCTAGCTCCTAAAACCGTTTCTCGTATCGTGAAGCTTTTCTTAGCATCTGGATTTCCTTGTAAAATTTCAGTTTGAATAGAGACCGGTGGTTGTTCAGATCTTTCATTATTTGAGCAAATAATCTGAACTACACGTCGAAGGGTCCCAGTCCTACTACGAAGCTCTGAACCGACCTCTATATTAAGACTAAAAAATTCTTTTAAAAAACTCGCCTCAAGAACATTCATCGAACTCAAGACATCATCTTGAGTTTCTTCATCAGTAGCAGCTTGATTTTGAAAAGATTCCATAAGATGTATAAAACGCGCCCAGTATACAACATAAAGCCCAAAGGCCTAGAAAAAAGCGCTGTTTTCTGCTATAATAAGAAGATTCCTCAAAAGTTTTCTCTCGAATCATGAGCCTTAAAAGAATGTCATTTCTTTAAGATCCTTAAGCTCATTAAGGTCCTTAAAATCCTTCCCCATGCAATTCAAAGTTCCCCAAGACGTCCAACAAGCTGACCGCATCGTGTGGTTTCTAACACTGCCTCAACTCATCATCTGTGTAGCAGGTTTTGCGATCGCCTTTGCCATCTACTCCGTCTTAAATGGACAAGGATTACCAATGCTCATATGGCTACCTCCAGTAGCTATCGTCGTGCTCCTTACCTCAGCTTTTGCCTTTTTAAAAATCGCCAATCTCCCTTTTTATAAGTATCTGGCTTTACTCATCGAGCGTCTGGTGACGCCATCAAAAAGAGTCTGGGTCAAAGGTGCAGATCGGGTAATAAGTGATGAAAAAATCATATCCCTCAGTGATCAAAAAGAATCAAAGAAGAAGAAAAAAGAAGATGAAGATCTAGCAGATAAAAAAGAACGTATCCAAAACATCGGAGAACTCACTGAAGAAATCGACAAATTTCATCAACAAAAGAAAGAATCTACAAACAAAGAAACGAAGAAAATCGACGAGGCAAGCGATGAAGGCTTAATTAAAACAGCTTTCCTCAACGAAGAACCCCAACAAAAAAAAGAAGAAAAAGAAAAAACTGCAGAGGAAAAAATACGAGAATTAAGTAAAAAACCAAATAGAGAAGGTCCAAATGCAAAGAACCAAGGGTTCAGCAATAATCAAAAATTAAATCCGAATGTCCAAAAAGCTTCTAACAATCAAGGGCCAAAGGCTGAAGGATTTCATGAGCAAATCACAAAAACCAACGAGCAAGAATCATTCGATAAACAAGGGAATGAAGGAGAGAATCCAAAAAAGAAAAGACGTCGGCGAAGGAGACGAAAGAAAAAAAATACAGAGCTTGAAACAGCTGAGAACAATATCCAAAAAGGTAATAATGAAGGGCCAAGAGCCAAGGGGAACAATGAACAAATCCCAAAGAACAATGAGCAAACTCCAAAAACTGAGGAAAAGAAAGCTACTGAAAACCAAAGTGAAACTCCTCGCATTCAAGAGCAGTCAACAAGCAACACTACACCAGTAAAAGGAGATCCTCCCGTCCCTGAATGGTTACAGGAGAAAAAAGCTGAGAAAAAGCCCAATGAAGCTCCAAACGACATTCCTCGACCTCAAGAGCAAGAAAAGAATAACAATGAACAAAAAAGGGCCAATAATGAAGGTCCATGGGCCAAGGGGAACAATGAACAAATCCCAAAGAACAATGAGCAAACTCCAAAAACTG
>CAYGQA010000009.1:19199-57542 GCA_964352145.1 uncultured Candidatus Peribacteria bacterium
TCCTCCCGTCCCTGAATGGTTACAGGAGAAAAAAGCTGAGAAAAAGCCCAATGAAACTCCGAACGACATTCCTCGACCTCAAGAGCAAGAAAAGGCTAAGGGGGACAATGATCAAGTTCCAAGGAATATGAATCATACTCCAGAAGCTGAAGAAAAAACTGTTCCAGCTGCTCCTTCAGGAGAGTTTACTCCAGATCAATTAGTAGGAGAAGGACAGGTGATCACCTTTAACTCCCCGACAGGGAGTAATAAACAAGGACAAATTCCCAATGATCAAAAAAACAAAGATACAACAACTAACAATTAAAAAAACATGGCAAAAAAAGACTCCAAAATAACTCCTCCTAAAAACAGCGTCAAAGGACGTCCATCAAAGCAAAAAAGCTCGGCGACACAACGCTTCCTTCCTATCGCTGAAATACACGACAAAACAGTCGTGCTGAAAAATGGTGGTCTTCGTTCTGTACTCCAGACAACTTCTGTGAACTTTAATCTAAAGTCTGAAGAGGAACAAAATGCACTTATCCAAGGATATCAAGCTTTCTTAAACTCTTTGGAGTTCCCTGTACAGATTGTTGTTCGTTCAAAAAAACTCGATATCGATGATTACTTGATTCATCTAGAAGGAGTGAAAGAAGAACAAGAGAATCCCCTCCTCAAGCAACAAACAGCTGAATATCAAGAATATATCGAAAAACTCATCGAATACGCTGACATCATGGAAAAGAAATTTTATGTAGTTGTACCAGTAGATGCACCAACAGGGACAAAGATTAGCTTCATAGATCGTTTTATTTCACATATCTTCCCAGATGACACTCTCGCAAAATTACGTGGAAGGAAAAAAAGCTTCAAAGATCTGAGAAAAAAACTCAGCCAACGAGTAAACCAAGTCGAGCAAGCTCTCATGAGTCTTAACATCCGGAGTAACGAGCTCAATACCAAAGAACTCATCGAACTCTACTACCAAAGTTACAATCCCGTCACCGCTCGTCAAGAAAAGATCAATGATCTTAGTAAAACGACCATCGAGGAATAAGGGAAAGCTGGAAGCTTCCAGCTGTATCAACTAAAAAACACCTTCCTGACCTCACTTTCAATCCGCTTATCCACCAAATCCCCCCTTACTCGCATATCATCTTGATAATCTAAAATAAAAAAGAGAATGAAATAAGCGAGAAAAAAAGTAGGCACCAAACTCAGATACCATTCGTGAAAAACAATAAGCTCAAAAACAAAGCCTAAGACAAGGGCAAGCAGTATCCCCAAAAGAATCCTATAATGAGAGTAGTGACGATCTTTTGAAGAGAGTAAAAAACGCGAAGTCCAAGAAACAAGGACTGAAGTTTTCCTATGATGTTGCTCTAAGAAGTAAGTCGATGCAAACAAAGCTCTCACAAAAAAACTCGCCATAAACCCTGTCATAAGGACTGAGAGGAAAAACACAAACAGCTGATCAAAAAAGAGCACTTTCACAGAAAAAGTAGCATCAGAAAGCAAACCTAAAGTTTCCCCAAAAAAGCGAAACAAGACAAATAATAAAGTCATAGAAAAGAAATATTCCATGAGTATCTTTGGAGTATGTAAATAGGCATTATCGATCATACGAATCGAAAACTGAATCAAGAAAAGAAAAGAAGACATGGCAAAAAGTCGCTCAATGACTTCAAAATCAATCTTACCAAAAAGAGAAAACCATAAAATACCAAAGACAGTACTCATGAAGCTAAAGATCACAACAAACCATGATTCACTAAGCGCTCTCTCAAAAACAATTTTCATGCGTTTCCAACGGAAAGTGAGTAAAGACCAGATCTCTAAAAGAACCACGACAAAAGATCCCAGCAATGCATACACAAAGAAATAAAAGACTAAAAGAGTCATAACATGAGAGACACTGAGCTTTTGTATCAAAAAAACCAAAGACCAATCAGAACGATAAGAAACTAAAGCTTCTAAGAAAAGTGGGAACCATTGCAATGATAAGACGTATAACGCAGCAATAAAAAGAATGACCACATAAAACCAAACAAGCCTCCGAGCGTTTCTAAAAAAAGAAAGACAAAAAAACATCAGCATCAAAAACATCAGCAAAAGCGCCCCAGCAAACCACCAAGGATCAAGAGCCAACCGCGATAAAAAAACATCAAACATAACTAAAAAACAAAGATTATGGTGCTAGGACCGTCACTTCTATTTCTTTACGACTCACTCTATTTTTTCGATCGTAAACCTCTAAGATCACTTTATACTCTCCAGCTTGTTCATAGATATGATCAGGTTTAACGACTCTGCTAATAGCTCCATCACCGAATTCCCAATAGTACCGGCTAATCTGACCTTGCGATTGGGAAGCATCAAAGAAAGTTTTTTTCTCAGCGATAAGTTCTTGAGGATTTACAGTGAAATCAGCTTGCAGCTCAACTTCACGAGCTACTACAATCAAATCTCTCTCACCACGCTTCCCTGCATCAGTAAGCACTTCCACTTTTACCGTATATTCTCCCACTTCATTAAAGACATGTGTCTGACGAGCAGAACCAATCACTGGAGGACTCTCATCTCCAAAATCCCAGGTATAAGAGATGATCTTCCCATCCTCAGCTCGTGAAGCAGTCGCATCGAAGTTTACCTCAAGAGGTACAGGGCCAGAAAAAACACTCACCTCCAACTCCACTTCTACCTCAGGCACCGTTACTCCTATATTTAAAACAGCAGAAGAAGAAAGCTCATCATCATCTATAACGGTGAGTGTCACCGGATAAGCTCCTGTATCTACAAAAGTATACTCAGCAAACTCTCCAACAGCATCTGAAACCCCATCATCATCAAAGTCCCAACGATAATCAACCACTTGTCCATCAGGATCAGAAGATGATTCAGCAGAAAAAGAAATTTTAAAAGGAGCTTCACCACGAAGAATACCATCTGTATCAAGCTCTAAATCATCAACAGTAATAACTGCTTTCGGTGTAGTAGTAGCACGTTCTACCGAGATCTCTTCATCTGTCTCTAGTACCGTGCCATCAGCACCTTCTACGATAAGACGAACCGTATATTCACCTGCTTGTTCGTAAGTATAT
This sequence comes from uncultured Candidatus Peribacteria bacterium, assembly GCA_964352145.1. Taxonomy (GTDB): domain Bacteria; phylum Patescibacteriota; class Gracilibacteria; order JAUYGZ01; family JAUYGZ01; genus CAYGQA01. The sequence goes on from CAYGQA010000009.1 coordinate 22,283, forward strand.
TGAACCACCCGCCCCTTCTTGAGAGCAGATCCATCTCCAAAATCCCATTCATAAGACTGGATACGATCTCCAGCAAAAGAGTTCGACGCATCAAAAGAGACATTGAATGGAACCTCTCCCGTCTGACCAGGCCGAGTAATGATGACGGCTTCTTTCGTCCGTCCTCTTTTAAAATTCAAAACTACTTTTTCATCAGCACTCTCGCCATTATTATCCGTGACTCGTAAAAGCACCTCTATTTCCTGCGCAGTATTATAATCCATCTTCACCTTTGCTCCATCTGCGTCGATACTCCCATCACCATCCAAATCCCATTCATACTTGATGATATCTCCATCAGGATCACGTGAATCAGAAGCATCGAAACTGACTGAGACTGGTACTTCTAAGATTTGAGGACTGTAAGAAATTTTTGGGTCAGGCAAAACATTCGCGATGGTCACAGAAACTTCGGTCACACTCTCCCTTCCATCCGCTAAGATAACCTTTACTCCCACATTATAGATACCTTGATCATTACCTCGATCAGTGTAGGTGTATTGGATAGCACGACCATTTCCATCATCATAAACACCATCTCCATCAAGGTCCCAGGCAAAAGAGACAATCCCCTCACGCGAAAAAAGTGTCTCTATCTCACGAGCATCAAAAGTAATACTTACTGGAGCCGTTAGATTGATCGTGTTAGCTGGCTCGGTAAGGATTACTGTAGCTCCCTGATTACCGACCTGTAGTCGAGAAATGTAAAAGAAAAGGAAAAGCCACAAGAAGATACACATCGTGAAGAAAAGCCCTGAAACAAGCGCTAAGATCAGTGAAGATTTTTTCTTTTCGAGCTCTAACTTCGTCGCCGTAAAACGTCGAAACACAGCCACTAAGAAAACAATAAAAGAAATCAGTGATAAAAATCCAAACACTAGACTAATAAGTGTCGTCAGCAGATCCTTAAGCAAAGCTGGCTCTACTCCTAAAGCACCAAGGATAGGATTATTCCCTCCATTTTGGAGTAACATCACCACTAAAAACACCATGAAAAGGACAAACAAAAACAAGAAGAGACCCATAAAAGACAAGAGCAATCCTGTTTTTGGTTTGCGAGTTACTTTTTGCTTCTCATTTTCAGGAGGAACATTTTGTCCAGTCTGAGGAGGACTAGCAACTTTTTCAAGATTCGTAGGGGCAGCTTGATCATCATTAGCCTGAGGAAGCTTCTCCGGAACATTTTGCTGAGTATTCTTTTGGTCATCCATTCGTTGAGTTATTAATGAGTAGTGAGGAATCATTAATCAATGGAAACATTGATAGGGATTCGAAAATTTGATAATGAAACAAACACTTCCTTCTTTCTCTAGTTTTTTAACCAATCCGGTATCGGCCCCTGTGGACCTCCTCCCTTATCACTCCCTCCTTTATCCTTTTTATTCTCAGTATCTATACTTTCTTTTGGGGCTTTAGTTATCGGAGCTGAAGCTTCTTGTTGCTTTGGAGCTGAAACAGGAGCAGTTGGAGCTACTGGAACAGAAGGGGCTTTTGGTGCTGGTACTACCGGAGCCTGAACAGGAACAGTAGTACTTGTCTCAACAATCTCTGGCTGTATAACATCTGGGGAATCCTTTCCAGTCTTTGAAGTAATACCAGGATCATTATCTAGCTCTGCTTGTCTCTGTCGGATAGTACGAATAACAATAAACACCACCACAGCAACTATCAAAAGTACAATAATCAAGAGAGCTAGCCAGAAATACGAGATGCCTCCACCATCACTACTATCATCAACAATCACCGGTGGAGTCACTACTGGTGGAGTGACCGTTTCATCAGGAACGATGACCTCACCTGATCCTTCTATTATATCCTCAGGAGCAACTGTCCCCGCTTCTACAACTTGAAGATCCTGATCGATAGTGATGAGCTCTAATTGCTCATCCGTTTCACCAAGTCCATCAGTAACCGTAAGCACAACCTGATAAAGACCCGATTCTGAAAAGACTTTCACTGGATCTTTCACGGTAGAAACACCCAGGAAACTCTCATCTGATTCACCAGTTGACTCCAGCTCACCGGTGATAAGGTAAGATCCTCCAAGACTATTACTCACAAAACGAGTGACATTACTATCTATAGTCCCTTCAACTACAAGCTCTGTAGATCCATCAGGAGCAAGTTGATACAATTTGGCGTCAAAGATGACTCCTTTATAAACAATATCCACTGCCTCAGAAGTCGTTAAGAGAGCATCAATAGCGGTTTCAAATCCCATCACGAGCGTTTCTCCTTCGATCTCAAGTCCAGAAGCATCAGCTGCAGACAACTCTATCGAGCCAATATAAGGCTCAGCTGCAGCATCTATCAAGGTCGTCCCTTCTACAAATTGTAAAACAATCGGATCTACACCGAGGACAACTTGTCGTGAAACCACTCCAGCTCCAAGCTCTTCCACAGCGAGTACCAAACGTTTTTGAACCCACAATGGAGCTTGGTTAAACTCTGGAGCATCAATGATCAGCTCATCGATTTGATCAAAAGTCTCCCAAGGCAATGCCGTAGAAAGATCCAACTTCTTAAAATTCCATTCATACTGCAGTTCTTCTTCGGTAAAAGAAGGATCAGCTGTAGAAGTATTCGTGAAGCGAACTTCATTATCTACGAGCTCATAAGTATAGACCGCTTCAGGTAACTGTAGACCCCCTCTGATAAAGACTGTCTGAGAATATTCACCCTGTAATCCATCTTCAGATACTGCTTCTAAGATGACATCGAAGACACCATCGATATCGTAAGCATAGTTAAAGACAGGCTCAAAACTAATCTCATCTACCAAACCATCACCATCGAAATCCCATCGGTATTCTTTGACCTGTTCATCAGGAAACTTCGTCCGACTCGCATCGAAGATCAGTCCTTCAGTAGGCTGAGCAAAAGACTTATCAACCGTGAAGGAAACCACTGGAACAGAATCAAGCAGCTGCAACAAAGCATCTGGATCTTGAGTCGTATCGACATCAAAACTTGGCACTTCATCAGAAAACACGATATCCACCACTTGAGATTTTTCATTTCCTAGCAGTGAAACCGTCGTAAGACGTGCGCGAATACGACCTTCTGATTCTCGATAAGTACGTTTGAATGAAGAACCATCCTTCCAAGACTTATGCGTCTTATTATCGACATCATTATCAGGGATCTCATCTCCATCAGAATCCACAAAAATATTCGTATCGAGTCGATATTCTTGGATCTTCCCTTGAGATTTTTGAGCATTAAAGACCACATCTGAAAAAGGAGCCGTCAAATAAACTTTCCCATCTACTTCATTTCTTGGTGGATTGGTAGTGAGTGCCGCCCTTAGTGGGATTTGCTTAGTAGACCCCAAAGGTCCTCTATCATTATCTTGTTTGATAAATGGTATTTTTCGAATCACTTGATCTTTATTTCCTACGGAATCCGTAACAATTAATCCGACCAGCACATCTCTATCTCCATCGAATTCAAACTCTGGAGCTAGGAGAGCACTATCAGCATCATCGTCAGCAATACCGTTCCCATCAGTATCTACAGTGGTATCAAAATCCCAGGCATGTACAAGGGTTTTGTCATCGAGTTGTTCATCCACAGTAGCATTACTGATAAATTTCACTTTCGCACCAGATTGCACAAAAATATAAGCTGCTTCTGGTTCTTCAGTATCTGGGATCACTCTGACCTTCATCTCATATTGTGAAGAAAGACCATTTTTGGTCACTCTCAAAGTCGGAGTAAAAGTCCCTGGTCTTTCATATTTAAAGTTCACTCGTGGACCAGTGATCCCTCTTTCAAATTCACCATCACCTTCGAAATCCCATTTGAATCCAGCTGATGGGATAAACTCTCCAAGTGGATCAACAGTAGTAGAGGTAAAAGTAATCGTTTCACCGATACTCACCATGCTGAGGTTTGTTACAAATTCAGCAATCGGAGCTACATTTGGACCATTCGTCACTACCAGAGGCTCACTAGGTCCTACCGCATTGAGACTATTGGTCACACCACCATCATTATCTTCGACCTCTACCGCAAAGAAGTACGTGGTATCAGTGCCTTCCACATTATTAGGACCGATAACAAAAGTCGTACGAGGCACATCTGTCACTCGACTATCAAGTTGACGCTGTCCTTGTCCTTCTTCGAAATACCACCATCGATATCTAACTGCTCGACCATCAAGGTCCCGCACACCCATAACTGAGACACTCACCGACACAGGTGTTACTTGTTCAGCTTCTGTAACAGTATATCTCACATCAGTGATATTCGGAGGCATATTCACTACATCTACACTGATCGTCTCAACCGTATCTTCAAATCTTGTCGATAAATCAGTCACCGTTAGGTCAACATCTATACACCCTCCTCGAGTCAGATCTTTAAAAATACGATTGAATGAACGAGTTCGGACCACTTCTTCTTGGTCTTCTATTTCCCATAAGAAAGAAATACCCGAACGGTCTCCTTTCACATTCACCGAATCAGTCGCATCAAAGAGCACATTGTCACGTCTAGTGACCTCTATACAACTCGACTGAGTCAGATCCTTCTCAATATCATTTACAAATACCTGAGCAAAAGCGACTGGCGCATCTTGTATCCCGACACGAACCTTCTTTATTAATTCATTACTGTTTCCCACAGCATCTTCTACGATAAGTTTGACCTGGTACTCCCCTTGTTCATCATAGATATGCACCACCGGTTCATCAGTACCGACTAGAGTTTCCCCATCATCAAAATCCCAAAAGTAGCCCAAAGCTTTATCACTTTCTGGTGTGAAAGTCAGGACTTCATTGATCCGAGCCGCTGGTTTATCGACTGAGAAATCAACTCCCAAGAGTGTCGTCACCTCGGTAGTCTCAAGCACCGTATCTCGACCAACTCCCTTCACCACGGTTAGACGAGCTTGATGAGTACCAACCGTCTGAAAATCAAAGAATATCTGCGCATCAGATCCAGACGTCACCTGTTCATAAGTAAAAGGGCCAGTGAAGCCAGCACCACGTTCTTGTAGTACCACTCCGTCTACTTCCCATATATAGGTCAATACATCCTGCCCTGGGAAATCAGGATGAAAACTCAAAGAACCATTGAGAAGAGCACGCGCAGGTTTGATCGTCTCTGGATACGTGATTGTAAAAGCAGCAATCGGATCTTGTTCTTCTATCTTAATATTCACCGTATCAGAAGAAATCTGATTAGCAGCTCCACCTGTAGAAACCTCTAAAGTCACTCGGAATTCTCCAGATGAAGGGAAGTTATAGGTCACCGTAGGCGTCTGAAAACGGTTCACCTCATTAAAACTCGTCCCGACTTTTTGCTCTACTATATACGTAAAGTTACTGATCTGTTGAGCAGCTCGTGAAGAAGTCCCGTCGAAAGTAAAGGCAGTATCAGTAGTCCCAGTAAGAGCTGGTGAAACCTGCAAATCAGCAATCACATCACTAAACTGTAGGGCGACAATACGAGACACCTCTCCTTCTCCATCACGAGCCTGCATACGCACTGACTTAGAGCCATTCGCATCATCATAACGACAATCAAAAGTCCAATTCGTCTCATTACCAGTGATCGCATTGGTCGTCCCATTACCACAGTCATAGCTCAGGTTTTGGAAAGAACCTCGACTAGTAGAGGACTGAGTCAGGTCAAAACTAATCGGCGTCTGTGTACCAGTAAGGATACGTACAGGTTGATTTCCCATATCATCTGAACCATTGACACTTACGACCAATCTCGCACGCGAAGGGAAAATAGAAATCCTCGCATTAGCCAATCCAGCGATAGCAGCATCGACATCTTCACGCTCACCAGCTCCTGGATTGACGATGTTGTACTTACAAGCAGATCGTACTAGGAGCTGCACATTAAAGACCCCAGACTCTTGAAAGTCATACTCGAAGAAAAGTCCCGTCGCATCAGGAGGATTCAAAGTAGAATTTAAGATACCTGACAAACCTTGACTAAAGTCCAAAGTTTTATTTACAAACCATATATAGTTATTATCATCCACCGAACAAAACTCTTCATAAGGATCGATAGATCCCGAAGCATCAAAACTTATCCTCAATGGTGAGTTGTCAGCTGGTAAGAAACCTTCAAACTGACTCGCATTAACACTCACCTGCACTCTTGGGAAAGCCTTTGCAACAGCAAGGAACTCTTGATAGACATCATTGAAACTATCAAAATCAGTAAATGCCAAATCTGAACTCAACTGATCCAGTAATCGAACAAGCCGACCAAAAGGCTCTCCTTGAGGATTATATCCACAGAAATCAAGCACTCGTTGAGTCTGGGGCAAAGTAGCACAAGTGGTCCTGATGAAACCTTCTAAAGCCACAAAGTTATTCGCGAGTTGTCTCAAGAGGAGGTCCCTTGCATTTGGCTGTAATCCATTGGCAAAATCCACCACTCCATCAGCATCATCATCGTTATCGAGTTCATTTCGGAAAACATTGAAGACTTTTACTCCTTTAAAGATTGTTTCAGGAGTGATATTCGCATTTTCAGGATTCCCAGGAGGGAAAGCCTCTATAAAGGCTCGACCACAAGCTTCATTATCGACAAGTCCATCTCCATCAGCATCACAATCATCGATATCAAGGATCCCATCACCATCAATATCACTCAGTGCCTCATACTCAGCACAACCTTGGTTTTGTTGGATGAAATTCACATACTCCGTTTCATTCACTCTATCCACTTGGATCTTTGGACGTTCGATGTTCGCTGTTTTGAAACTGACAAAACTCAAGGTGTAAGGACAAAGGTCCGGACCAGCAGTACAAGACCCATCTCGTTCATCAGAGTCACACACCCCATCTCCATCACTATCAGCATCGTCCAGATCCACCACTCCATCAGCATCGTCATCAGTATCCAAGATATTGGCAATACCATCAGCATCCGTATCAGCGAGGATCTCAGAAGGAGCACAACCAAAATTATCCACTCCAAGTCCGATAGGAGTATTCGGACAAAGATCTCCAAGGTTTCTCAGAGAAGTAATGAGTGGGAAAACGAAATCTTTCCCTTCCACATCGAAGAGACTATCAATAGTCGTCACCGGACGATCTCCTTGTCCGATCCTCCCTGGAGAAGTCCCCAAGCCGCCTGCTCCACCATTATTACTGTTATTTGGATTAGTAATACCGACCAAGGCATTTACGATTGCATAAGAAAGCAAGATCACAACGATACCGATCGCTACATAAGTGATGATATTCTTTGCTTTACCAGTAAGCTCGTCGTTCCCAAAGTTTGCCACATAGAGGATACCCGCATAGATGATCGCCGTAATCGATATGATACCAAGGAAACCTAAGACATAGTTGGTGATCAGTACGATAAGATTCGTAACGTTCCCTCCTCCGACAGTGATCCCATCAGCAAAACCCTGGATCTGAGTCGGAGGGATCAGATCAAGTGGCACATCTTGAGCAAAAACAGCCGGCATGATATCCGGACCATAGACAAAAACGAGTGCTAAGAGAGGAAAGAACAACCAGTGTTTTCGAAGAAAAGACATCATACAAAGCTATTCAGAGATTACTGAAAAGTAGAAAAAGATAAGAGCGTATTCACCACCGTGTACGCTGAGAAAATAATCACAATCCCAATCACCACATACATCATCATATTTTTAGCCTTCCCATTAAGCTCTTCATTGGTAAATGAGAGGATGTAAAACAATCCAGCAACGACAAAGACAAAGACAGAGATCACACTCACATAAGGCAAAGTGGCATTGGTATAAAAAACAATCAGCTTAATCAAACTCGTTTCTTTTGAAATACCATCAGCTACAAGCGATTCAGCTGGTACTTGTATGCCTTCTCCCTGATAAATCAAAGTAGGACTTGATGAGCTTGATCCTCCAGCAGACTGTAAACGTTTTATTTCTTCTGCTACCATAATTTGTTTGTCCTGATCACTAGCATTTCTATAAACTTCATTTTTAAGAAGCGATTGCTTCGCCTCATCTTCAGAAACAGTGATCGGGGTATCAGGTGCAAGCGGACCACCCGTGACAGGGTTGACTCGAGTAGTACCAGATCCAGTGTTAGAAGAAAAAGAAGAACTAGAGTTATTCGTATTATAAAACTGAGAGAAGTTCGAGCTTTGACTGCCTGTCCCCACTGGACCAGCTCCTCCTACAGTCCCTAAATACGAGCAACGCTCAGACCATCTCCGAGCCTCATCTTCCGAAGGCACTCCATTGACGAGGATCTGCCGTTCACGCTTTTGTACACAGAGCTGCTCATCAGCAGGCTCAGTAGAGATTGATTCACCTATCCCTTCGAAGGTCGCCTTACTCAAGATCCCTTTAGAATTCACCTTACAACGCTGCAATCCTTCTACCCAGACATTGTGAACTTCATTAAAAAAGTATTCCTTACGAAGCAAACAATTATCGATAGAATCAGGACTTTTTGTACCACGGCCAATCTGAGGTGGCTGATCATAGTTCACCGGATAATTCCCGAGATTGAAAAAGTCATCCAAGCTCTGCGCCGATGCTATCGGCAAGGCCATCGGCAAAATAAGGCTTATAGAAGCCAAAAATAAAAATCCTTTCTGCAGCAGTCGTTTCATAACTATAAAAATACTCACCTTATCTTAGCAAATACTCAAAAGAAGCCGAATAAGCAATCATTATGCAGATAACAATGCTTTTCCTTTGCCATGCGATTTTTTCTCAAAACTGAGAGTCAATGGACAGTGGTTAATTGTCAGCAGCCAAATATCAGAGCCTAAAACTAAATGTGTGACACATTATTCATTATCCATTATCCATTGTTCATTATTCCTCCATTCCTTTGGCCCCTAAACCCCGCCCTCTGCAGCCAAGAAGGTTCTCAATAAAGTCGCTACAATGGTATACGAACTATAAATCACAAAAACACCAATAATGGCATTCTTCATACTCGTCTTCACCTTCCCAACGATTTCCTCATTCCCCATATTGATCACCAAGACCACTCCTGAGATCACAAAAGTCACAAAAACAAAGACCCCCACAAAGCCGAGCACGTAGTTAGAAAGCCCCTGTAGCTGCAACTCAAGCAAATTTACCTTCACTCCCTCCAACTCTCCTGTCGCTCGATTAATCGGAAAGATGATCTGGTTTACCACCGTATCCGAGAGACCAATGATAATGATCCCCAAAGCTGTATAAGCCACCAGTTTCTTTTGTTTTTCGATCTGCTCATCCGAACCTGGGTTAATCACCAATCGGATCGAAGCAACAATCAAAGCCAAAATCGCACCCGCACCAGAGAACGAGAGGAAGAGATTAAGAAGACGTCGGATTTCATTAACGGTCCTATCAGCCAAAGCAAGCGCAGCAGCTTCACCAGCACGAGAATCCAAGGCGGCTCCTTGATCCAAAAACAAGAAGTCATACACAAAAGTTCCACTCAAAGCAAAGACGATCAGCCCCATCAAAATGTAGACGATATTCATTTTTTGTTTTTCCATCTCCTCACTAGCAGCTGATTGAGCCGTTACTAATTGATACCCAGCAACAAAAAGTGCCAGTACCGCCACCGAACCAAGAGTAAGAGTAAGAAAATTCCCCAAGACCCTCAACAAAGCCTCAAAACCCGATACTCCAGACCCAACACTAGTCGTAGTTCCATCCTCAGTAGTTGTATCCGTCAAACCAACGCTCGGTAAATGCTTCACCCCTTCTGTGTTATGACCAAAAGGAATCGTGACACTAGTATTGGATCGAGCTGCATTATTCGCTTGCACTACTCCAAGCATCATATGCGCAGTAAGACTCAAAAAAGTCAGGAGAACCGTCATGGCTATCAAACGCTTAAACATGAGACGCATTAAGAGCTAGGAATATTAATCGGGATATTTTGATTTGGTGCGACATTCAGCTGCCTTCCTCCAGAAGAAAACTCTGCCACAATCGTGTAGGAAGAAAAGGCAATCGCAAGCCCAATCAACGATCCTACGATCACCTTTGTCCCCTGCTGACCCCTCTCTTCATTACCAGCACTGAAGGTATACATCGCGCCACCGATCACCAGAGTAAACAAGAAAAGACCTGACATCAGTGCTAAAAGTAAATTCGTCACATTCGTCAGAAGCGAAATCCCTCCTCCAACATTCACCTCTGGTCGAGTAAACGAAGCCCCCAACTCATTACTTCCAAGGACAGCATCCAAAGTTTGTATATCAAATACCGCATTGATCAAAGCTTCTGAAGCCATGATCAAAATCAAGCCTGTAAATCCATAAATAAAAACATCTTTCTGCTTTTGCACCGATTCATCATCAGCATTGAAAAGGATCATGGATCCTGATTTCACCACATAGATCAAAGCAATACCTCCGAGGATATAGCGCAAAAACTTAATCACTAGAGCTATCTGTCTCTTTACCGCCTCTGCTGCTATATTTATCTGTTGATTATCTGAAAGAAAACTCGTATCAGAATCCTGATACAGCAAAAAAGTCTGACTCAAGAAATCTGCCATCGCAACAAAAGCAACCCCTACCAACACATAAAAAAAATTATTAGCTGCAGCCGTGAATTTCTCTTCATTACCACCAGTGATGACAAGCTGAATAGCAAATCCCCCAATAATAAAAACTAAAACCGGTCCAAGAAGCCTTTTTAAGGTATCAATAGCAGACCTGAGCACCTCCACAGCTCCTGAAGCACCAGATTGATTAGCGATGATAGAGCTATCAACCCCAGGGTAATTATTTGGATTAAAGGGAATCAAAGTGTTGGCTTCAACAAGGGAGATGAGATCAAAAAAATCGAGCACAAGCGTCCCCAAAGCCAAAACAATGCAAGAACCAAGAAACCAACGAGAAAAATTCTTCATAAAAAGAAAAATACAGTTACAAGCAGGATATCAAGAAAGCAAAGAGACTCGAAATAAAGCCCATTGACCTGATTCAGTGGATAGTTGGTAGTGAGTAGTTCGTAGTAAGTCCTTTGAAAATTTGATAATTCGATAACCTGTCCCGAGCGTAGTCGCGGAATTCCGAAAATTTTTTACCCCTAAATCTAAACACTCTTCAATACAGACATATTATAAAAATATGGGCCAACACCTTTACAAAAAGGGGGCTTTAGCTTAAAATAAATATGCGTAGGAAAACCCTACCTTTTTTTAAGTTTGATAAAAAATCCTATGAATAGCTTTTTCTCCTACTTCTCAGAGAGTGTAAACGAACTCAAACACATTACTTGGCCTAAACAAGACGAACTCCTAAGACTCACTGTAGCTACAATTGTAGTGGTACTGGTCTTCTCAGGAATACTTGCAGGTATTGACTGGAGTTTTAGCACAGGATACCAATACCTCCTTTCTCTATAAGAAAAACACAATCAACACCCAATAAACAAAAAAGCGAAGTGGAATTCCTCGCTATACTCAATACCTCCTAATCATTAGCATTCATGTCCGACCAAAACACTGATCCAAACAGCGAAGAAATTGCAGCTCCAGTAGAACAAGAAACAACAAATGTAGAAGAAGCGCCTGTTTCTCAAACGGAAGAAGCTGAAGAAACACAAGAAGAAGAAAACAGTGAAAAGGCTGAGGAAACAACAGAAGAAGAGAACTCTGGGTCGATTTTAGGAGGCGGTACAGGACTCTTATCTCACGAGAAAAAAACTGCTCTCAAAACATCAGTCGGAAAACAAGCAAAAAACACTGGGAGAAACTGGTATGTAATCCACACCTACTCAGGATATGAAGATGCGGTAGAAAAAGCTCTCCGACAACGTATCGAGTCTCTCAACATGCACGACTTGATTTTCGACATTATCGTGCCAAAAGAAAGCACTATCACCATCAAAAAAGGTGAACACGTCACAGAAAAGAAACGACTTTTCCCTGGATACGTCCTCGTAGAAATGATCGTAACTGATGAAAGTTGGTATGTCGTACGAAATACTCCAAACGTAACAGGATTCGTAGGATCTGGGACAATCCCAGTACCTGTTCATCCGGAAGAATTTAATGTGATCCAAAAACACATCAAAAAAGAAGAACCAAAGTTCAAGATCAATTTCCAAATTGGCGAGCAGGTTATCATCTCAGATGGGCCATTCAAGACCTACGAAGGACTTATCGATACCATCGACGAAAAGAAAGGAAAACTCAAGGTTTTGGTCACTATTTTTGGTCGAGAAACTCCAGTGGAACTAGACTTCGTACAAGTGAAAAAGAAATAGTGAATACTATACGAATGAATATACCTGAATACAGCCAAAATTATGACATTTATATTCCATTCGAAGAAAATATTTATTAGTATTCTCACATGAACAACTCCACGAAGACCGCACTCATCATCGCAGTACTACTACTCGTCACTGGTGGGCTTCTTTATGTAGACTACAACAATGACAAAGGAGCAAATGCCCCGGCTTTCTTCACCAGTACCTTGCGAAATTGGTTTAGACCACGAAGTATCACTGAAGACATTCTCTCCCAAACCTCTTTTAGAGAAAGCGGAATAACTGCCATTTCTCGTACAAATGAGTTCTTTTCACCATACCTAGAACTCCCTGAAAACCTCAGTGCAGACAGGTACAGCATCGATGAAAGCAGTATCATGGTCTACGAACTACAAATAGAGAACCCCTTTAAAACAATAAAAGCTCTCCTTTCTCAAGAAAGTAGCAGATATAGATTCAACGCGATTGATGCAGGGACTTTTTATCTCAATCAAATACCTGCAGATCAAAAAACCCATAATTTCCTAGCTATTGTGATCAATAATATCCTCTACGGGTTTAGATATGATCCTATAGATCACAGAAAAGTACTAGAAATCATTGACGTCCTCCAAAAAACTGAGTAAAATCTCTCAGCAGTCGTAAAAGTTTGCTAAAGATCACTTTAACGAGCTCAAAGACTCAACATCCTTATACTCCTTAGAATCCCAAAGAAATGGCTGAAGTCGTAAAAAAAATCAAACTACAAATCCAAGCTGGACAAGCAAACCCTGCTCCTCCAGTAGGACCTGTATTATCTCAAGCTGGGATCAATATCCAAGATTTTTGTGGACAGTTTAACGACCAATCTAAAGACCGAATGGGACAACTCATACCGGTATCTATCTATGTCTTCGATGACAAGAGCTTCAAGTTCACACTTCACGAACCCCCTGCAGCGAATTTGATAAAAGACAAAATCAAGCTCAAAAAAGGATCTGGAGTACCTCACAGAGAAAAAGTTGGAAAGATCACTCAAGCTCAACTAGAAGAAATTGCTGAGCAAAAAATGGAAGAACTCAATGCAAACGACGTCAAAGCCGCAGCAAAGATTATCGCCGGTACAGCTCGTTCAATGGGAGTGACAGTCGAGGGTTAATCCCGAGACCCTTCTTCTTTGATCTTCCTCATGCATCTCATCTTTTTTATCTAGAAGATAAAGAAATTTTCAATCTCCAATTTTACAATTTCCAATCAAGCATCAAATCACAATGGACACTGATCATTGAAATTTGAATGCAAAATTGAAAACTGAAAATTGAAAATTTTTTACATCGTGGGAGCTTATCATCCATATGGACTAAGCATTTGCACCACTAACCCCCCCCTATCATGGCAGAACAAGAAAAAAAACGCGGAAAAAAATACCGTGAAGTCGCTGAAAAAGTCGACCGAGAAAACCTCTACTCTATCAAAGAAGCGATAGCCCTTATTGAGCAAACTGCTACAACAAAATTTGATAGCTCAGCTGAAGTCCACATGAATCTTGGAATTGATCCAAAACATGCTGACCAACTCATCCGTGGGACACTCAGCTTCCCACATGGTTCTGGTAAAAGTGTGCGTGTCATCGCCTTCGTAGACGACGACAAAGTAAAAGAATGTAAAGCTGCAGGAGCAGATGAAGCAGGATCAGAAGACCTTGTCGCTAAGATTGCCAAAGGGTGGCTTGATTTTGATGTCGCTGTAGCATCTCCAGACCAAATGAAAGGAATGGGGAAGATCGCTAAGACACTCGGACAAAAAGGACTCATGCCTAACCCTAAAGCAGGAACAGTATCTGCAGATCCAGCTGAAACGATCCAAGAAATCAAAAAAGGTCGTATCGAATACAAAAACGACAAAGAAGGAAACCTTCATAATCTTTTTGGGAAAGTTTCTTTCGGAGCTGAAAAACTCGAAGAAAATCTCCGAGCTTACTTAAAAACGGTCCAAGAAGCAAAACCAAGCGGAGTCAAAGGAACATACATTAAGACGATCACCGTCACAACAAGCATGGGGCCTGGGATAAAGATCAACCCAGCCGAACTCTACGCCTAGCCAAAACTCAGTCCTTCTCCTGAGAAGGAGAGGGAAAAGCCGTCAGGCACAGGGTGAGGAGAAATCAATCCAAGAAGGCGAATGAAAGTTCGCCTTTTTTTTTATGCTTTGCTACAGTTCTTTTGTAAAATCCTTACACTCCTTAAACTCCTTTTGAACCATGAAAATAAACATCCAACGCCTCGACAAAAGCCTCGCCCTACCCATCTATGAAACAAGTGGATCAGTAGGATTTGACTTCTTAGCTCGTGAAACGACTAGCATCGCATCTGGAACGATTGGACTCATCCCTGGAAACGTCATCGTAGAGACTCCGAAAGGTTACATGTTGGCTGTTGCTTCACGATCCTCTACTCCGCGGAAGAAAGGACTCACGATGCCTCATGGATTTGGAGTGATCGATCAAGACTACTCTGGACCTGAGGACGAAATCAAAATACAAGTCTACAACTTCACTGAAGAAGATGTGACTATCGAAAAAGGTGAAAAAATAGCTCAAGGGATGTTTGTACGCGTAGACACCTTTGAATTCAACGAAGTAGACAAAATGCTAGGAACTTCAAGAGGAGGCTTCGGATCGACTGACAAACCACGTTCTCTAAAAGAAGCAGCTCATCCAATCCACGATCCCCACAAAGAATCAGAAGAGACTGCTCCGCATACAAGTCCTGTGGATGTGGCACTATAGTTGAACACAATTTTTATTCAAAAAAATGAAAAATATTATCACCAATATAGTTCTTTTTAGTATTGGATCAAGTATCGGTATTTTCACACTTCACTGGGACAGTGCCTATAGTCCTCTAGTCTTAGCTGATATTTCTAAATGGTGGCAAGCAGCCTTGATGATAAGTATTGCTAGTGGAATCATCCCCACAATACACAGATATAAAATCCCTGGCTTCCAAGAGGAGGAAGATAATTATCTTACACGAAGAGCACCCAAAAGACGATTACTCACACTCATTCCATTTTTTGCAGCTTATTTTGCCCTTACCGGAGGCCTAGAAAACAGAGACACTATAATCCAACAAATAGAACTACATCCATATGGTATAGGATTTTTCTTTATAGCAATGGTAGTAGTGACTTTGATATACCCACTCATTATCGGGAAAAGTACAGATATGGAAGAGTGAAAAATTGAACACAATTTTTATTCAAAAATCATTTATTATCTCTCTTTTTACTTGTTACTTTTCACTTATTCATTAAAAACCCCAACTTCCACCCCCTGATAGTAATCTTGAATAATCTCATCGTAAGTCGCTCCTTGAGCGGCTTTTTGAGTTGCTCCATATCCACTCAAACCTACCTGATGACCACAGGCCACGAATCCTTCTCGACCTGGATCATCCCCTAAAGGGTCAGATACTGACTGGAAAACATCTCCAAAACGTTGAAAGTATTCATTACTAGACCAGACCTCATCCCAAGACTTCGTCCTCGGCCCATCCGTACAAGAAAAATAAGCCGCTCTCAAAACTCTCTCATTTTTGGTCATTGGGATTTGGACATTGATCATTGCGACTAGAACAACCTCTCCAGAGGTTTCTTCAAGCGCCCTTTGCCACTTCGGTGAACGACCCTCAAAATTCTGCCCTACATACTTCTGAAAAATAGCTGGGCTATCAGCCGCATTATAAGGTTTCCCTGGGAATTTTTCGTATCCTGAGATCAAGTAGTGCAAAGCATAACTCCGAGCCAAGACAGCAATCACCTTACGCTTCTCTTGAGGCTGATCAGCTGTCTCAGGCACTTCAGCCACTCCTTTCATATACTGGTCTAAGGGCAGTTCATTGATGACAATCATACGCGCCTCATCAGCATCCCATCGGAACTCCAAAACTCCTCGAAAAGTATTATCATTGATACCTGCTCCAAAAGTCCTAATCCTATCCCAATTCGTAAACCTGAAATAAGCATCGTCAATCGCTCTCATCCGAATCACCGTCCCATCATCCAGCTGAGATGCCAAGACTTTTACTTCATCACCTGAAGAATATTCTTTCGTCTTCTCAGTCGAACTCACCCAAGTCCGAAAATCTCCTGAGGCAGTCACACGGACATCATCTTGATTGATCTCAGTGAGCAACACCCTCATCGGTGGTATCTGCTTTTCATTATTGGACATTGTGATTTGATCATTGGTCATTTCTTCTCCTTTAGGCATTCTGATTTGCCCCCTGGAACTTGAAGCTTCTACTTCCCCATTTGGCCCCTGGACCTTAGAACTTGGACCTTCTTCATTGGTCATTGAGCTACGCTCCGGCCTAGCCGGTAAACTCGTCTCCACTCCAAAACGTATTCTTCCTTTCTGAAACTTCACCCTCTTTCCATTCACTACTGGAAGAAAATCATCATAAGTCGTTCGTCTCACTTCACGATTCAGCTGAAGAGTCATTAAGAAACGTCCTACTTCTCCAGGCATAATCATTTCTTTTTCTAAAAAAGCTGCATATGTCCGCTTTTCTTCCCAGGATCTATGACGGAAGTCTGCTGTATTTTGAACCTCCAAAACCATTCTGTCCTCTCCATCCCTATACCATGGCACTGACCCGGTATTTTTCAGGTCAACCCACACCTCATAAGTGCCTTCAGCATTTTCTAAAGTTTTCACTGATTGACTCACATACTCTGCATTCAACTGAACTCGTCCTTGAGTCCTCACAAGATATTCAAAATTCACAGTACTTTCTCGAAGTCGATAGCTCTGCAGCCATTCTGGCATCCTCTCCAAACCGATATTTCCTTTCACAAGCAACTCCCTATCATCATATCCAGCTCTAATAGGAACTATAAGAGTCCTTGAATCACCTACGGCAAGAGCTTCTTTTAAAAAGATTTTTTCAGCTTTCCCTACAAGATCCCCTTGTACAGCAAACCAAACAGAGTTTGCTTCCCAATCAAAGTTCCCTTCATTTACAATCACAAACTCAGTCTCTTCAGTGAAACCACGCTGCACCCTATTCCTCCTGTCTAATTGACGAATATCAGCTGCAAAATGTGGACTTTCTACTGAATACTTCAAGCTCAATTGAGGTCCTTTAAAACCAGTATTTCTCCCTAAAACAGGAGCGAGTTGCAACTGATACTTCCCTTCCTGACGCTGCACAGGGACTTCGAAACTCAATGTCACTTCCCCATCAATTGGCACTGGTTCCGACAAGAAAAGGGTCAAGCCTCGAGCTGGCACCATGACTTCCGACCCACGATTGACTATCTCACGCATCTGAACTTGATAAGGTCCATCATTCAACCAAGGGAAATTACTGGTATTTTTTAAAGTAATCGAAGCTGATCGATTTTCTCCAATAAGAAGGCTCTCATTACCCGATTCTATTGAAACAAGCCTATAACGATATTGAGGCCTTTGAGTAACAGTATTCAATGAAATAGTACTTTTCATCAACTGATCATTCACTCGAACTTGAAAGTCAAAAGTAGTACTACCTGCTGCAAATAAGGCTTCAAAAGGAAGCTTTATTTCTATTTCCTGTCCCGAAGCAACTGAAAGAGTAGAATCTTCAAAAACAGGACCATTCCCCCTCTTCGGTCTTATTTGAATACTATTCCAAGCAGTTTCTCCAGTATTTTTAAGCCTAATTGGAACCTCATATTTCTCCAGTGGGTCCAACAGAATACGCCTTGGCTTCTCAAGCACTGAGTATCCTACTTTAGGTCTAAATCCACCATCTGCCACGATTTCTCTCAGCTCCATCATTTGTTTTTTGAGAAACTCTCCTGGACACTGAGTCGCTCCACGCCCGATAAAAGACTTCGTCACGGCACCTACCTCAGCATGTGTAACGATATGTGGTAGCACAGTTCCTCGAAAAGAAGACTTCCCTTCAGGGTTTACTCCATATTCTTCACTAGCATACTGGACAATATTCACTAAACCTTCAAAAGCTTTACGAGAAAGTTGTTCCTCTTCATAATTTCCCATCACCGCTATCCCAACCGTATTACTGTTCTGACACAAGACATGAGCACCAATCACATCCTTACCTCCAGCTCGTCCTTCATAGACATTCCCATCAGGATCTACCAAATAGTGATACCCAACATCACCCCAACCATTACTCACCGTATGGTAAGTATAGATGGCTTGTACTGCTAAACGATAATCACGACTATTTACTCTGCCATCATCATTTAAATCTCTCAAACTAAGAGCTGTATGGTGAATAACAATTTTTTTTACTTGCCGAGAGTATCGCTGAGGCCAGATGAGGTTACGACCAGAATTATCAAAATAGTTCACCTTATTTTGTAATTGATACTGCCCTGGGTGAGCAGATTCTATCGGTTCACAAGCATTTGTCGCACTTGGGTTATCATCATTATCTTCCTCATCAGGGACAAAGGTGCGGAGACCCTCATCCGCCCCCCACTCACTCCGAGATTGGATTCGAAAAGGAACAGTAGATGAGGAACCCAAGCCAATAGGATTAATACTCGCAACTTGAAGATCAGAACGATTAAAATGCATCAAAGTCACCTGCACCTTCGTATCCGTTTCTGATCGAAGAGAAAAAGCATCTGCAGACTCTATAAAAACAAGCTCCGAACCTGAAACTCTGGCTTCTTCAGCAGCAAGAGACTGCCAGTCAGTCCACTGACTTCCTTGACGGTATTTCACCTGTACAGCTTCTATCTGATCAAGAGCAAAAGCTTGAAAAACAAAAGGAGCTTTCACAAAACGTTCTTCACCAGCATTCAAATCATAACTCAAAAGCTCATGTTGCAGATTTCCTTCATCTAAAGATTGAGCTGACACCTGAGGAGTCATCCATAAGCCCAAAATCATCAGAAAAACGAGCAGTAGTTTCTTCATCATACACATATTAAAAGCCTATGGACTATAAAGCATTCTCCAATCAGCCTAAATACGGATCCTACAAAAACCCTTTATGAAAATGTAAAAAAGGCTATGCTATAACTCGTAATATAAACAACAATTATGGCTGACGAAAAACCTCTTTCAGAAGGACAAAAAAAATTCCAGAAAAGCATAAGTGATAATTCTGGTAAATCTATCGACGACAAAACCCAAGACATGCTCAATACCCCTTTCAGTGATAGTGGGACTGCTCTAGGTGAAGCTGATAAAGCTTTCCTCGAAGACCTCATGGGAAAAGTAGATAGCGGAGACATCAAGCTCCACACACCAAGCTCCATCATCAATCAAGAGGTCTACGACAAACTCTCTGGAGAAGACCAAGCAAAAACAGATCTTTTCATCAGCTCTACCCTCTTCGTCATCCGACAAGTGAATGATTTTTATCACTCAGATCACGACAACGATTCCGACATGATGATCAGCATGGTCAAAGAACTCCGCTATAAAAAAGAAACGCTTGAAAACGAAATCGGTGATGTCTTAAAGATTTAAGCTCATTCTTCATCTTCCCTTAAGCTTCAAGAGCTACTCTGTAATGAGTAGCTTTTTTTAATATGGAATATTTCAAACACTTTGACCAAGGGAACTTCATGAAGAAATCCCTTCATCAAAGGCTTTCTAAAACTTGCTTTGATGAAAGAGAAATTTGGTTCTGTTCGATCGGAATTAACATTGGTCACGAACAAGATGGAAAACATAGAAAATTTGAAAGACCAGTACTTGTTTTCAAGAAAATAAATGAGAAAACTTTCTTAGGTATTCCACTAACAAGCCAAAAAAGAAAAGGAGCTAAATACTTTTACCTAGAAATCAAAGGCAAAAAGAAAAGTACTCTATTAATGCATCAGATCAGAATGTTAGACGCAAAAAGATTACAAGAAAGAATCGATCGAATACCTCCTCACATTTTCAAACTCATCAAAGAAAAGTTCACAGATTTTTTAAATACGGGAAATTAGGTGTCTCAGCCATCGGGACTGTACGAGACACCCATTCGGCTTTCCCAAGCCTCGGGGACCTCCAGTCTCACCATAAGGTGCCCTGCCAGAGGTCAAAGTAATCTCATTATAACCCTCTCGAAAAATCCCACAAGAAAAAGCCTCTCACACTTCACCTTCCCTTAATCTCTCCCGGGTATGCTACCTAATGACTACAAACTACTCACTACGAACTCCTTACTAGTATGCAAAACTCTCACTTCACTATCCTCAGCCTCATGAGCTTCATCCTTGGGATAGCTCTTTTTGAACAAAATTTTTATTCAATAAAAGAGATTGTAAGACTAGTACCTCTCACAGCAACTCTCATATCCACACTGAGCATCCTTACCCTCCTTAGAATCCTTAAGCTCTTTAAGATCCTTAAACTCGTTACACCCCTAACACTCCTTATACTCGGAACCCTCCTCGCCCAATACCATCAGCACATCCCCTCTCCTCAAACAATCGACCATTACGCCAGTGAAGAAGGAAACTACATTACCCTACAAGGAAGAATCTCCGAAGAACCAGATATCAGGAGAGATAAAGTGAATTACACAGTAAAAGTAATAAATATCAAAAACCAAAATCTAAATGCGAAACAAAATCCAAATATCAATACAGGAATGCCTCCAGCTTCAAGCTTCCAGCCTCAAGCAGATTGGTCCCCAATCTCTGGAACCATCCTCATACAAACCGGCAAATATCCAGCTCGATTCTACAACGAAGAAGTCGAAATCAGCGGCAAACTCCAAATCCCCACTTCCTTCGAAGGATTCGATTACGCAGGATACCTTTCAAGATATGGAATCCACTCGGTCATGTATAGACCAAGAATTCAACTCTTGAAAAACATCAAAAACCAAAATCGAAATGCGAAACAAATATCAAATATAAAAACAAAAACACCTCTGGCTTCCAGCCTCAAGCCTCAAGCTTCAATATCTACCAACCATAAGCCCTCGACTCTCGACCCTCGACAATACTGGCCTCTCTTCTACCAACAACTCCTCCGGCTCAAGTCCTCATTCGAATACCAAATGAATCGTACCTTCTCCACCGAACCCAGCTCTTCTTTCATGGCCGGCCTACTGCTTGGATCAAGAAAAGGTATCCCAGACAAACTCAGCGAAGCTTTCAGGATCACAGGACTCACCCACATCATCGCCATTTCTGGCTACAACATCACCCTCATCGCCAGCATATTGATGGCTTTCTTCAGACCTTTTGGCAAAAGGAAATCAATCATCTTCGCCGGCACAGGCATCATCCTCTTCACGCTCTTCGTAGGTGCCTCAGCAGCAGTAGTTAGAGCCTGTATCATGGGCTTAATCAGCCTTTTCGCACTGCACTCCGATCGCAAAGGCGACATCACTATCACCCTCCTCCTCAGCGCTGTAATCATGATTGGCTACAACCCCAAGATCCTCTTGCACGACGTCGGCTTCCAACTCTCCTTCCTAGCGACCATGGGACTGATCTATGTCGCCCCTCTTATCGAGCCCTATTTCACTTGGCTTCCAGACAAACTCGCTATCCGCGAAAGCATCCTCCTCACACTCTCAGCCCAGATAATGGCTCTCCCGATTATTTTATTTAATTTCCAAGCCCTCTCTGTAGTTTCTCCTCTCAGTAACCTTCTCATCGCCGGGCCCATCCTCCCCTTAGCCATGCTCTTTGGATTTTTAGGAGTAGTGAGCAGTTACATCTCTTTAGCTCTAGCAAAACTCATCGCCTACCCCGCCTATCTCCTCCTCCAATACGTGGCAAACATCACGGTTTTAAGCTCAAAAATACCTTATGCTTCTATAGAAGTCACCTGGTTTCAAAAGCCTCTCTTCATCGCATACTTCATCCTCCTAAGTCTTTGGCTACTCTGGAAATGGAATACTAAGCACAAAAGACAACTCAACATCGATCAACTCAAACTACGCTTCCATGAGAGTATTCACTTCCAAATCCGACAGCACTTCGTGGTTAAAGGAGTATAAAGAGTATGAGGAGTGTAAGGAGTATGAGGAGTGTAAGGAGTATGAGGAGTGTAAAGAGTATGAGGAGTATGGAGAGTATGAAGAGTATGAAGAGTATGGAGAGTATGGAGAGTATGGGGAAAACGATAAACTATAGACAATAAAGAAAAAGGTGATTTCCCTTTGAGCCCTAGATCCTCGACTCTGGACCCTAGACTCTTGACCTTCGACCACCGACCACCGGCCATTGACCACCGACCAACAAGCACATACCATCAGCACAAGCCTCACCCCATCCCCATGATCATCTTCCCTCAAGAAATCGAAGACACAGTTGAGCTGAAAAACTACAAAGGTCAAAAAATAGAAGGACTAAAAAAAGCCCTCGAAGATCCAAAATCAGTCAAATGGCTCACCCTACAAGGCGGACTCATGTCAGACATCGGACCACTGACGCTTCCTGACGAACTCGAACAATTAACAGAACTCGAAGTCTTGGAAATCATATATTACAACTCCATCGAATGGACAGACGTGCTCTCAAAACTGCCGAATCTACATACCATCATCGCCCTAGGAAATGAATTCCGACCAGATGGAATAAAAATCGGTGCAGAACTAGCCCAGGCACCAAAACTTCGCTCACTATTCCTCGATATCTTCTTTCCGGTAGAAATCGATGAATCATTCAGCACTTGCCCACAGCTCAGACAAGTCTGGATCGAAGAGTGCGATGTAAGAGGGATAAAACATCTCAGTAAACTCAGTGAACTGGAAGAGCTTTCCCTCGATATCGAGGATAAAGAAGATACCTCATGCTTATCAAAGCTAGAAAAACTCCAAAGACTCCGACTCGGTATACGCAAACAAGTCCCAGAGTGGGTAAAAACCCTTCGTCTAAAAACCCTCGCATTACTCAGCTACAAAGTAACAAAACTCCCTGACTGGCTTGGTCAGATGCAAAGCCTAGAAGAACTCGACATCACACAAAGTGACATATCGGAGCTTCCTGAAGGATTCAAAAACTTGAAAAGGCTAGAGATCATCAACACGCCTCTTGCAGAAAAAACAGAAAAACTCAAAGAGCGTTTCCCAGATGCAGAGATCATAGATAAGACTTGATTTTTGGCATAAGAAAGGCTAAAGTAAGCGCTATTAAAAAAATCTATGGGCAACAAGAAGAAACGAAACAACACAGCAAAAAATCATCCAGAGAGAAATTCAGAAACAACAAAAATTCCTGAGTTAAAAATTAAAGAACAGACTCCAAAACTTAGAGAAGCAAATTGGAAAACAAGGATAGCTATTGCCGGTGTCCTCCTAGGAAGTGTATTGGGAATAGGGTCTTTATTTAAAAAAGCTCCAAAAAAATCAATAAATACTGAGCAAGTAGCTGCTACTCCCACAAAAAGCAAAACCGAAATCCCAGAAGCATTAGCTTATGAAGCTCATATAGAAGTCGACGGATTAAAAATACATCTAGATGAAACTTGGAAAAATTTTCATCCAGAAAACAATACATCAGTTTCAGACAGTATTCGCGAGATCCTTAAGAAAGGCGTTCCATTTCTAAAGGAGCTAGGTCTAGAATTACCAAAAGAAGAAATAGTAGTCATGTATGACCCAAGTTTATTAGAAAAAAATCAATTAGGTCATGTAAAAAGAGTCTTTAGTATTAACTATGTTCCAGAAAAAGAAAGTGGAGAAGTAGCTTTCAATGAAACATCAGGAAACTATTTTTGGTTAGCGAAAGAAACAAGTAGTCCAAATATAAAATTAGGATTATTAATACCTCAAACATTTATCCACGAACTCTTTCACGTCATACATGGTGTTTCATTTTCAGGATCTCGTTTATGGTACGAAGGAATAGCCGAAGCTATAGAAAGAATCTTCGAAGAAAAACATCCAGAACTAGTAATCATAAAAGATACAAACAAGTTAAGTCAGACCAATAAAGAAATAGAAGGAAACAAATATTTGATCAACTTCATAGAAAACGAACAAATAAGAGATATTTTACTCAAGCAAGGCTATGAAGAAAAATGCCCTTCCTTTTTAAGGCCCTCATCTGGGCTAATCAATAACCTAGCTGGAACAGTTTGGAAGCCATTCATAGAAGCTAATCCTGATTTTCTAAAACTCTTTTTCCAAAAATTAAAAAGATGGGAAAAAGCTATTCAGAGAGATCATAATATTTCTCCTGAATTAGAAATTATTTTCAATACAAACCTCTTAGAAGAGGCAGCAAGTCATTGGACTGTATCACCAAATGTATTCCCTATTTGGTTTAAAAAACAGAAAATTTTTGAACATAAAACAGAAGAAGAAGATGGTGTTGATATTTCATTCATTCACAAAGACAAAGAACATATAACCTGTCTAACAACATCAAGTATCACAAAAGAAATTACTATTCCTGGTTGTAGAAAAAAAATAGAAGGCTTCGAATCAATACCTCAAAAACTTGAATCAGAAACTGACAGCACAGGAGTAAAAATAGTAATTACAATTCCAAAAGAAGGATATACAACAACCCTCTACCCACTAAATAACACCAATCTTAAGCTAACAAACAGAAAGTCTGGTAAAGTCAGTGTGATTATCGTAGAAAACTCTAACTAAAAAACTATGAAAAAATTCACCCTCATCCTAATACTCATCGTCATCGGAGGATCAGTCCTCTACGGATACAGTCAAACTCAAAAAGTCGTCGATGAAGCACTGCCTGAAGGAGTGCTAGATGAAATAAATGCGGCTACTTCTGGAATGAACGAAACATCTATGCCTACTGAAGGAGCCGAAGACAGCATTGAATTCAAACTCCAAGATCCAGAAATGGTCGAAAAAATGTTTCCTGAAGACCTTTCAGCAAGTGAAGACCCAACAACTCCACAAATAAGAGAGCTCGCTCCTATCATAGAAAAAGCTGAAGACCCTACTATGACCGAAGAAGACTTCGAAGAAATGGATAAAGAAGCCGTGATGATCCTCAATCCAGGAATCGAAGAACAAGAAGCTCCAGCAGAAACAGAAGCTATACCAGAAGAGGAAATGGAAGAAAAAGGAATCCAAAGACAAGGATCATTCGCTGGTACAGACGCTTTCCACCAAGGATCAGGTCTGGCTCTCATCATCCCATCAGCCTCACTGGTCCGTCTCCAAGATTTCGAAGTGACTCGTGGTCCAGACCTAAGAGTATCAGCTATCACTAATAGCGGAGCTCGAGTGGATCTAGGAGCATTGAAAGGAAATGCTGGGAACCAAAACTACAAAATCCCCTCTTCAACAGACCCAGACGACATCGCAAGTATCGAAATCTGGTGTCGAGCATTCAATGTGACTTTTGCAATTGCGAATCTTTAATAAAAAACAAGAAGGAAATAGTGGGAGTAGATACAAGGAAAAAGCAGTTGTGAGAGATGCAGAGTACCGCCAGTACGTGAAGAACGATCAACTATTTTTGACACCGTAGATACCACACTATTTTCTTCTGATAAAAAAAGCGTTCGCTGGCAACTAGTGTAAGAGTAGAGAGGTGAGGATCTCGAGTTTTTACATAAGCTTCCAATCGAACGCTTCATACTATTGTACCCTAATTTTAAAGATAAATCAATCCCCAAAAGATTTGTCAACTATGCTATCCTTAGGGGGAGCTTGAAGAGTTTGAGGAGCTTTAGGAAAAATTTATCAAATATCAAAATTTTCCAATTTTCAGAATCCAAAACAATAGCTACACTGCATAAGCACTTCTGAATAAAGATATATTTTTGGCCCTTGTCCCTTATCATTGGCCCTTAAGCTTGGAACTTGTCACTTATTACTTGTTCGTCCACCCTTAAAATCTTTAAGCTCTTTAAGATCCTTAGAATCTTTCTCTCACAAACATCTCAAAAATCTCCAGTATCCCCATAATCTCACCCCTATGGCCACCCGCAGACGAAGAACAACAACTCGAAGAAGAACAACGACTGCACGAAGACGCCCAACAACTCGAAGAAGAACAACAACAAGAAGAAGGAAAAAAGCATTAAAGCTAAGCCTATCTCAACACGTTTCCCGAGAAATAACGGGAATATTTTTCATTGGGTTAGCCGTACTATCATTCCTAGCTCTTCAAAATGATGGAGGAAGCTTCGGATCCATGTGGAAAGAAAGTATCATGACTCCCCTCTTCGGTCTCGGAGCAATGATTGTTCCAGCATTCTCACTAATCATAGGGATTGCCCTTGTCATGAGTAAAAAAATAGAATTTGGCGTTGGAAGAGGTCTTGGATTGATACTTCTGACGATTTCTTCACTAGGACTCATACACTTATCAGCTCCCATCGAAACACTCTTCGAATCCGCTCCTCAGTATGGAGGCTACGTCGGCTTCACTTCAAACTTTATTCTCTATCTCCTTTTCGGACAAACAGGAGCAACAGTAGTGCTTTCTGCAACTGCATTGATTTCATTACTCCTCATATTCAATATTTCTTTTGCAGAACTCTTTGGTTTCATCGGAGAAAACATCCAAGCAGAAGAAAAACCCGAAAAGAAGCTGACTAAAAAAGAAGAAAAAGCTCTCAAAAAAGCTGAGAAAAAAGCAAAGGAAGAAGAAGAATTTGCGATCAATATCGTCCGTGGGACAGACAAAAAAACTGAAGAAACACTGCTCGGCAGAGAAAAACCTTCTAAAAAAATACCCACAGCTCCAGTAAAAAAAGAAGTGGTCCCTATCACTACCGTAAGACCACCAGAAATCGAAACCATACCCGAACAAACACCAAAAATTGATTACAGTGAATACAAGCTGCCCAATATGGACTTTTTAGGTTTAGATCCTAAAAATGCTGACTACGGAGACGACCAACTCGTTCAAAATGCTGAAATTATTCGACGTAAACTCGAACAATTTAACATCCTCGTCACGATGAAGGATGCTCATGTGGGACCAACAGTAATCCAATACACCCTCAAACCTGCCGAAGATGTGAAGCTCTCTAAGATCACCGCCTTAAAAAATGATCTTGCTCTAGCACTCTCATCAGCAGCCATACGTATCGAAGCTCCCATCCCTGGGAAAGGTCTCGTAGGGATCGAAATCCCCGCCCACGAACGATCAACAGTACACCTAGGAAGCATTATCCGATCATCTCTTTTCCAAAAAGAAAAAGGAGATCTAAAACTCGTACTCGGGAGAGATGTCTCTGGAAGTCCAATCGTGGCAGATCTTACAAAAATGCCTCACCTCCTCGTAGCTGGACAAACAGGAGCTGGTAAATCAATCGGTATCAATACCTTTCTCATGTCTCTTCTCTATCAACATTCCCCTGAGACCCTTCGAATCATCTTGGTAGATCCAAAGCGAGTAGAACTGACCAACTACAACAATATCCCCCATCTCCTGACACCTGTGATCACTGAGCCAGACAAAGCTCTCCAATCTTTAAAATGGACCGTTTCTGAGATGAACAGAAGATACAAAGAACTTGCTCGCCATGGGAAAAGAAACATTGAAGAATACAACGAAGCCTTCTCAGAAAACAGACTCCCCTTCATCGTAGTGGTGATTGATGAGTTAGCAGATCTGATGATGGCCGCCTCAAAAGAAATCGAGGCAACTATCTGTCGGCTAGCACAAATGGCTAGGGCAACTGGGATACACCTGATCATTGCGACACAGCGACCATCCGTAGATGTCATCACTGGTCTCATCAAGGCAAACATCCCTACTCGTATCTCCTATACTGTTGCGACAGGTACAGATTCACGGACTGTCATCGACAGTATCGGAGCCGAAGACTTGCTTGGGATGGGAGACATGCTCTACCTCGCCAGCAACATGGCCAAGCCAATGCGTGTGCAAGGAGCTTTTGTCAGTACGAAAGAAATAGAAAAAGTAATCCACTTCATCAAACTCAACAGTCCAGAAGGAGTAAACTATGACAGCAGCATCACCGATGAACAAAACGATGTCGTCATACCTGGTATGCCTGTAGCAAAAAATGGAGGACTCAATAACGGAGGAGGTTCAGATCTCGAAAAAGCTATCCAAGCTATCCGTGAAGGGAAAAAAGCCTCAGCCAGCTTTCTCCAACGTCGTTGCAGCTTCGGATATGCAAAAGCAGCTCGTATATTAGACCAACTCGAAGAAATGGGTCTCGTAGGTCCATCCAATGGAGCCAAGCCAAGAGCTATCTTCATCAGCGATGATCCTGCCCCGATGTCCGAAAGCGCCAGCGAAATGGAGAGTACTATAGCTGCCGCAGGAGAAGTAGGATAAGCCGCTAAGGCGATATGAACAATGACCAAATCACAATGACCAAGGAATTTTCGAATTTTCGGAATGATCAATTTTTCAAATCTTAAAACACTGTAAGCCCTCACTACTATTATTTTTCAAAACATTGTACGGACAGCTCATGAGCTGTCCAGCTACACCCAGCCTTTTAATCGAACACAACTCTATACTCTTTATACTCCTTACACTCTTTATCCCCTTTAAGCTCCTCAAGGTCCTTACTCTCATTGCCCATTTATGCTAAAATCCTCAGGTAATACTAGCTGAATGTTTCATGAAAAAACCACCATTTAAAGTCCATGCTATAGGACAGTTTTTACGTCGTAAGCGCTCTCAGATAGCAGAGAAAAATAAGAGCTCGTGGCTGAACAAACTCCTCCTCATCCTAGGAGCTATCATCTTGGCTGGGACTATCGGAGTGGGAGTCTTCATCCTCATTGTCATGAGTGACCTTCCAGAACTCCCTACTCGCTTTGACAATGCCGAATCAACCATCATCTATGACCGCGAAGGAAACATCCTCTACACCATCCACGGTGAAGAAAACCGTAAAGAAATCCCTCTCAATGAAATCCCTAAACATGTCATCGATGCGACGATTTCTATCGAAGATGATCAATTTTTTGAACATTTTGGTTTCGATATCGGAGGGATCGTAAAAGGATTTATCGCGGAATACGTCGGGATTGGAAGTCCTCGTGGAGGTTCAACCATCACCCAACAGCTCGTCAAAAACACCCTTTTAACATCAGAAAGAACCATTACTCGTAAAGTGAAAGAGCTCATTCTTTCTATCCAAATCGAACGCACCTACAGTAAAAATGAAATCCTCTCCCTCTATCTCAACACCATCCCCTACGGATCTAATGCATACGGGATAGAAATGGCATCTCTTATTTATTTTGGGAAAAACGCAAAAAACCTCAGCTTAGCTGAAGCAGCTATCCTAGCTTCACTACCACAAGCTCCTTCTCGATACAATCCTTACGGAAACGGGAAAGATGGACTGATGGGATCCTTCGATGAAGAAGGAAACTATGTCGCAGGGAGAAAAGATGTCGTCCTGAAACGAATGCTTGACCTGGAGTACATCACCGAAGAACAACGACAAGAAGCTATCGACGAATCTGCTCAAGTAGTTTTTGAAAAATACCGAGAAAACATCACCCACCCACATTTCGTCCTCTACGTAAAAGAGCTCCTCGAAAATAAATTTGGAAAAGATGCCGTAGAAACTGGGGGTTTACGGGTCTACACCACTCTTGATCCAAAAGTACAAAACGCAGCAGAAGAGATCATCACTGAAAGAATCGCCAACTATCCAACAAAATACGGAGCAACGAATGCTGCAACCCTCTCTATTGATCTGGAAAAAGGTCATATCTTAGCAATGGTAGGGTCTGCTGACTATTTCAATGAAGAAATCGATGGGAATGTAAACGTCGTCTTCAGACCTCGACTACCAGGATCCTCATTCAAACCACTTGTATACGCTGCTGGATTCGCAAAAGGCTATTCACCAGCAAGTATTTTCTATGATCTAGAAACCGACTTTGGAAACAACTACATCCCCCAAAACTATGATGGGACTTTTAGTGGTCCAGTCTCGGCTCGAAGGGCACTTGCCAGCTCACTAAACATCCCAGCAGTCAAAATGGCCTTCTTGGCTGGAGCAGACAATGTGGTCAATCAAGCAAAAAAAATGGGAGTCTCTGACCTCATAGATGGGGATCAGTACGGAACTTCTATCGGTCTTGGGACTGGTGAAGCAACGATGTTTCAAATGGTAACTGCTTACTCAGTCTTTGCTAAAGGGGGAAAGAAAATTGCCTTCACTCCATTCCTAAGAATCGAAACGAGTAATGGGAAAGTCATCGAAAGCAACGAAGACCGTATCCCAAAAAGCAACGAGGTCCTTGATCCTCAAATCGCCTACACCATCAATCACATCCTCTCTGATAAAACAGCTCGCCCAGCAGGATGGAACAGTACTCTCCAAATCCCAAACCACATCAATGCTGCCAAAACAGGAACCTCAAATAAACGTTTCAAAGAAGGGAACGGAGCCGGAGCCATCAAACCATTAGACAACTGGACCATCGGATACACCGACAAAGTCGTCACAGCAGCATGGGTCGGAAACAACGACGCCACTGCTCTAAACTTCAATGCTGCTGGACTCACCACTGCTGGACCCATCTGGAGAGCCACCATGATCGCCGCTACAGAAGATCACGATCTCCAAGAGTTTAACAAACCAGAAGGAATCAATTGGCTCAGAGTCTCAAGAAGAAGTGGCTTACTTCCTTCGAAGCAGACTCCTGATGAAGACGTCATTGCTGAACTCTTTACGACATTTAACACCCCTAGCGAAGTCGACCAAAGCTTCCTCACAGTAGAGGTAGACAAAGTTTCTAAAAAACTCCCAACAGAATACACTCCTGAAGATTCTAAAATAGAGGCACTAGTAGCAAACTTCCACTCATTAAACCCAACGGATCCCAACTGGGAAAAACCCGTAAGTATATGGGCAAAAAAATTCATCGACGAATACGCTTCTGACAAAATAGTGCTCACAAGTATCCCGACAGAGTTTGATGATGTCCATAACGCCACTTCTGCCAAAAAAGGCCCTCAGATCACGTTCAATTCACCAAAAAATGATGACAACGTCGCTATCGGCACTCTCGAAGTACACGTCGATATAGAAGCTCCTCATGGCGTCGAAAAAGTCGAATTTTTCATGGACCAAAAACTCGTTAAAACCGTTACACAATACCCTTATTCTGCCAAAATCCGCATCCCGAGGAAATACGACAACGAACGCATACGTATCGGAGCAACCGTAACCGACATCCTCTCTTATCAAGAATCAACAGTCATCTTCGTCGAAGTCAATGACGAAGAAGACCTCGAAGCACCAGAAACCAGCATTATCTTCCCTGGAGAAGGAGCTATCTTCCCACCAAACACCACCATGACCATTCAAACCAACTCCATCGATAATATCAGCATCGACAACGTTAGCTTCTTCCTCGATGACCGTATCATGGGCAGTGTCAACAAACCCCCTTACAAGCTCGACATCAGCCTACCCGATGAGATTGCTCCACATACCATCACCGTCATCGCCAAAGACAGTAGCGGCAACAGTAGCCGAGATGATGTCTCCATCACCATCGAAGAAGAACAAAGAAGCCGTATCCGGACAGAATTCTCTTTCCCCAAAGACAAATCCACCTTCAGCAGAAACGGAACTCCAATCGACTTCTTCTTCACCGTCAGCAATAAAGAGCAGAAAACTTCAGCCTCTATCTCAGTCTATGCAGCCAATCAAAAGACCAACATCAGCACCGCGATCTACAGCACAAACATCGAAGAGGACGCCACCAAAAACTACGCTTTCTCGTGGGTGCCAGACGCTCCAGGAGACTATGTCATCACGATAGAAAGCACTGATGAAGAAGGTGAACTGAGTACTTCAAAGGCTTTGAATCTGAGCATAGAGTAATTGTAAAAGAAAAACTGAATGGAAAACACCCCAAAAAAGAACATCCTTCTCGATATTCTCGTTCCTTTTGGGATGTTTTTAAGAGAAAATGAAGATTCAGCTCCTTTCAAAAACTGGATGCCATTACTCTTCCAATACATCCCTCAGACATTTTTCATCTATTGGCTCTTCTCACTTATTCCACACATAGGGACTTTTTTGTATATCGTCATCCTTGTACCTCTCAGTGCTTGGCAACACATACGACTCAAAAAGAAGACAAAAAGAAGAGAGCGTATAAAAATTTTCCTCTGGTACTTCGTCGTGATCCTCATCGGATTCGTCGGACTCTGGAACTTCATCGGACATACCGTGCTGGCAGACAGCGTCGCTAAAAGCATAGGATGGCCAACAGGAAGCCCCTTCCAAATAGAACTCGCATTCTACACCCTTGGGACAGCAGTAGCAGCATTGATGGCCATTTGGCTCCGAGGACACATGATCACGGCTCTAGTCATCTCAAAATCAATATTCTGGTAAGGAGCTGCATTCGTCCACCTCCAAGACATGATCGTAAACGGCAACTACCAGCCCTTAAATGTTGGAACGATCCTCATAGGAGATATCCTCTTCCCGACAGCATTGCTACTGCTTTTGAGAGAGGTCTGGAAAGAGGAATTGAAAAAACCTAAAAAGGACTAACAACATCCAGCAAACAATTTTTCGAGACTTGCGTATAGATCTGTGTCGTCCGAATACTGGAATGACCCAGTAGCTTTTGAATCACTCGAAGATTCGTCCCTCCTTCAAGTAAATGCGTAGCAAAACTATGACGTAAGGAATGAAAGGTCGCTGGCTTCAGTATCTCAGCTGCTTTCAAAGCTCTTTCAAAAACCTTACTCAATGATCGAGTAGAAAGCCTTCCACCACGATTACTAGGAAAGAGAACATCATTGGCATGCTTTCCCTGAGAAAAATACTGAATATCCTGAAACAAGCGCTGTGGAAAAAGAGTGATTCGATCTTTATTCCCCTTAGCTCCTTTCAGATGAATTGTTCCTCGATCAGTATCCACATCTCCAACTCGCACACTCACCACCTCACTAATCCTCATTCCCGCCCCATACGCCAAAGCAAGCATTACATAATGCTTCCGATTTTCTATCATTTCCAGCAGTTTTTCTATTTCCTGATGGGACAATACCACTGGAATCTTTCTCGGCCTCTTCGAAACAGGAATATCCAAACGTAAATTCTGCTTCAAAACAATTCGAGAAAATGTTTGAAAAGCATGCCGATACATATTAAGAGTAGATGCAGACAAATATTCTTTTTCATGCTTAGACACCAAAAATGCCTTCAAGGAAAGAGCATTGAAGTCCCTTTTCACATCATCATTAAAAAACATCCTCAAACAGCCCATATAGGATGATATAGTCCTTGGACTCTTAGCTCTCAGCAACAATTCTTCATAAAAAACCTTCAACTTATCTTCATTCATAATATTCAACTTAAAAACTCTTATTCAATAAATATTTACTCCAGTTTCTGATAATATACAAATATCTCCAGTTGACAGACATAAAGTTCTGATAAACTGGAGTTGTGGGAAAAAGCACTTTAATGTATATTCGACTCTCTTTAATTTCCTTATGAAATTTCACTTCACCCCAAGATACGGACAGCTCGACACGATGAGTATTACCATGTACACCGAACTAATTCCTGGTGCTCAATTCAAAATCGAAAGAGGAGATAACTCACTAACCCTTGTGCTCAACAACCCGAAAGCCGAAGTAAGAGAGCGAATAAAAAATACATTAAGCAATTCTGTTGGCACTTGGGAAGATCTAGATATGAGAGTCGAAGAATAGTAGGTGCTTCATCCCACAACAGGCGCCTATCCTACATACCTCATGCTAAGAACAATTTTAGCATTTCAGTTCGTCGGATCAGGCGCCAAACGATATGTGACATACATTTTTATTTTTTCTCCACAAATCTTTAACTTTTTTATAAACGATAATTATATTTTTGCTTTTTTTGATTAATAAGAGCATTTTTTACTCCTCTCTTAATGAATATAATATAAATCATGCAAATTTTTATTGATGAAAGCGGGACTTTTGACACAAGAAGTCCTAATACAGTTTCAATTCTTGGGTCATTAATGTTTCCAGAGAATCTTGAATACCGCATTGATAAATTCTTTAAGAAGCTAAATAAGCGCCTTTCCAAAGAAGAGAAAGACAAAAGTGGTGAACCAAAAGGTTCATTATTGACAGACAAGAATTTATCTTTTGTATTTGAATTTCTTGCAAGAAACAAAGATTTTAGAATAAGCATAAAGGTATTTGATTCAGATATAAATCCTCATTCAGCTCTGAAAGAATGGCGCTGCAAACAAGCAGAAAAACTGAAAGAAACGCTTGCAAGATATATGGAGGGCCCCGTGAAATCACCAAGGATGGCGGAATATATTCAAGCAATGATAAATAGTGCTGAACGAGACAAAAAGATTAGCGATCAGGATTTTGCCCAAGTACTTCTAATGAGGGATCTTATCTATGTTTCGTTGCAAAAAGCATTTATGTATTACATACACAAGAAGTACGCAAATGCATTCACCGAATTTCACTTTAGATGTGATAACAAAAGTAGCAGAAAATACAAAAAATACATCAACGATTCAATTCGTGGTTTTCTCGAAACTGAACGATCCGGTAGAAGAGATCAGGGGCTCACAACCATTAAAGAAATGTTTTTTCCTGGACACCCTGTAGAACGATTTAACATGGATTTGGAAGATGGAAATGAAGGATTCGATATTGGTAAAATCTTAGAGCACTCAATAATGTTTGAAGATTCAAAAAACTTTAAGGGTTTAAGATTAGTCGACATTATTGTTAGTGGAATTCAAGGAATAATTCTTGGAAAGAGAGACCCAAAAATATTTGATGGAATTAGAACGAACTGTGCGTATTTTAAAAACAACTGGAACGCAATCGACATATGTAGATTAACTACATCAAAACCAAAAGAATCTCCGAGAAGAAAAATTTACTCATATTTACAGACACCCCCAAAAAAGCCATTTAATTCAATTGTGAAACCAAAAATATAAAATATCTAAATATGGAAAAAACTTTGTGGAGAATAAATAAAAA
This sequence comes from uncultured Candidatus Peribacteria bacterium, assembly GCA_964352145.1. Taxonomy (GTDB): domain Bacteria; phylum Patescibacteriota; class Gracilibacteria; order JAUYGZ01; family JAUYGZ01; genus CAYGQA01. The sequence goes on from CAYGQA010000009.1 coordinate 57,408, forward strand.
TGGACATCACATATCAGGCGTATATCCATCATATCCGGCGGTTCAATAATGATACCACTCGGATTCGACGGATCATACGCCAAACGTTGTACGTCATTATTTTTTTCTCACCACGTGCTATAGTCACATCATGAA
>CAYGQA010000010.1:0-53974 GCA_964352145.1 uncultured Candidatus Peribacteria bacterium
TTTGAATGAAAATTAAAAATTGAAAACTGAAAATTTTAAAATACTTAAATCATGTCGAGTATCTTAGAAACAATTTCTTCTGGAGAAAAAGGTCTCCCATCAATCCTGTGGTGACGATCAGTCGCTTCAAATCCACAGTACTGTTTTAAGATTCCCTCAAGCTGACCTTCACTATTTCCTTCGACGAAAAGAGTTTTTGGATATTTTGCTAATTCATCTCTAAGCTTGTCCCAGTCTAGAGGGAAGAGGTATGAGAAATTAAGCACGGCAATATTCTTCCCTTGGGATTGAAGGTCTCGAGCTGCTTCCCGAGCAACCATCTTTGTCGACCCCCAACTGATGATCACAAGCTCAGCATTCTCTTCACCATAAAGCGTTGGCATCGGAAGATCTTGTTGAATCTTTAGGAGTTTCTTATGGCGTTTCTCTACTTGCTTGATACGCATATCGGCTTCTTCAGTGGCATAGCCATGCTCATCATGTTCGTAGCTATTGGCCATAAAACAGCCTCCAACAGTACCTGGGATAGAGCGTAAGCTGATTCCATCTTTCGCATTAGTCGCGTAACGCACGTAGTCCTCAGGAAGTTCATCAAAAGTAATATTCCCTTTATCGATAGCGATTTTTTCATCATCGAGTTCTGGAGTGCTGAAGTGACTTTCAGAAAGAAACTTATCACTCATGACGAACACAGGCGTTTGATAGATATCACCAAAATTAAAAGCTTCTTGAGTCATGTAAAAACACTCTTCTGGATCTCCAGGAGCTAGTATGATCCTCGGAAATTCATCCTGACCAGCATGCAGTATAAAACGAAGGTCACCTTGTCCGGTGAAAGTCGGGACTCCGGTAGCTGGACCAGGACGTTGTGATACCACAATCACAGGACCAGCTTCACTGATAGCAGCAAAACCTAAGGCTTCAGCCATCAAGACAAATCCACCTCCAGCTGTAGCCACCATGGCTCTCGTCCCAGCATGCCAGGAACCAATCGTCATGTTTAAAGCCGCCACTTCATCTTCTGTATGTTTTAGGACAACCTTATGACTATGCTCAAGTTTACCATACCATTCCATAACTGATGAAGCAGGGGTCATTGGGTATGAGCAAAGGATCTTACATCCGGCATTCACAGCTCCATAACTGATCGCCTGATTTCCTGTGAGAAGGTAAGCTTGCTGATCTGATCTTTCTTGCGGAGTGAAAGCATCAAAATGTGATTCTGTTTTATGTTGCATTCCAAGATCAAAGCCAGCTTGAGCGACATCTTGATTTCCTTTTACGATTTCCTCTCCCTTGGCTTGAAATTGATCTTTCAAGACTTCTTTATAGATCTCGATATCAGCTCCCATCATGGCAAAAGCAGCTGCTAAACCAACGGTGTTAAACATGATTTTATTTCCACTCACTTCTTCAGCAGTTTGTAAGAGAGGGAGGGGAATGTAATGAATATCATCTCGAGTCTTATGTTCATCTTTGAGTTTTACCATTTTCTCATCATATAAGATCACACCATTTGGCTCGATGCTATCTTGATGTATTTGGACAGTTTTACGATCCAGTGCCAATACGAGATGAACCTTTGAGTTGTGCGAAAAAATCTGCTCGTCAGAAACTCTCCCCCAAAGCACATTATGTCCTCCTTTGATCAAGGAAGGGTATTCATCGTTATCATGGACAAAGTATCCATGCCGAAGCATGACTTGGCAAAAGTTGAATCCAACAGTTTTAATCCCTTGTCCTGCAGGACCTCCGACACAAAAAGTAAAATCTTTCATAGAGTTCTAAAGTGTTAACACTTTACGGGAAATAAGACCCTTTTCAAGTCTGAACCCTGTTTTAGGATCTCAAAAATCGACAATTCAGCAAAGCAGTGTTTTTTTTATCGCCTTTTAGACTCTTAAAGCTCCTTATATCCATCAGGATATCGTTCTTTCCACCACCGCGGTCGAAGCTCTTCATCGACAGCATTCCAGCCTTGATTGAGGACAGCATATTCTTCTCCAACCCAATCACCATTGTCTTGTATGAGTTCTCCATCAATCATCATCTTCCCATCCTTCCCTCGTAGCATAGTGGTCATATCCCAGTGCACTCCAGAAGCACTTCGATTGCCATTGTTAAGTTTCACAGGAGTACCAAGGTAATGGTCATAGGTATAGCAAGACCCTAAGGCGAGATGAAAACTTCCGCCGATCTTTTCCACTAGTAAACTATTGATCACATGTTGACGGAGATGCGGATTGGTCCCGATGCCCAGCTCTCCCAGGTGGCGAGTTCCTTCTCCATGCTCATCATCTTTAGTGATGATCCTCTCCAGACTTTCTTTATTTATTTGAGCATCGTAAGCTTCTATGCGCCCATTCACAAACTCAAGGCGAATATCTTCGATCACACCACTTGACCCGTGGCTAAACCTCCCTTTCGAGACCAGAGTACCGTTCGTTCCTTCTCGTAGGGGAGAGCTAAAGATCTCAGATCCAGGGATGTTTTTTGCAATGACCGAGTTCGCAAAAGTTTGACCAGTGATATCTAGGCGGAGATCGGTACCATCATTATTCGTAATATGAACCTCATTCGTCTTATCAAATCGATCTATTAATAACTGTTGAGCTTTCTCTATTTCATCCCAAGGCTGGTCACAGAGCTCAAAAAAGAGCTGCATATAGTCTTCATAACTCATCTCATCGAGCTCAGCATCATGCACTGTTGGGATACGGGTGAGCGTATAGTGAAGCTCGCCAGACATCGCTTTATCATGGATAGCCTGGTTCATTTTTTTATACATTTTCATCTTCTCTGGGTTCATCAGCTTCTTCGTCTCGAGATCACTACTCGATGAAATAATGATCTCACGTGTCACTCCTTCGTACTTTGACATGTTCAATTCAGTCAGTCTTTGCAGGCCTTCTTCATCTAGTTCGTTGATCAGATAGGTCATCCGAAGAGGGTCCTTGATACCAAGTTCAAAATCAACACCGTTCCTTAGGCAGTGAACGATGACTTCTTCCGTCACATCTCTCCCGTCTTCTGTGGTCGCAATAATAATCTTTTCATTCATCTGTGCTCCAGAAGATTCAAAAAGTTGTTTGGCGAGGTTTTTAATCAGTTCTTTATCTACTTTTAGTTCAGGCATCATAGACCAGCAAGGATCCTCTGCAGTGAGGGCTTTCTTGAGGAGTTCTGGCTTTTCATAGGCTCGGCAAAGTGCCAACTTGATGAGCCGCTGCGCTTTATGGATGAAGTTAATCTGTCGTCTAAACGGAGGTTGGAGAGCGTCATCATATTCTTTCAAAAGCTGTTCAATCACAGCTTCCATAGCTTCATGGTCCTCCTTGAGTTGGAGAAGTTGATGTCGGATTCGTTCGAGTTGGAGACGCATGTGGATGCTACTAGTTTTTTCTAAAAATCTCGCTTATGGTAGCGGAAATTTTAAGCTGCAGCAAAGGAGAGTTTTTAACCGGCATATCGATTTACATGATCATAATCGATGACGAAAAACTTCTTGTCTGTTATATCTTCTCTTTTTATAAATTGATCGACAGCAATCTTCACCATTGCAGAAGTAAGACCCAGTCCTTCATTTTGACTCCTCTGATGTACGAGATCTAAATCAACCCATTCGATTCCATCTGGAGTAAAGGCTTCAAGGTGTGGGAATGACATCGCTACTTGGTCACCACCCGGCATGAGCATTTTTTGAAACGCTTGTAATTTTTGGGGAAAACGAACACCAATTATTTTTATTTTCGGGTTGAGACCTCGAAACCTCTCTCCAATTCCTCTAAGAGAAGTCCCATTCCCCATGGCAGAAAAGAAATAATCCACATCTTTATTGCCCTCAGCAATAGGTGCAACAGCTTCTAGAGAAGCATCGACATGTGAATGATTTAAAAACCACGATGGAGTCCCTTCACTTGAGTTTTTTTCAAGAAGTTGCTTTAAAACTTGATTCGATCCTAGTAAACCTTTCGATTGAGGGCTTACGTAGACTGTTGCACCAAGTCTCTGCAAGAGGGTTTCACGTATTCTGTATGCAGTCCTTGGGATGACGATGCTGATCTTTTTACCAAATAGGAGGGCTATGACAGTACTAGAGACTCCAGCATTTCCTGAGCTAATTTCGATAATATCTTTATCGGCTTTTTCACTGTTTAAGAAATCTTTGAAGAGTCTTAGGTAAACACGGTCATAGTGACTTCCAAAAGGATTTTCAGATTCGTAGGTAATTTTCAGGCTATTTGAGTTGCTCAAGTTGATGACTTCAGTTCTTGTTTTGCCAATCACGGTATCGAGTTTAGAGAGGGTGTCTGGACGCTGATCAGGATGAGTATATTCAGTTAAAGAAAGGATGTCGCCAGATTCAATGTGAACAGAAATATTTTCCATCTGTTGATGATTTAAAAGTCTAGCTACATGAAGCTTTTCGATAATCTTCATTAACTCTCTATTTTCTGCATGAAGATAAGGTTTTTTATGTGGAGGTACAAAACCAAGTTTTTTAGGGGCATCCATGGTAGAGCTATTATTGATCTAAGAAGCTATTAGAGTAGCAATGTTAAAAAACATCAATAATTATAAGTCAGAATTAGAGTTTAATGTGTGATAATTGCTTATATAAGTCATATATGAGATATTTAAAGTGTCGATTTTTTAAGTCAACTTTATGAACAATGGTCTTTTGGAAAAGTTAGGAATGGGTAAAAAAGAGATAAAGCTGTATCTTAAGCTTCTCGAAATGGGTTCCTCGCGAGCAAATACATTGGCAAAAAGTATAGGAGAAAATAGAACGAGTACCTATAGTTTACTCAATTCCATGCTGAAAAAAGGCTTGGTAAACTTCTACAAAAAAACAAACATTAAGTACTATGCTGCAACGAGTCCGAGGATCCTCATCGAGGGAATGAAAGATGATGCCAGCCAACTCATGAAGATGCTCCCAGAGCTGATAGCCATCACAAATCAATACGCTCAAAAGCCTCGTATTACTTTTTATGAAGGAGTTGAAGGTATTAAACAGATTGCTAAAACAATGTTGGAAGTGCCGGATTCAAGTCGAGATAGTTTCATGGGGATAGATGAAAAAAAGATGCATCCAGAGATGATGAAGTACATCAATGACGAATTTCTTCCTCTTAGAGTATCTAAAAACATTTCTTATAGAGGGATTGTCAGCGGCTTTGTTCCTATATCTAAGAAGCTTCCAAAAACTCAAAAAGGACATTTGAGAGAGCTAAAGTATGTTGATCCAAAAAAGTTTCCACTAAAGATCCATGTAGATGTTTACGAGAAAAACAAAGTAGCAATTTTTTCTTATCATAAAGATGAAATGATGGGAGTGATCATCGAGCACGAGTCTTTTTACAGAACCATGAAGACGGTCTTCCAATTAGCTTGGAACGGGCTTGGGTAAATTGTTTAAAGGTCATTAAAATGCTATAATAAGAGGATTTATAGCAAAAAAATGACTGAAGAAAACCCAGGAGAAAATACAGATCAAAAAAATAAAAAACCAAAAAGATTAAGACATATGGTGAAAATTCCACGTGCTGATTTAAGGCTTCATGGACTGGTTGAAGATACGTATCATAAGGTATTGAAACTTTCCAACGCAGTGAGCCCAACAGTAAGGCTTGAAGATCTCAATTTTCCAGAGCTTGATAATGAAGAGGAGGGAGTGATTCCTAAAGAACAAGAAAGGAGAGATTTTCAAAGAATTGATCGAGTAATATTCAGTCTTCTCGATCTGGTGAGTGAGCCTATTGCCCTCTTTGGAAGCCATGCTTTGTTTCGGATTAAAAAGGGGAGTAGTAAAATTCCTTCTGATAGTGACATTGCTACAACTCCAAAAGGAGCATATGAATTTCGAGCCGCACTAGAGGGAAAAGAAGATGTGATCATCACGGTTGAACCATATATCCATAATCCAGAAGGACCTTTAAAAGCTATTCGATTCGCTGGAAAAGTCATTAAATATGGTCGTGAACATGAGTTCGAAGTCTTTGGTGAAGGTGGTGAGTATGAAGGAGAAGAGTTTCGAGGGCTGTTTCGATTAGGTGATTCATTAGTTCGTAAGAAAGCAGTTATTACAGATAAAATCATTCGCGCTGGTTTTCTCCTCGATTCATACGAGAAGCTTATCGATGAAATAGAAAGAAAACATCCGAGTGGACGACTAGAAGGGGAGAAATGGAAGCGAAGACGTACGAGAATAGCGGAACTCAAGAGGGATCTCATTAATCCAATAAAAATGGACCGTGACGAGTTGAATGATACTCTGGAGTAACTAGCTCAATGATGTATCACAGTTTTGAAAATGGAGTATTTCCTAGGCCTTCTTTTTTGCCAAATGAACGACTTCATAACGAATGAATATATGTAGAAAGGGAGAACTTCCAAAGAAAACATTGGTTAAAGGACTATTTTTCGTTACAATCACCTTCGAAGTGTCCCTTCGATGAAGGGCCCGTAGCTCAGGGGTTAGAGCGATCGGCTCATAACCGACAGGTCCCTGGTTCAAATCCAGGCGGGCCCACCATTACTCATTAGGACCAATAGTTGTTTATATTAAAGATGTGTGATTGGAGCTGATCCAGAAGGATTCTGGTCTTTTAAAGCTACTCAAAAAAAACTTCTGATGTGATACACTAGGACCAAATTCATTTTACACAGTATGACTATTCAAAACAAAGTGCTCTGCAAGGCTTTCCTCATTGGGTCGTCAGTACCAGTTTTTTTGCTGCCTTTGATGGGCTATCTAGGTTTTGCAAAGATAGCAAATCCAGAGACAAGCTATTCATTAGCGATGGTCCCTTTAGCATATCCGATTCTCATCGGTGTATTAAATGCACTATTCCTGATATTTAGAGAATCAATTCCCTTAAAGAAAGACAGTCATAAGTACCTTGCCTACGGAATAGTCATTGGCTTAATACTCTCTTTGATAGGGAGATTCACTCTAGATTTCCCAAGTATGAGATTAGAAACGCCAGAACATCTTCAGTTTTTAGTGCATATTTTTGCACCCATCGCATACGCCCTTGTATTCCGCTTTATCATAAAACCTTTGAATGAAATGTTATATATCCGTTAATCATTTTCATCTTCTTTAACTCATCAGTACTATGCGAAAAAAAATCATCGGACTTATTGTTTTAATTCTCCTTGGCTTAGTGGCCTTCCTTGGGAAGCCATTCGTCATCCAAGCCAACGAACATCCAGAGCTCGGTATGGAACAGTTTGTTGATCAGTTTCCAGGTGTTTCAATCCCGGTTTTTACAGAAGCTCCAGTAGCTTATACTCACCAAAAAAGTGATGGTCCACCGTTTCTAGGCTCAGCTTTGATAGACGTCGACGAAGATGGAGTAGATGAGATTTTTATAGGAGGAGGTGAAGGGCAGGCTGATGTTTTATTGAGCTACCGAGACGGAGGTTTCTTAAACATTCTTCCTACTCCAGAAGATCTCTCTGGGAAGTTGCCGAGCTTAGGGGCTATATCAATAGACGCTGATAATGATCAGGACACAGACATTATTATTGCTCGATCTGACGATCTCTATTTATTGATCAATGAAAACAATGCTTTCACAGAAGCTCAGTTAAATCTAAAACTCCCTAACAGAGCAACGCCTTTTTCTATAGCTGCAGGAGATATCAATAAAGATGGGTTGCTAGATCTCTATGTCAGCACTTTCATCCAGATGGAACATTTCAAATCTGCGACATTCAACGATCCAAATCATAAAACAGAAAACATCCTTCTCTTGGGAGACAAAGACCAAGGCTTGGTGGATGCCACTGCTGCTTCAGGTATAGACTTCAGACAAAATACTTTCCTTTCGAGTTTCGTAGATCTTGATGGAGATGGGTGGCAAGACTTAGTGATAGCTCCAAATACAGACAGCATCCGTATCTATAAAAACCTTCAAGGAGAACGTTTTGAAGAGCAAGAAAGTCCAAGTGGCTATGGTTTTTGGATGGGAATGGCTATAGCTGATCTTGATGAAGATGGAGATCAAGATTTATATTTCAGTAATAGCGGAAACACTCTGCCAGACTTCGTTTCACAAGGAGATCTACTCGATAGTCAGAAGAAAGAAGTCGATTGGATTGTCTTAGAAAACCAAGGAGATTTCACATTCAAAAAAACAGTAATGACTGATTATGAGTTTGCATGGGGAGCAAGTTTCACAGACCTCAATAATGATGGAAGCAAAGAACTCATCGTAGCAGAGAACTACATCAAATGGTTGGCACATAAATTCAATCCACTGCCAGGAAGAATTCTCATGCAAGATGATGCCAAGAACTGGCAGCCAATCACAGAGCTGACGGGAGCAGTTAATCCAGCTTTTGCTATGACGCCATTGATTTCTGATTGGAATAGAGATGGGTATCCAGATATTTTTTACGTCAATCTCGATGGTCCAAGTAAGGCTTACCTCAGTGAGGGAGGGGATGCTCATTTCTTAAAAGTCATCATGCCAGATACAGTAGCATCTCTAGGAGCTACAGTGACTCTCGAGTTGGCAGATGGAAAGCAAATGAAACAAGTAATGCTTAACAGTATTGGATTCCTTTCTGATCCGAGTACATCACTGATCTTTGGTTTAGGAGAACAGACAGAAGTAAAACAAGTGACCGTTGATTGGTTATCTGGTGAACAAACGATCAAAAAAAAACCAGAAGTCGATACTCGTATCTTCATTGAAGAGAACTAAAAAACTTTCAAATGATCAAAAAAACCCTGTCCATATGGATCAGGGTTTTTTTTATAATCAAAGGAGTGTCTCTATTTAGAGTTCAATACAGTATCAACGAGACGAGCCATTCGTGATTTCTTACGAGCAGCATTGTTTTTCTTGATAAGGTTCTTTTTTTGAGCGGTATCAATGATTGAGTAAACAGCTTTGAGTAGCTCAGGGAGCTTATCAGCTTCTTTGTCATGGACAGCTTTTTCGAGATCTTTCATTCGAGTAACGAGTCTATTTCGGTAGACATTGTTTCGACGATTCTTCTTCACGTCTTGTTTCATCTTCTTGATGGCGTGTTTCAGGAGTGGCATAAGTTGGATTTATATCTAAAGCTCAGAGATTATAGGAAAAAAGCGCTTTTTAGGCAAGGAATTCTTCTAAAAATTCTTAAGTGAGGGGTTTTTTCTTTGGAATACCGATTCGGCGTGGGTACGCCTTGTTTATCACGGAAAGTTTCTCTACTGAGACAAAACACCGTTGAGACTGATCTAAATCGGGAAGTACTGCCGTCTCACAGCCTATTATCTGAGCAGAGAGCTTCTTAGCCACCGCCTGGAATTCTTGCCATGATTCAGAGAGCTCTGGGCCTTGGTAGGCGATGAAATGCCCTCCAGGTCTTACAAATGGCAAACAGTATTCCAAAAGAGTTGAGAAGCCCGCTAGCGCTCTTGCAACTACGAGATCATATTGTTCCCGATGGGCCTTATCTCTACCGAGCTCTTCAGCTCGAGCAGCAACACATTTCACATTCTTCAGGCCTAGGGCATCTGCCATCGATTCTACGGCTCGGATCTTTTTTTCAGTCGCATCTACTAAGACAAAATTCGTCTCAGGAAAGACAATAGCCAAGGCCAAGCCAGGAAACCCTCCACCAGTCCCAAGATCTAATATTCTCTGTCCAGCGTTAATCTGGTCGTATTCCATGATTAACAGGGAATCAACAATATGCTTCATGATTACTCCTTCACGGTCTCTGATTGCACTCAGATTCAGCTTCTGATTCCATTCCAAAAAAATATCAGCCAGGGTGTTGAGCTGAGTAATTTGGTCAGCAGCTAGTGTAGGGAGGAATGTGCTAAGCATAGTTATTATATTATATAGCCTTAAATCTTCATCTCACTCCTTGATCTTCATCTATTCCCTGCACCCCTTAAATCTTCATCTCACTCCTTCATCTTTTCCTACTTCATATCGTCATAGAGCTCCTCATGAGGAAGCACCTCAAAAGAATCCCTCCTCCTGACCACACTCATGCCTGGACCAAACTCCTTTTGTTTACCAGAAACCTTCTGACGAAGAATCTTCAAGACTTGTTCGAGATGAGCTTGTTCGAGGTTCATCTTATGACCGTGTACTGCTTGATGCAACTCTCTCAAGATCATTTGTTGCTCCATCTCGCTTTTATCCAAAAAAGGACGAATACTGTAGCGCTGATCTCTTTCACGGTGTTCAATCAAAAATAATCGAGCTTTTTCTTCGAGCTCTTCTTGAGCAAGTTTCCAGACATGAATATTCTTTTGCATGGTATTGAGCAAGTTTGGGTTCAACTTCTTGAGTTGGGGCACAACTTGATGGCGGAGATAGTTGCGTCGATAGGTCAGGTCTTGATTACTTGATTCATTCACATAAGAGATAGCATGCTCTCGACAGTATTGGAGGAGTTCTTGCTTCGAAAAGTGCAGAAGAGGACGCCAAAGATCGCCTTCAAGACCAGATATACCTGTCAATCCACTCATTCCACAACCACGGACGATATTCATCAAAACCGTCTCCACTTGGTCATCAGCATGGTGAGCTGTGACAATGTATTGAGCTCTATGCTCAGCTTTTAATTGTCGAAAGAAGCTATAGCGCTCATCTCTCCCCACCGCCTCTAGATTTTCATTTCGTTGATCTGCAAGCTTGGGGACATTCACTTGCTTCAAGAAAAAATTTCTGTTGAGAGATTCAGTAAAATGTGAGACTAAGTGAGCATCATGGTAGCTATCGAGACGAATGCCATGATCGACATGAGCTACAATGAGTTTTTTAAAGCCAAAACTATGTAAAATATGCAGCAAAGCCATCGAATCAGGGCCACCAGATACAGCGATGATTTGAGGGGCTTCAGGGTTGATTCCAAGCTCTGTCCAAGATTTTGGGATGCTGGGCATAAAATGAATTATTTGCCTTATACTAGCCTTTTATGACTTTCAATCCAAGCTCAATCACGGCATCCATCTCATCGTCTTCTTCGACTTTATTCAGCATTTCTTTCCTGCATTGGGTGCAGACATGCACGATCATTTTGCCCTTCTTTTTGTTCTGTTCGAGTCGAGTAGGGGACATTAAGGCCATACAATCACTTGCTCTATCACCTGGCACTTCTTTATCAACATGACGCGAATAGAGGCAATGAATGCAGTGATTTCTACAACTAGAAGCTGAAGCTGGATTTAAAAATCCACAATGAAGACATTCAAATCCCTCATTACGGTGAATGAAATGCTTTTTTTTCTGGCTCATGATTTTGCAAAAAAACGGCGGAGTAGACCTGGTTTTCGATCACCAGCAGCGTCAGCAAGACGGCGTTCGATAGCTCGATCTTCATCTTCTATAAACGATTTGAGTTGTTTGAGTGCTCTATGCTGTAGTGTTCGTACATTGCTTTCAGATACCTTCATCACTTTGGCGATATCAGGATTACTCATGTCATTCATATATTTGAGCAAAATGACTTCTTGGTATTTTTCTCCCAGACCTTTCAGGGCACGTTGCACCCTTTTTCCTGTTAGTGAGATATCAGTAAGTCGTTCGGGGTTCAAGGCCTGATTGTCATCAGCTATACGGTCTTCAAGCTCATAAAACTCTTTATTCGTCCGATAATGATCCACTACAGTATTGTGAGCTATTCGAAAAACCCAAGCCCCAAAAGCACATTTTTGCTTTCTATATTTGTTGAGCTTACTCCAAGACTTGATAAACACTGTGGAGACAACATCATCTACGTGATCTTCTGAGACCTTATAATACACATATTTATGAATCTGAGGGAAATAGAGATCATAAATCTCGGCAAAAGCTTTAGTATTGCCTTTTTGAGCTTCTCTCACCAGTTTGTCGATCTGTTTTTGCTCGATCTTCATTCCTTTCAAATAAGTTCTCTTTCAAACCAGGTTCATGACTGCCACATATTACCTGAAGTTTAAACATATCAAACAAAGTCTGTAAAATTCTTTCGCTCCCCAAATGGAGATAAAGGTGTAAAAATACAGTCACTTTATGACCCTCTTCTCATGCGAAAACTACTCCTCTATGTGATTATTCTGATTATCTCTATCTCAGGATACAATCAAGTAAAGACCATCTGGGAAGAAAATGCAGGTAGTCTCGATGAGACCTATTCTGAGGTAAAAGAAGGAGTTCTAGGCTGGTATGAAAAGGCTACAGATAGCTCTTCAGAGCTTAAAGAAACGATTAATCAGCAAATTAACGTTGCTACAGAGAAGTATGAAAATATTAAAGAAGATATCAATAGTATCTCTGGAAACATCAACGAAAAAAAAGAGCAATTGGAGCAAACCTTAAAAGAAATCGAAGAAGCAAAAAAAGCACTGGATGAACTCCTGGGCGAAGAGGAAGAAAAAGAAGCTTCCTTCCAAGAAGCAGAAGAAAATGAAGAAACAGAATCTTAATGCTCTCCTCTATTTCGGACACGTTTTTTAGGAATAGCTGTGCGGCCACCTTCATCTGACTCGCAGAGTTTTATGATCGGAAATTCAATTTTTCCACGATGTTTCTTGGCAGGGACAGTATGGCGTTGGTCACATTGACCACAAGAGCAAGATACAACAAGCTTTAGAGAATCTCTTACTGCTCTTATAAGGTAAATTCCTTCTGTATTATACAATCTCACTATTGTTTCGATTTTTTCTCGAACACTTCCTTTTCGGATTTTATTAATCTCTTTGATGAGCAAAGGGAGGAGCTCATTCCATCTTTTTTCATTTTCTACAAGATCTACCAGTCCTTCTTTAAGAAAATCTAAATCTTCCTGATTGAGATCCTTGATAGCCATAGTGCAACACATAAAAGTTTAAGGCTGCATTTTAAATGATCTTTACTGTATTTGTCAAATAATGACAAATAAATATTTTTCTGATGAGAGCTAATCTTGCCTTAAAAATCCTTCAACAAATTCAGTAATATCACCATTCAGTACTTTATCGGTCTGACTACTTTCAACATTCGTTCGGTGGTCTTTGACCATTTGATAAGGGTGAAGCACGTAAGATCGGATCTGATTACCCCAGGCAGCTTCTTGCTGAGTTCCTTTGAGGTCTTGTATACGCTCAGCATGTTGTTCTTCTTTGAGCTGAACCAGCTTGGAGCTCAAGATACCCATGGCAGTCTTTTTGTTCTGCAGCTGACTTCTTTGGTTCTGACACTGCACAGTCAATCCGGTAGGAATATGGGTAATGCGCACAGCACTATCGGTAGTATTCACTCCTTGACCACCTTTCCCACTCGCTCGAAAGACATCTATCTTAAGATCATCATCAGGGATTTCTACACTGAGGTCTTCTTCCACCAATGGTAAAACATCGATCTTCGCAAAAGAAGTCTCACGAGTATTACCAGCATTAAAAGGGGAGAGGCGCACAAGTCTATGGACACCATGCTCTGATTTCAGGAGGCCATAAGCCATATGACCCTTGATTTCCAAAGTGACAGATTTAATTCCCACCTCTTCAGCATCATTTCGATCCAGGATGTCTATAGACCACTCTTGTTGCTCACAGTAGCGCACGATCATTCTCAGGAGCATCTCAGCCCAATCTTGAGCATCTTTACCACCAGCTCCAGCATAGAGGCTGACTATGGCATCATTCTGATCAAATTTACCTGAAAGAAAGAGGATAACTTTTAATTTTTGATTCCTTTCGAGCAAATTTTCAACCATTGGGATGAGTTCTTTTTCGCCGTCAGTAGCCATCTCTTGATAAACTTCAAAATCATCCAGCAACTGGGTTAGTTGTTGAAGCATTTTTTCTTTTCCCTTAAGAGATTTCATCAGCAATTCAGCAGCGCTTGGGTCATCCCAAAGATCTTGAGCCATTGATTGCTCTTGAAGACGTTTTACATCTTGACGCAGGCTAGAGTTGTCAAAGATAGGCCCGCACTGCCTGGACATCCTCGGAAATCCGATTCAATTCTGATGTGATATCCATTCAGGTATAGGGATGAAAAACTACTAGAGATCTGAGATATACACCTTATCTGCAGTGAGCACAGTCAATTTTTGTTCGTCTTTATCTACATAAAAATCTCTGATTTCATTTGCTTGCAAGCTATCAAATACGACTTGTTTGTCATACTGCGCAGATCCAACATCATCCTTTGTATAGACTACTACTCGTTTGTTAGCAGAATCTAATACATAGACTCTGCTTGCCTCAGGCAAAGTAAAGATTCGTGTTGGGTTCTCCAGGGCTAGTGAAGGTTGGCTTTTGATTTCATAAGGAAGCACTTCTCCTCTTCGGAAACGGACAATAGATCCATCTCGATTAAGGGCATAAACATCTCCATCGATAGCGATAGAAACAGCATTGCTGAGGTCTCCTTCAGAGTTGTAAGCGCTGGCAGTGCTGTAGCCGCTTCTAAGACGACGGTATTTCCAAATAGTGTTACTAGCTGTATCAAGGAGATAAATAAATTCTCCATTAAATGTTTTGATATCTACTCCCTTCTTCCAGGTGTCATCTTGGGTTGTTGCAGCAGCAAAACGTCCATTTCTTACTTCATATTCCATAACTTGACCTGATTGAGTGGTGAAAGCGAGGACGTTGAAGTCTTCAAGCTCCGCTCCAGCAGTGACGATTTCTTCTTGATCGATTTGCTGTGGTTCTTGGACTTTATCGAGCAAGGTCTCAAAGAGCCTTCTCGGTTCATAGATAAAGTTTCTTTGATCTGCTGTGTTGATGAGACCGAGTGCATCTACAGTTCCTTTTTGAGAAAGATCAGCAAAAACATTTGGGTTTTCCACACGGAAAATCGAATCAAAGACATCTCTCTTGAGTTCTATCTCATTCTTTATCTTCGAGACATCACTTTGATAAAAACCAGCTTCTTCTATCTCAGTCAGTCCTGTACTCGCTTGGTTTAAAAACTTAGTAGAATCTGCTTTATCTCCGATTAAATGATGTTGTTCAGCTATTTCTATATTCATCCGTACTTGAGAAAGCAAGCTTTCAAAATATTCAGCTTGTTGAGTCTGCTCTCGGTAATTGGACTGAAGAGTTACCAGTACTCCTAATAAAGCTACCAACCCAATAACAGCTACCAAGAGATAACGCCGGTTCACCTGTTTGATGCTATCGGGTTTCCTGACAATCTTTGACATCCTGCTGCTCATACCTGTCAGCATACCTTTCATAGCTGCATTTGCCTTGCTGGCTTTTTCACCAGAAAACTTCTTTCCAAAAGAAGCCATGATTTGAGCCGCTTTGTTTTTTTTCTTTTCTCGAACGGGGATTTCCATAGTATCCAGTTCTTCTTCTAGTGCTTCTGGCTTATCTTCAGGGCTTTCAGTCTGATCAAATGTTTCTGTCGGTTCACCCCCTTCTTCCTCTGGGCTGACAGCTGCAGTCTCATCTGCAAAGACAAAAAATGATACCATTCCAGTAATCTCTTTTTGCTTAGAGAGGTTCTTTATCTGACTAGTCACTCTTGATCCTTTCTCTGAAAAGATCTCTAGGAGTTCGTTATCAGAGAAGGGTAAAGGGCGAGTTAAGAAGGCAATAGAGTCACCATTTGCAAGATCTCCAGAGGAGATAGTAGAAAATTCCATCTCGCTATCAGTTTCGGCACCTTCACTAATGACTCCAAAATAGTCAGCACGACGAAGGGCAACTCCAGCTTGACCAGCTTGAGAGAAATGAAGCATTCCTTCGTGGAGTAGTGCAGCAACAGCATGGATCCTCCCGATACTCCCTGATTCACGTTTCTTGTTTTCTTGCTCTAATGCTTCATTAGCTGACTTTAAAGCTTCTTCGAAGCAGAAGTAAGCATCATCAGACTGACAGTTAAAAAAGCTATCGTGAAGAGCTCTCCAAAGTTTCTCTGCCAAGGCATCTTCAGCTCCAGGATTGTCAGGAAGGTCTATATGAAAGAAGAGTTGACCCTTGTCTCTCTTCGGTCCGTCAGTAAAACTCTTTAAAAAAGTCTCATTTTCTCGGAATTTAATCTGCTCAATAGTTACGGGTTTCATGTCTTATTATGAAAAGAAAAGCAGTTAAGTATTAACCGTATTGGGGGGTGAAATCAAGGGAAAGAGAGGAGTCAATTTTTAATGTTCAATTTTCAATTTCCAATGAAATAGCAATGAACAAATCTCAAAGGATAAAGTCCAAGAATCAATCAATGTTCCAAACTACAAATTTTTCACTACAAACTACTCACTACCAACTACTAACTCCTTGACTAAATTCACTAAAACACTACAATTACTTAGCTTTTTTAAGCTTTTTATCCTTAAATATAATTAGGAGGTGAAAGAGTTATGGCAGTAGCAGTTGTTCGCCGTGATGGTGAGTCAAACGAAAAAGTTATCGGACGTTGGAAGAAAAAAACGCAAAAAGCGGCTATCGTTAAAAGTACCCGTAAAGCACGTTATTTCGACCGGAATGAAAGCCTTACTAAACAAAAGGAAGGAGCTATAGTCCGAGAGCGCTACCGCGCGAAACGAAAGAAGAATCGTTTCTACTCGTAGAATTTCAAAGCCCCACACCGAAAGGTATGGGGTTTTTTTGTGTTCATTCTCAGGTCGAAATACAAATGATGTCTTCGGCTGTCTTCCCTTATTCCTTTTTCCTTTTATTCACATCCCATTTCCTCCTGAGTTCATATATAGCTGCAGTGAAGGCACAGCTGACATTTAAGCTCTCTTTTTGACCATTCATGGGGAGTTTTACTTTCACGTCAGCAGCTTCCAACAGTTTCTCAGAGATTCCTTCCACTTCATTCCCAACGATCAAAGCCATCGGCCATTCCGGCTCAAAGTCGTAGATATCTATGGCGTCATCGCCAGTTTCAAGAGCGACAATCTGTAGGCCAGCTGCCTTCATCTTCTTAATCCCATTCATCGGTCTCTTATATTGCTTCCAAGGGATGGTCTTTTGAGCACCAAGGGCAACCTTATCAATCTGAATACGCGGAGGAGTTCCAGTGTATCCTGTGAGATAGATTTGCTCGACTCCAGCGCCATCACTAGTTCTAAAGATAGAGCCGACATTATGGAGAGATCGGATGTTTTCGAGGAGGACGCTGATGGGGAAAGTCATAAAAAAGCTTAAGGAGTGTAAGGAGCTTAAAGAGCTTAATGAAAGAATTCTAGATTAATTTCCGGAATTATCGAATTTTCAGAATATCAGAAATAAAAAAATCTCACTACAGCTTGCTCTTCCTGATGTGAACGGAGTGAACAAGCTATCGGCCATTAGCTTTCAGCTTCCAGTTAGATTGCCATAAACTCATCTACCTGCTTCTTAAACGCTGCACGAAATTCTTGCGTACTAAACTGTTCGGCTCTTTCATGGATGATGTCGGCATCAAATTCTGTTTCAGTTTCATAGAATCGAGCGACGGCTTGCTCCAGTGAATGTACGGATTGTTCGGGGAAGAAAACCCCAGTGATACCTTCTACTACAGATTCTTCTACTCCTCCTTTCTTAAAGGCAATAACAGGTTTACCACAAGCCATGGCTTCTACAGGAGTGATCCCAAAGTCTTCTTCACCAGGGAAGATAAGCGCTTTAGCTGCTTGCATATAACGCTTCACCTCACGATCGCTAAGTCTTCCTTTGAGCTCTATCGTTGGTCCAGCTAGTGCTTCCAAGCTTTTCCTATGAGCTCCATCTCCGATGATGACGAGGCGTTTACCCATTTTATTAAAAGCACTGATAGCGAGGTCAATCCTCTTAAAAGGACTGAGTGCCGAAACAATCACGAAGTAGTCTTCAGCACTTTCATATGGGTAAAATCGATCGACATCCACAGGCGGGTAGAGGACTTCTGCATCGACTTGGAAGTACTTCTTTAATCGCTGGGCAACATGCTTCGAGTTTGCTAAATATTTATCAGGACGGTCAGCAGCTGCTCGGTCCCATTGTCGGACAGAGTTCAAAATCTTCCTCACTATATATTCCATCAGCCAACTCAATTTCTTTTCGGCTAAATACTCATGAGTATAATCCCAAGCATAGCGCATCGGAGAGTGGCAGTAGCACAAATGCTTCGTCTGTGGACCTGTGATCACTCCATGAGAAAAAGCACCACTTGAAGAAATCACGAGATCGTATTCAGAAAGATCAAAGTCTTCGATAGCCTGTGGCATTCGTTTCAATAAAAACTGAGGATTCTTCTGAAAAAAACGAGGGTATTTTTTGAGCATCGGAGCTGGTCTGACACGGTCAACAGGAAAAACAGACCCACATTTTTCCTCATCATAGATCAAGGTGTAGATTGGGGCTTTAGGAAACATGTCAGCGAATTCCTTCACCACACGCTCGGCTCCACCGAGTTTAAACAAGAAATCATGGACTATAGCGACCTTCATGTGTGAGGAGAAAGAAAGACTCCAAGACTATCGTCCTGGACGTTTCAATATTACCACCATTTCTCCTTTGATCGAGCTCCTGCTCTTGAGTTCTGCCAAAACAGTGGTTAACGAACCTCTTATAAACTCTTCATAGATCTTTGTAAGCTCTCGGGCAACCACTACTTCAGTTTCTTCTTCAAGGTATCCAGAGATGTACTCGAGAGTTCGGATGATTCTTTTTGGAGATTCATAAAAAACGATACTCCTTTTTTCCTCCTGTAATTGACTAAAGAGCGTGTGGCGACCTTTTTTCAAAGGAAGAAATCCAAGATAGACAAACTTATCCATTGGCAGGCCAGAGCCCACTAAGCCTGATAATAAGGCACTAGCACCAGGAACAGGTGAAATTGTGATGTCTTGATCAAGGCAATCTCTTATCAAAGCCCATCCTGGGTCACTTATCCCCGGAGTCCCTGCATCTGAGATCAAGGCAGCTGACTCTCCTTCTTGTATCCGTCTCACTATAGCCTCTCGTTTTCCCTCACTCGAATGAGAGTGGAAGGAGGTCATCGGAGTTTTGATATCGTAATGTTTCATGAGTGCCCCGCTGGTTCTCGTGTCTTCAGCACAGATAAAGTCCACTTCTTGTAAAATACGGACGGCACGAAAAGTCATGTCTTCAAGATTGCCGATAGGGGTAGAGACGATGTGGAGCATGGGGATTTACTAGAGGCTTAAAGCTAGAAGCAGTTGAGACTGAATTGATAATTTCGAAAATTTGATAATTCTGAAAATTCCATCCGAAAGAGTCTAGCCATTCTTACTAATCGGAGCAATCTTAGCACTCCAAGTAATATTCGGATCTTTATAGTACCAGGGTTCTATGATCTTTTTAGAGAAAGTAAGGCCTTCGAGGTAGGGGATTGATTCTTTAGTATCAACAAAGGTCCCCCCTTTAGACTCCAAAAATATTTTCCACTCATCATTCAGTATTCCTGTAAATGCAAAGCTTTGTGGGAGCTTTAGGTCTTCCACATTCACCCATTTTGGATCACCATGAGGCGCCTTTATCCAACTCTCAGCCTTGTTTGCCACTACCAAAAGATAGCATTCATCAGAGTGATAGAGGTCCTTGTAGAGATCAAAGGCAGATACTTCAGCAACAGGGATATTCAGAGCAAAAGCCCAAGCATTCACAGCTGAAACGCCTACTCGAGCGCTCGTAAAACCTCCTGGGCCAACACAGACAAGGAGTTGATCAATATCTTCAGGGCTGATTCCTTGTTCTTTTAAAAGGGTATCTACAGCAGGGTTTAAGGTCTCCGATTCATTTTGTTCAGAAAGCCATTGTTTATAGCTCAATACTTCATCTCCTTCATAAAGAGCGATGGCAGCTTGAGGTGTAGCAGTGTTGATGTAGAGGGTTTTCATAAAGTTTTTTTGATCACCATCAGGATAACACAGGTTTTTTGGCTTTTGGCAGGTCATTTTAATATAAAAAAACAACACAGTGAGAACATTTGTACATATTTAAATGAACAAAGGGCTTTCCAGATGTCGAGCTTTTTCCTAAGCTATAAACACTTACTAAATATCTCCATGCTGAAAACTCAAGAACAGCTCTTCGAAGATGAAAACAGTTCCTTAGCTAGCTACGCTATCCGGTCTGCTCAATCAAGAGGCAGGAAGCATAAAGAGGCAGAAGATCCTTTTCGGACCAGTTTTCAAAGAGATCGTGACCGCATCATGCATTCCAAGGCTTTCCGAAGGTTAGGTGGCAAGACCCAGGTTTTTGTTTCCCATCACGGTGATCATTTTCGCTCGCGTCTTACACACAGCATAGAGGTTTCTCAGGTAGCCAGAGATATAGCTAGAGCTTTAGCTTTAAATGAAGATCTCTGTGAAGCGGTTGCTCTAGCTCATGATCTTGGGCATACCCCCTTTGGTCATGCTGGAGAGGAAGCTATGGCAGATATGATGCTGCGTTTTGATGATTCATTCGAGCACAATGAACAGTCTCGTCGCATCGTTATGCATCTGGAAAGTAAATCTCCAGACTATCCTGGACTGAATCTTAGCTTCGAGACGATCGAGGGGATGATGAAGCATCGGGCCACCCATGATGATGGGAAGACGCCAGTCATTCACTCACTAGAAGCACAGGCGGTGGATTTGGCTGATGCGATTGCTTACCATCATCATGACTTAGATGATGGACTTCGGGCAGGTATACTGCATTACGAATCTCTCCAGGAAAGTG
Source organism: uncultured Candidatus Peribacteria bacterium (assembly GCA_964352145.1). Classification (GTDB taxonomy): domain Bacteria; phylum Patescibacteriota; class Gracilibacteria; order JAUYGZ01; family JAUYGZ01; genus CAYGQA01. The sequence continues at coordinate 20,591 of CAYGQA010000010.1, forward strand.
TAGAGATATGGCAAATAGCAACAGATGAGCTTTCTCTGTCCGCTCTTGGGGAAGATCTTTATCGACATACTGCTATTAACAGGGTTATCAGTATTCTTATCAATGATGTTATTGAGTACTCCAATGCTCAAATCCAAGAAAGGCAGCTGCTTATGCCACTGCAAAAGCCACAGACAATTATTCAGTATTCACCAAAAGTGCAAGAACGTGCTGATCAGTTAGCAGATTACTTAGGGCATCACTTTTATCTCAATCAAAGGATCACGAGCCAGGCTGTAAAAGGACAAAAGGTAATTAAAGAGCTCTTTCAGTTATATTCTGAAAAAGACGAGCTCTTACCACAATCTATTAGAGAGCTTTTTAAGCATGAAAAACGGCATATTGTTATTAAGGATTACATTGCAGGAATGACTGATGCATTCGCCCTTCATCGTTTTGAAGAGTACAAAGACTTGCTCTAAATATTTCAAGAAATGATAGGGCCATTTCCAGGAGATTACACAACTACTCTTGCTTGAAAAGAAGCCAATAAAGCCTACATTAACTATGAACTCATTTTGTGTTCATATTTTATGAAAATATCACATGGCAAAGAAAAAAAGTCGTAAATTTCTCACTTCTATTCTCATCGGGGGAGCGCTTGGTTCTATGGCTGCTGTAGTTTTTGGAAAGAAAAAGAAAGTGGAAAAGAAAGACTGCTCTTGGAGTGATGTTTTCAAAAAGAAACAAGACTAAATTTTACTCATATTCTTATCATGAAAAATTCACGAAAACTTTTGATCCTTCTTATGAGTGTTGTAAGCATTGGCTTACTCTCTATGGGGATGCTCCAAGAAGGTATCGCGGATGAACAAGGACAGAGGATTATAAAAGAAAAAAGCCTGAAATTTTTCTTCGATGAAAGCAATCCAGAAGGGAATGTCGATCTGAAAAAGATCGTCGACGAGGAAATGCAAAACCCTATCGAATGTAATGGAGAAGTAATCTGTCAGATCAAAAGTGTGGGTTTTGATATTCGTATCACAAAAGAATGGCTTGCTCTTGATTTGAACGAACTCAATAATTTTGATTATGCAAATACTGTTCCTCGTTTAAAAAACCCAGTAGATAAGCTGACAGATACAGAGACAGTGGTCATGCAAGAAGCTCTGGCAAGAAGAGGTCTGCTTCAGCATCTCGATGGAAGTACAGTAAAAGAAAGAGGCTTTTTTGGAGCCCTTACTTGGTTGGGATTACTTCGTCTTGGTCACGTAAAAGGAGAGAGTGATGAGGACCCAAATTTCAATCAGGAGCTCTCAAATAACGTCAATGATCTGCTGAACAATATGGCAAAAGACGAAGACTATATCGCTAATAGAGCTCTGCCTCAGGCGAGCGAACTCACTCCTTCAAAAGGAGACGATCTTTTCGATCTATTCTCATACAATCTCTATTTGGCGAAGTTAGCTCAAAATCTTGCGCCTACCGCTCATCCAAAACCTGAACTCAAGATCGGTGAAGATGTGACGATTGATGGATTCGTAAATGTTGAGAGAGTAAACGAGTAAGTTTAAGCTCTCTTGTTTCGATTGATTCGTGGTTTCTTTTTGAGTCTTTTAGGTCTCTCCTTTTCACGGAAATCTAGCTTGATGGCAGTCCCTTCAAATCCAAAAGCCTGCCTCAATTGGTTCTCAAGGTAACGCATGTATGAGAAATGAAAATAGCTCTTCTTATTCACAAAGATCACAAAGTGAGGAGGGCTTGCTTCTACCTGCGTCATATAAAACAACTTCGGTATTTTACGACCAGTACCTGATGGAGTATGCTTCATGACGATCTTTTCTAGCCATCTGTTTAGGGTCCCGGTCTCTATCCGTTTCTTTCGGTTTTCATGGATGTCTCTCGCCAGTTGAAGGACTTTATCGATATTCTTCCCTGACTTAGCAGAGATGAAGACTACCGGCGCCCATGGGACGAATTCAAATTTATGATGCAATTCATTTAAAAACTGAATACGAGTTTCTTCGCCTTTTTCCATGAGATCCAATTTATTCACAGCAATCACCAGTCCGGTATAACATTTCAAGATGTAGTTCACGACGTGTTGATCTTGGGAAGTAATCCCTTCTTCACCATCGATGAGCAGGACACAGACATCAGCTTTTTCAGAAGCAAGCAGTGATCTCATAAAAGAATACTTCTCGATCCCTTTCCCGATCTTCCCTCGGCGACGTATCCCTGCAGTATCGACAAGTCGGTATTGAGACTTGTCATATTCAAAATCAATATCTGTACTATCAATGGTTGTCCCTTGGATCTCACTAACGATTAGCTTATCAGAGCCAATGAGTTTATTGATGAGAGAGGACTTCCCGACGTTCGGACGCCCCATCATAGCGATACTCACCACCTCATCATTTTTCTCAGGAGTCTCTCCTTGAGGGATGAGCTCTTGGATGTGATCTTGCAGGTCTTCTATACCGATATTATGTGTAGCAGCTATCCTTTGGAAATCTTGGAAACCAAGTTGCAGGAGTTCGCTCATGTCTTCTTTTAAAGAGTCACACTTCGAAGCAACCAAGACAATTGGTTTACCACTCTTCCTCAACATCTGTGAGACATGATGATCTTCACTCGTGACACCTTCCTTGGCATCTATCAAAAAGAGGATAAGGTCAGCTTCTTCGATCGCCATACTCGCTTGAGCGACGATGTTGTCTTCTATGATCCCTTCAGATTTTGATTCGATACCTCCAGTATCTACCAGAAGATATGGTTTATCATCTTCGATCTGGGCATAATGCCGATCGCGTGTAGTACCAGGAGTCGGAGAGACGATAGCTTTTCTGTATCCGACGAAGCGGTTGAAGAGCGTCGATTTTCCGACATTTGGTTTTCCGATGATGGCAACGAGTGGGAGCATTTTAAAACAATAAACAATGAACAAATCCCGATGTCCAATAATCTTCAATCAGAATATCAAACAAGGCAGCAATTCTACTCTATTATTAGCCATTTTTCCAGTATTCTATAGCCAAATAATATCACTATGAACATCTCTAAAAAAATAACGGAGTTTCAAGAAAAAATAAGTCCCTCAAAACTTATCGTCGTCACGAAAAAAAGATCTAAAATTGAACTCGAAGAAGTCCTGCAATCAGGGGTAAAGGATATGGCAGAAAGTCGGCTTCAAGAGATCCAAGAAAAATACGATGCTGCTCTTCTTCAAAAACTTAAAGACCAAAATGTAAAGCTTCATTTCATTGGGCAGCTCCAAACTAATAAGATTAAAAAGATCGTCGAGCTTTGTGATGTCATTCAATCAGTAACGAGTTTTAAACATGCACAAAAAATCCAAAATGCCTGTGAAGAGATTGGAAAGAATCTAGAAATATTTATACAACTCAATCTCACTGATGAAGAACAGAAGCAAGGGTTTTCGATGGATGGCGATCATCAAGAGCTCTATCAGCTTTTCACAGAAATACAAAAACTCTCAGCACTAGAGATCAAAGGTTTCATGTGTATGGGTAAAAAAGATGACCCACAAAAAACTCGAGAAGCTTTCAAGACCTGCAAAGCTTTGGCAAAAGCCTTCAATCTCGATGAAGTCTCTATGGGAATGAGTGAGGATTATCAGATAGCTGTAGAAGAAGGATCAACGATGCTTCGTATTGGCTCAGCTTTATTCGAAGAATCCTAAAGTTCTTCCAAAGAAGAGAGAGAGCTGATAGTCTTGAGCCATCCTTCATCTCTCTGTGGTCAAACTATGGTCGAACAACACACAGCACCTCTCTCAGTAAAGATTATTTCAGGAATTGTCTTGGCGATGATTGCAACAGTCATCGGATACTTGATGGTCTACTGGTGGGTTTTTGGAGGGTTTGAAAACGTACTCAATGTCAGTCTCCTTAAAAACCAAATCATCTCTAGGCAGACAGCTGATGATGTAAAGAGTCAGCTGATAGAGTTAGGTTATGAGTTCGAAGAAGAAGATTTTTTCCAGCTCAATCAAGCAAGCAGTAGCAACTATACCGCCAGCTCTCTCGGAGGGTATGTACCAGTGAAGAAAGAAGAGGCATCTGAAGAAGCTTTCTACATAAGAGGAAAGAAAGATGAGAATGGAAATCCTGGGATCACCACATTTTTCGTCCTTGATGATCAAGGAAAAATCGATCAAGATTCCATGACGACTTTGATTTCTGAGTAAAAAAGGTGCTCTCAGCGAATCAATGATTCGCCAGAGAGCAAGACCTAAAAGCTCCTATTCGTCTGTTTTTTCGTATGCCTCTGGTTCATTAGGGTCAGGCAGACTGGGGATTGAAAGGATTATGGCTAATCCTACAGGCCCCATTGGCCATGCAATCCAGATAAACCAAGGTGGTAACAGTTCGAGTACTCTTACAGTGAAAATTAGAGCCAGCCCGGAAGAACAAATGCCAACACCAAGCCAAAACTTGCGCAGTCTTCGTTTTTTCCAGGACAACCATTCCTGTGAAAGTTTCATGATTAAAGCTCCTCTTCTAATTTTTTAGATCACTTACATTATAGTGATTTGTTTAATTTTGTCAACAAGCAATATGTTTATTATTTAGGAATAAGACTGCTATTTACATGGTTAGAGAGATTTCCGTTAAATATATTGAACACTTTATAAGTGACATTTAGGCTCTGAGAAAAAACGATCAAGATTCCATGACGACTTTGATTTCTGAGTAGATGTAAGTGCCTGTGGGCCAAAAAAATGCTATAATGAAGAGAATAATCTTCTGATTTTATGGCTCAAGAAAGAGAAAATAACGGGAACCCTGAAAGTCCAAACACGAATGTTTCTCCTGCGGAAGGAAACGACAAAGTTCTACCTAAGGTAGGTGAAATCACCGATGAAACCTTTGAAAAAGTAGAGTCTGTGTTGCCTTCTGATCAAGATGGATGGCATTTTCATGAAGTAAATACTCTCTCAGAAGAGAATGCATTAGCAGATGTATTGAGACTTCGTGAAGAAATATATCCTTGGACAAAGCATGAAATTCAATTTGATAATGCTGGGTACAATCATCCCACTGACTTTGTAAAAAAAGCAGCTGTGAGGTATCTGGAAGAAGGCTTAGAAAAATTTGGTGAAGTACCTAAGGCTGCAAGAAAAGAACTCGCTCAAATGATAGGAGCGGACTTAGATGAGGGTATGGGAAGTAAAGAAATTGCTTTTGTTCCAAATACAACTATTGGTATTCAAAACATTGCTCAAAATTTCAAATGGGAACCAGGAGATAAAGTAGTAGTTTTAAAAAAAGCATACGAATTCCCTACAAATTACAGGCCTTGGAAAGCACTTGAAAAAAGAGGAGTAGAGCTTATAGAAATTGGAGATGAAAAGGGTTGCGTTACTCCAGAAGAAATTGAAAGAGTGTTACAACAAAATCCAAGAATACTAGCACTGAGTACTGTGGGTTGGAAAACAGGGCAACGAATTGATCTAGAAAAAATCGCTTCTTTAGTCAAAAGACACAATCTTAATAGCAGCACAGAAAGAAAAGCCAAAACAAGATTTTGCTTAGACGCCATTCAAAGTCTGGGAACAGAGAGTGTTGATGTGAAAGCTTTGGGTGTGGACTACTTAGCATCTGGAGGATCGAAGTGGCTGATGGCAGGGTCGGGCAATGGCTTTATGTATTGTTCTCAGGATGCTCTCCAAGATCTCGATAGGGACGGAATGTTAGGAGAGAATTGGTCAGACTCTGATTCTATCCCAAAAGAAAATGCCAGCTATTTTGAAGGGGGCTCTAAGATGTATCTCAATGCAGCTTGTCTAGGAGTAGCTGCTACATTGGTAAACCGTATCGGGATACAAAATATTAGGGAAAGAATACTAGATCTTAGAAAATATTTTTCAAAAAAGATGGGTTCTGATTTTGAAATATGGTCTTCGGTAGATGAACATGGAAAAGCTAAAGATGAAAAAAGTTCATCCTTGATTCTTTTTAGGAAAAAAGAATGGGGTGATGGTCGAGTGGATGAGATTCAACAAAAATTAGTAGAAAAGACCGATGGCATTAAGCCAATTAAGCTCGTAGTTCGAGATGGGTACTTGCGTGCTTCGATCCATTATTACAATACTGAATCTGAAATTGATGAATTGATGAAGCGTTTAGAGGAGCTTTAGTCTTCCGCCTTGCCTTCATTTAGCTGATCTATCACACCCTGCAAATCCTCAGGCAATGGAGCTTCAAACTCCATCCATTTTTGAGTTCGGGGATGTTGGAAGCGCAATCTGAAAGCATGCAGGAATTGTCTATGAAGTCCCTTTTTTTCAAACTCATCATTCACTTTTCCATAGCCATAGTCTTGGTCCCCAATGATGGGATGGTTGATAGCTCCTAGGTGGACACGGATCTGGTGCATGCGACCGGTGATGATCTGCACATCGAGTAAACTAAAACGATGAGCATAACTTTCTTTCACCCAAAACTTCGTCACTGAGTCTTTCGCTTGGCTATCTGGTGACACGACCACTCTTGTCTTCCCACGTTTTGGCCTGGTCTTCATGAGAGGAGCATCGATCGTTCCTTCTTCAGAATCCATAATCCCATCCACGAGGGCGAGGTAATGTTTTTCAACTTTGCGTTCTTGGAGTTGTCGAGCGAGGTCTTTATGAGCACCGTCATGCTTCGCTACCATAAGTATCCCAGAGGTCCCTTTATCGAGACGGTGGACGATCCCTGGGCGTTTCTCTCCTCCGATACCACTTAGTCTGTCACCACAGTGATGGAGTAGAGCATTCACAAGAGTGTTCTCTCTGTCGTGCGCTGAAGGGTGAGTCAGAAGTCCTGAAGGTTTGATCACGACAAGCAGGTCATCATCTTCATAAAGGATCGTAAGAGGGATATCTTTTGCCTCAAATTTTGATTCTTCCAAGACAAGCTCTCCTACTTCCAAAGCGTCATCCGTTTTTACGCGGTTTCCTTTCTTTGCGATCTTTCCATTAATCTTTACTAACTTGTGTCGTATAAGTCTTTGAGCATGAGCACGAGAGTAGACGTCCGTCATTTCAACAAGAGCCACATCTATGCGTTCATTTTCAAGTGCTTCTGGGACAGTGTAGTTTTTCATATTCTTTTTTACTTGGCTTTTAAATTTGCTTTTAATTTGCTTTTAAATTTGCTTTTAAGTTGGTTTGAGTTGAGAGCTTGGCTATTATAGCAGAGTATAAGCCATTTTCTCAGCATTTCTTATGTTAAATCTCAAGCAACCACTCATTCTCGCCTCAACTTCACCACGCAGAAAAGAAATCTTAGAAATGGTCGGTCTAGATTTCAAGATCGTCCCATCACTTTATGAGGAACCCAGTCACAGTGAACATTTGGTAGAAGCAGCTCTCTTTGTCCAAGATGTAGCCCTAGGCAAGGGTCAAGAGGTCTTCGATCGCTACGAACAGGAACGATTAGTGCTGTCAGCTGATACTATAGGTCTTCTAGGCGAAATAGTACTCGAGAAGCCACTTGATCGTGCAGATGCAAAAAGAATGCTTAAGCTCATGTCAGGGAAAACTCATGCAGTACTGACTTCAGTAGCTCTCTTCATTCCTGGTCAAAAAGACCCACTCCTAAAAACTGTCACCACTCAAGTATCATTTAGAACCCTTACTGACGAAGAAATAGAGATATATTTAGATCAGGAGGAGTATTTAGACAAGGCTGCAGCTTATGCTATTCAAGGAAAAGCAGCTATTTTTGTAGAACGTATCGAGGGAGAATATTTCAATGTAGTTGGTCTTCCAATTGTCACAGTCTGGGAAATGCTGAAGGAATCGCAGCACTAAGCCATGGAATAGTTGACTTCTCTAGGCAGAGGGGTAAAATGCAATATTGCAGGTCTTGTTTTTTTTACAAGATATTTTGCAACTTCATTCTCTTAATTTTTGTTATGGATCAACCGGCAGACCTCTTTCAAGACTTTCTCCCAGATGATCACGAATATTTAACCTATATAAAAAAAGTTTTACGACATCGATGCCGACAAGCTGGTTTCCGTCGTATTTCACCTGCACTCGTCAATCAAATCGAAGTGATGGAGCAAGGGATGGGGCAATCAGGAGATGATCTTGCTCAAGAGCACGCTGTTGTTTCTGATAAAAATGGAGAAAGAGAAGCTCTCGTCAGAGCTTGTCCATTGTCATCTATCGCTAGAGCTTACGTACAAAACAACATGAAAGAATGGCCTCAGCCAGTAGAATTATACTATGTAGATTCTTTCTTAAGGCGAAATGCTGATGCTCAATTGATCGAAGAAATAGATTTCGGTATACACGTCATGGGAAGTCGAGATCCGGCTTTGAGTGCCCAAATCATCTATTTGGCGGCAAAAATACTAGAAGATCTCGGTTTGAAAGAAATCTACAGTCTTCAAGTAAACTATATTGGTTCCGAAGAATCACGAGCTACGTATTTAGAAGATTTGAAGAATTTTTACTACGACAAACAACGTTCAATGACAGAAGATGCTATCAAGGATTATGAAAGAGGTGATTATTTAAGACTTCTTCAAAATAGAGATGAGGATATGCAGATCTTGGCTCAACTGGCACCAAAACTTGAAAACTATTTAAATAAGGAGGACAAAGAGCAATATGAACATCTGAAAGCTTATTTGGATGAACTCGGAGTGACCTATAGAGAAAACAAAAGCCTCTTCTCTGCAGACTATTATACTGCTCATACTGTTTTTGAGTTTTGGCATAATGATAAAGGAGACAAACAAAGGCTCTTCTGTGGAGGTTCAAATGATCAGATGATAGAAAAGTTTGGTGGAGAAAAAGTAAACACTATGGGCTTTTCTACCGATTGTAAGAAAATTATTACTGACATGAGAGAAAATGGTATCCGAGTCCCTCATAAAGATCATATTCAAATCTTTGTCGCTCAGCTCGGAGTGAATGCAAAGAAGAAAGCGCTTTCGCTCCTTCAAGATTTACGTGACGGGGGTATACAAACGGTAGGAGCTATGGGTACTGGCTCTATGAGAACTCAGCTCGATATGGCTGCAGGATTTGGGGTGAAGTTTTGTTTGCTATTGGGAGAGATCGAAGTACGCGAGGGAATGGTTATCGTAAGAGATATGACAGCTGGGACACAAGAATCAGTACCACTTATTAAAGTCGTTCAAATCATGCAGGAGAGAATAGGGAAAGAAAAAGTTGATATTATGGATGATAAAGAGAAAAGTGTAGATTTAAAGTAAGTCTTGTAAAAGAAATGAAGAGAAACAGAGGAAAGAGTTGAGATCAAGCAGGGACCGTCGTAGTATGAGGTCCCTTTTTTCATACACGATGAACAATCTTTACCTCGTCGGGATGAGGTGCACTGGCAAGACAACTCTAGCCAAGGCACTTGCAAAGAAACTCAATCGACCTTGGGAAGATATGGATGAACAAATAAAGAAAAAAGCTGGCAAATCAGTCTCTGAAATAGTCACTAATGAAGGATGGGGTTCTTTTCGAAAAATGGAACAAGAAGTAGCCTACGAATTATCAAAAAAAGACCATCTAATAGTTGCTACGGGAGGAGGAGCACTGATGTTTTTTAAGAACGCAGAAAATTTCAAAAAATCAGGGAAAATTATTCTGCTCACAGCAGATATTGAGCAACTGTATTCAAGAGTCTTAGAAGGAAAGGATCGACCTGCTTTAACAGAAGAGGAAGGATTAGAAGAATTAAAAAAAATCTGGGAAGAAAGAAAAGAAACCTATCATAAATGGGCAGACTTCGTCATAGATACTTCCGACTGGGATGAGGAAAGAATACTTACACAATTCACACAATTTCTAGAAGCTTAAATATGTCATCAGAAAAAAAACTCACACCAATGCTGCAGCAGTATTTTGAAAATAAAAAGAAACATCCTGATGCATTTCTCTTCTTTAGGCTTGGAGACTTCTACGAAATGTTTGGTGATGATGCAATTGAAGCTTCTAAAATTTTAGGCATTACTCTCACGGCACGACAAAAAGGAACGGAAAATGAAATCCCAATGTGTGGAGTACCCCACCATAGCGCAAGCAAGTACATTGCTCAATTAATCCAACTAGGCAAAAGAGTGGCGCTTTGCGAGCAGGTCTCAGACCCAAATCTTCCAGGTATAGTACAAAGGGACGTCGTAAAAATAATTACTCCTGGTACAACTCTTGATGAGTCAGTAGCGGATGGGACAAAAAACAATTACATGCTTGCATTGCTTCAATCAAAAGATAGGTATGGATTGAGTTTCATGGATATGGCCACAGGGGAGTTTCAACTCTTTGAAGCAAGCTCTAAGAAAAAGATCGAAAGTCTGATCTATCTCCTTCAGCCTTCAGAGATGATCGTAAACTATGCATCTGATTGGGAAGAGTCATCTGTAAAGAATCTTGTCGTACATGAGCTGCCGTATTTTGAAGACCCAAAAGAATACTTGCTCAAGCATTTTCAGGTAAGCCAATTAGCAGGTTATGGAGTTGAAAAAATGGAGCAGGGTGTGAAGGCCGCGGCGCTTCTTCTTCATTACGTAAAAGACACGCAAAAAACTGCCTTAGATCACATAAAAAAAGTGACTCCATATCAGTACGATCAGATCATGAATCTTGATGAAAGCACGATAAGAAATCTAGAAATTTTTCAAACCTCAAAAGACTTCCAAATCCAGGGAAGTCTTATCGGAGTGATGGATAAAAGTTTGACGCGCATGGGAGCCCGTAAGATCAGGCAGTGGTTGCTACACCCATTGAAAAACAAAGAAGAAATTGAAACTCGTTTGCAGGCAGTTGCCGAGCTACTCTCTAATACTGAACTGAGAACTGATCTTCAGTCTGAACTCAAAGATCATTCTGACATCGAAAGACTGACAGGGAAGATAGGCTGCCGGTCTGCGAATGGTCGAGACCTCCATACTTTGAAAGTAAACCTTTTGAAGGTCCCACACTTCAAGACCCTCTTAAAAAATCTTGATTCATTAAAGTTCATGAAACTTCATGAAGACTTAGAGCCTCTTCAGGAGCTAGTCCAATTACTCGAAGATCGAATACATCCAGATGCATGCATACAAACCAATCAAGGAGGGATGATCGCAGATGGTTTTCATGAAGAATTAGACGAGTTAAGAAAAATTTTAAGCAACGGTAAAGAATGGTTATTGGCCTACCAAGAAAAATTAAGAAACCAAACAAGTATCAGTACTTTGAAGGTGAAGTTTAATAAAGTGTTTGGTTATCATATCGAAGTCAGTAAAGCACAGTCAGAAAAAGTACCTGAGGAGTTTCACTTGAAACAAACCTTAGTCAATGCTCATCGCTATATGTCGACAGAGTTGAGTGAATTTGCAGAGAAGTATTTGAATGCCGAAGAAAAAATAAAAAGTTTAGAGTATCAGGTTTTTTCAGAAACAATCGAACTCGTTCTCCCTTTCCTATCTGATATTCAAAAAAACGCTGAAGTGATTGCTCAGTTAGATGTACTTCAATCATTTACTCAATTAGCGATCACTCAGAAGTACTGCAAGCCAAAAATTTCTGATGAAAGAATGATGAGCATTAAAAATGGAAGGCATCCGGTCATCGAATCAATGCTTCAGAAAAAACATGAGACTTATATTGCCAATGATATAGAGATGAATGAAAATCGGCAGGTGATGGTTCTCACAGGTCCAAACATGTCAGGTAAGTCGAGTTATCTACGGCAAGTGGCATTGATTACCCTCATGGCTCAGGTGGGCTCCTTTGTCCCTGCTGAGTCAGCTGAGATAGGACTGACAGATCGTATCTTCACTCGAGTAGGTGCAGCAGATGATATTTCTTCTGGACAATCCACCTTCATGGTAGAGATGACAGAGGCGGCAAACATTCTCAATAATGCTAGTGATCGATCTTTGATTATCTTTGATGAATTAGGGCGTGGTACATCCACTTACGATGGAGTGAGTATTGCCTGGTCTATCCTCGAGCATGTCAGCTCTGAGATTGGTGCAATGACTCTCTTCGCGACCCATTATCATGAGCTCATTGATGTTGCTACAGAGATCCCCAACGCCTTCAACTCTTCAGTATCCGTCTCAGAAAAAGATGGAAGGATAGTATTCTTGAGAAAAATAATCGATGAAGGAGTAGACAGGAGTTATGGAATTGAAGTGGCTCGACTAGCCGGATTACCTCAGTCAGTGATCACTAGGGCAGATCATATTTTAGAAGAATTAGAAAAAGATCGAGCCCAAGAAGAGCAACACTTGATGGGTGCTCAAGCCAGTTTATTCAATGCGGTATCTGTGACTACTCCAGCAGAAAAAAAAGCCCCAGGCTTAATGCAATCCAATGAAGAAAGAAAGCATAAGGCGATCATCGATAAATTTTCAGAAGTAAAACCAAACGAGATGACCCCAATACAAGCTCTTTCATTTATAGTAGAGATGAAGAATGAGGTAGGGGAATGATATCTTAAGTACAGGTCTCACCTTGCTCTCATTCCTTCCTCATTCCTTAAATCTTCATCTAACTCCTTAATCTCACTTCATGATAAAACTCCTGTCTCAAGATCTCATCAACAAAATTGCTGCTGGAGAAGTCGTTGAACGACCTGCTTCAGTGATCAAGGAGCTCACAGAAAATGCTGCTGATGCAGGAGCAAAAAGTATTGTTATAGATTTAGAAAAAGGAGGCATAGAGCTCATCAGAGTAACGGATGATGGGAAAGGGATGAATGAGCAAGATGCAAGACTCTGCCTCCTTCGACATGCCACCAGCAAGCTCAGCTCAGTCGATGATCTCTTTAATATTCAAACACTTGGATTTAGAGGTGAAGCTTTAGCAAGCATTGCCTCCGTAAGCCAATTTGAACTCATTACAAAGTCTGCTGAAGATACAAATGCCTATCGAGTGACTCTTAACCAACAACTCGAGCCACAGATTGAAGTTCACGCTGCAAATCAAGGGACGACTATTCAGGTAAAAAATATCTTTTACTCGGTACCTGCTCGACAAAAATTCCTAAAGACAGCACAGACAGAGCTCACTCATATTTTGCGATACCTACAAAATTTTGCCTTGGTACATCCGAGTATCGAATTAAAAATCCAGCATAACGGTAAACAACTCTTTCACTATCTCTCACAATCTTGGGAGGAAAGAGTAGTGTCAGTACTCGGTAAAGAGTTTTTTGGAAAACTCATTCCATTGGAAGTCGAGACTGAAGAACTAAAAATTTCTGGGTTCATTGCCAAGCCGGAGTTGGTACACGCGACTCATAAAAACCAATATTTATTCGTCAATGAGCGACCAGTCTACGATCACATGGTCAATCGCTCAGTGTTAGAGGCATACGATACTTTAGTACCTCGAGGATACTTCCCAGCATTTGTATTGAGGATCGATATCAATCCTGAGCTAGTAGATGTGAATGTTCATCCAAGAAAATCAGAGGTGAAGTTTAAAAACCTTACTGGAGTCATTGCTCCTCTAAAAGCGGGAGCACACAAAGCTCTTCAAGCGGCAGACCTTACTCAAGAAAAATCTCTGCATGAAAATTTATTTATTCAAGTTCCATCTTTTTATCCTGCATCCACCCAGGCTAAATCATTTCCATCTAAAAACTACCAATCATCATTCAACGCTCATTCCAACACCCCTAGGCCAAGTTCTGCTCAAGTGAAACAAGCGCTTAATTTTTCTTCTTCTTTCTCGGGAAGCATCAGAGAGATCCAAGCGACTCCATTGGAAGAATTGGGATGGCGTATTATTGGTCAAATGCATTTTTCATTCATTCTCGTAGAGACGCGTGAAGGATTACAATTGCTTGATCAGCATGCACTCTCTGAGATCAGTAACTATCATCGTCTCTGTGAAGAAAGGAAGAATGGAGAAATCTGCTCTCAACAACTGCTCATCCCAGAACCATTGGAAGTCACTACAGAAGAAATCTCTCTTCTAGAAGAAAATAAAAAACTTTTAGAATCACTGGGATGGAGTATTGATCAGCTCGATAGTCAATCAGTGCAACTGAGTGCCTTGCCAGAAATTTTAAAAATAGAAAATATTAAAAATAATTTCCAAGATTTAATCACTCAGCTCAAAGAATCAAAAGAGTTGGATATGTCTTCAAGAGAATTACAGCTTCTGAAATATGAAGCATGTCGTGGAGCAGTGATGTTTGGAGATGCTTTGAGCACTCAAGAAATAGAAGCCTTGGTAAATCATTGGTTGAAGGTTCCTAATAACGCCGCTTGTGAACATGGCAGACCAGCTTCAGCAAGGATTCCTGTAGAAGAAATGAGGCGCTACTTTAATCGTTAAATTGACTTTTTTGCACATATAATGTAAAAGAGCAGCATGAAAATGCAAAAAGAAGTACATGACGACCAGGATATAACTCCTAAAAAACCTAGAAATGCAGGGAAATTTTTTGAATCTGGTCATGAAATACTAGAAGCTATACCAGAAGAAGTCCGAAAAAAAATAAAGATTGTCTATGTTTTAGCCCATCCAGATGATGAATCTACACATCTTGTCAGTATAGAATTACTACAACAATTAGGCTTTCAACTGGTATTTGTTTGGCTTACAAACGGCGATGGCTCGACTGATGCAGCAGTTAAAAAAGAAGAGAGCAAAAAAGTGTTAGGAGCCCTTGGCATATCTGAGCTTCATTTTCTCGACCATTCCGTTTACGACATCAATGATGAGGTTCTCAGAAGCCCTAAAGAGTTGAGAGATAAACGATTGAGAGAGCTTGTAGCTCAAATAAGAGAAAGGACGATAGGGGCTGATATCATCGTCACCAATACTTTTGAAGGAGGGCATGCCCTTCACGACCTGACCAGATTGTTGGTAGAAGCAGCAGCTGAAGACTTTCAAAAAATATTAGAAATCCCTCAATATTCACTGAAGACAGTCAGCCAATTAATGAAATCATTTTTTAGAGCCTGTATTCATAGATGTTTGAGAAAGCATATTTTTTATAATGTTGGGAATTATAGAGATGGAGACCTAGATAGTTTAATTGGCATAAAAACGAAAGAAGCTGGGGACATTGTTTTTCCAGGGAAATTTACCATTAATCCAGGTGGTGAGCTTCATAAACTTGCTCAGTTTCGTAGCTATCAATCACAATGGGAAAAAGTGATCGCGCCTTTTTTAGATGCAGTTGAGTTTAATGGGACGGCTTCTCTTGAGCTATATCGTGAAGCAAGACCTATCCCATCTTTATGGCAGACAATTATGCATCTCGAAAAATGGCTTCTAAGTTTTATTTCAGGAGTCATTCATCCTAAAAAAATCTACGAAGTGAAAGAAGCTTTAGAAGCGATGAAAGGTGAGGCTACATCTTCTGAGCCACAATCGCCCATAAGTCCTCAGTCACAGAATCAAGCGACTGCTTAGCATTTACGACTGGCCATTTGTAGCGATTAGCTAACCATTGGAAGTTTCTTCTGGTTGTTTCCATCGCTTCATCATCCGTTTCATTACGGTGTTGTTCTTCTTTTCCTTCGATGAAACGTTCTCCATCCATCAGGATTTCTAAGTCTGGTTTTTTTTGCACGAATTGCATGTTTTTTGCCTGAAGCCATTTGTATGGCACTCCTTGAGTCATTCCCCAGGCCATACCCGTTCCGATATAGTCTTCTGCAAGGACAACATCATATTCATTCAAGAGCTCATTGAGCTGTGGTTCAAAATCCAAACGGTTTTGTATATAGAGCATTTGAAAACTTTCTCCAGAGATTTCATCAGCATCTGGACTTCTCAAAAAATCATTGATCTGTGGCCCAGTAGGTTCCAGATCGTAGATTGGATATTTCAAAACCTTCACCTTTTTACCAGCCTGCTCCAGCATATGAGCCAATTTCTCCACTTGAGTGGATTTACCGATGTTATTGATACCGTAGAGAGCGATGAACATTGAGGGACGATAAGAGAAAAGGAAAGTGAAAACAATGTAACATTATGAGGGCTTGTTTGCGAATTGAAGCTTAATTGCCTATACTAGGCAGGCTTAAATTTTGATCACAATTATGAAAATCTCAATCAACTGGCTTAAAGATTATGTCGACTTCGACAAGAAGTTCTCGATAGAGGATATCGTTTGGAGATTGACTGAGGCCACTGCTGAAATAGAGGGAGTGATTGATATGGCAAAGGATTTGGAGAAGGTAGTGATCGGAGAAGTAAAAAAACTCGAGAAACATCCAGACGCAGATAAACTCAAAGTTGCTCAGGTTGATGTAGGTTCAGAAACAATCCAGTTGGTATGTGGAGGAGTAAACTTAACCGAAGGAATGAAGGTAGCGGTTTCTCTTCCAGGAGCAATGGTTCGTTGGCATGGAGAAGGAGAGCCTGTAGAAGTAAAAAAAGTAAAACTTCGTGGAGTAGAAAGCACTGGGATGATTTGTGCTGCTTCAGAGATTGGACTCGAAGGTTTTTTCCCAGATGAAGGTGATCGTGATATCTCAGACTTCTCTAGCTATGACGCAAAACCTGGTCAAGAAGTTTCAGAGCTTCTGATGCTTGATGATAAAGTTTTCGAAGTAGACAATCATTCGATCACTCATCGTCCAGATTTATTCTCAATTTACGGTTTTGCTCGTGAATGTGTAGCTCTGGGATTAGGAACATGGAAAAAACAAGTGACTGACTACGAACTTGAAAAAATGACTGGTAAAGAAGCTATGCCTTTTAAAGTCAGTTTTGAGTCAAAAGAAATGGTATCAAATTATAATGCAGTTATAGCTGAGGGTCTCGATGCTAGACCATCTCCTGCTTGGATGCAGGCGAGACTCACAGCATGTGGTATCAGGGCTATCAACGCTCTTGTCGATATCACAAACTATGTCATGCTCGAGCTTGGCGCTCCTATGCATGCTTTCGATAGAGAGGATATTACTGGTGATCATTTCCAATTCAGGTACTCCAAAGAAGGGGAAACAATGATCACTCTGGATAGTAAGACTCAGAAGTTAAGTGAAGGAATTATCGTCGTAGAGAATGATGGGAAGATAGTTGATTTAGTAGGGGTCATGGGAGGAGAGCACACTGAAGTAAAAGAAAAAACGACTTCAGTCTATTACCATCAAGGGATCTACAATGCCGTATCAATCCGAAAAGCAATGATTAGCTTAGGTCATCGCACAGATGCAGGGACAATATACGAAAAAGGACCAGAGCCAGAGTTGTCTGAAAAAGGCTTGGGGAGGACGATTGAACTCACCAAAGAAATTTTTCCAGAGGCAACATTTTCTTATCAGCTTTTCCAAGAAAAAAACCAGAGTTCAGTACAGAACAGCATCAAGCTCAAATTCGAAAAGATCACGAAGTACATTGGATTAGAAATACCAAAAAAGGTATGTGAAAAAATACTTCTAGACCTAGGATTCCAAGTGACTTCAGACGAAGAATCTTTAGAAGTCATCCCTCCTTCTTGGCGCGCAGAAAATATCACAATACCTGAGGATGTGATCGAGGAAATTATCCGTATTTATGGTCTTTCAAAGATACCTGCATTGCCACCTGTAGTGCAGTTGATGACTCCTGTGAAAAATCATAAACGCCACAGTAAAAGAATCATCCAGAAATTCCTCACGGGTGAAGGCTTTCAAGAAGAAGCAAATTTTTCTTTCTTATCGGAAGATTTGCTCCGTAAAGCTAATGTCACTGATTTCGCAAATATGATTGAAATCGTAAATCCAGTGAATGAAGATTTTAGGTTTATGCGTCCAAATTTCATCCCTTATCTTCTCAATAACCTCTCCCGAAATCAGATCAGAGAGATGAAGCTTTGGAAGAGCTTCGAGATGGGAGCAGTATATAAAAAAATAGATAAAGAAGTGAACGAGGATCATTTGCTAACGCTTTGTATTGCTTCTCCAAGCAAAGAAACAGTGTTTGCAGACGTGAAGAGTAGTGTTCAGTCACTTTTTGATGAGCTTTCTCTGTCAGTACAGATGATGACAGGTGAGCATCCCTACGCCTATCCTGGACACTGTTTGGCCTTGTCATCAGCTGGAGAAAACATCGGACATGTCTATGACGTCCACCCTCTATTATCAGAAAACTTCAAACTCAGGGGCTCAGTTACTATTGTAGAAATTTATATGGATCGATTATACGAGCTCTCTCCAGTAGATGTTCTTTATGCTCAGATTAACCGACAGCCAAAAGCATTACTTGATATTAACGTCATCGTAGAAGAAGAGCGTATGGTCTCTGAGATCGAGGAAATAATCAAATCCGTTGAACCAAGCTATCTGAGCTCATCAAAACTTGTTGATGTCTACCAAGGTGAAAGCCTAGGGGAGTGTAAGAAGAGTTTCACATTTGCACTCGCATATCAGCATCCAGATCGAACCTTGGAGGAGAAGGAAATTCAAGACATTCTCGATAAGTTGATCAAGAAGCTGGAAAAGGAAGGAGGTGTAGTAAGAAGGTAATTTTCAATTTTCAAGTCACATCAATTTTCAATCAATATTCAATGTGAAATGATCATTGTTTATTGAACATTGAATAAAAATTAAAAATTAAAAACTGTAAATTGCAAAGTGAAAGACTTCTCATGATCCATATCAAAGTCTATCCTTGGGGTAAGTTAATTGACTACTTTGTTCTCTGAAATCCGACAAATCGATCTCATCATCCAATCATGGATTGACACCATTCAGTTTCCAACACTGTCACATTTTTTTGAATGGGTGACTTTCATTGCTGACCCATTGCCGATGCTACTGCTTTCAGCGGTCTTGATTATCACCCTAGTCATCCAAAGAGATTGGAAAGAAACACTCGTCGCAGATATAGCTTTGCTTGGAGGACTAGGCCTCCATTATCTTCTCAAGATTCTGATTGGGCGGGTCAGGCCAGAAGCAGCTGAGCTAATCGAGTCCACTCCAAGTTTCCCGAGTGGCCATAGCACTATGGCAATTATTTTTTTTGCGTTGCTTCTTTTTTATGTGATTCCAGACTTGAAGTATAAAAGTTTGAGGAAGCCTTTAAAGTCACTGTCAATTCTGCTCATGATATTGATTCCATTCAGTAGGATCTACCTGGGCTTGCATTGGTTTAGTGATGTTATAGCAGGAGCAATATTAGGTGCATTGGTGTTTGTTATAAGTGTGATTCTTGCAAAAAAGTATATTCGTAAATCTTAACAATGATATTATGAAAAAACTCTCTGAGTGGAAGTTTTGGGACAGGCACGCCAACTATTTGAGCGGGTGGACACGATTGGCTTCTTACCCTTTTTTGATCACTAGTCTGTATCTGAGGGATTGGTACTTGCTTGCAGGAGTAGTGTTATTCATTATTATCAATCCTATTTTGTTTCCAAAACCAATAAAAATACAGTACTGGATGAGTAAGGGAGTACTCGGTGAACAGTTGTGGATTAAGAATAAGGCAAAGATAAAAACAGCAACACTGATGAACATACTAAATGGTCTTTCATTTATAATCATGCTTGTGGCTGTATTCTATCAATATTTCTATATAACAATACTCGCAGGGACTGCATCTGGGGTATTTAAACTGATGTTTCTCGAGGAAATGGTTCTCTACTACGATAAAAATAAATAGATTATCTTGAAATTGTTACCTGCGCTACCACAAGCTATTGAAGAAAATCAAAATGAAGGATAAAAGAAGAAGAGCAATAATTCTATATATTTACCTTTAGGAAAATATGACAGATGATTCCTTTGTACCAGAAATTCGTCCAAAGAAGGAGTGGAAATTTTGGGGTGTAGTATTAATGCTTGGTCTTATTGCTTATTTCATTGCTCCCTATCCACAGTACGCAATGTGGTTTGGCTTTGCAGTTGCTGGATACTCTGCAATAGCAAACGATTCCATTCAAACATTGGGAACCTTTCTCTCTAGCAACAAAAATATTCATTGGGGCTGGTTATGGGTTTTTATTGGAGGGATATTGGTAGTGACACATACATATGGTTGGTTGGTGGATGCAGGTGATATAGCATTCGAACGTCTTAGTAAGATTCCACAGCCAGAAAGTTTTAGCTTCTTACAAATATTGGCGCCAGTCATGCTGGTGATATTGACCAGGTATAAGATGCCAGTAAGTACTACTTTTTTCATACTCAGTGCTTTCTCAGGTGTGGTGGTGATCCAAAAGATGCTCCTAAAAACTTTGATGGGATATGGAGTAGCTTTCATTGTGGCGCTATTGATGTGGGCAGGGATTACTAAGCTTCAAGAAAAAGGATTTTTCAAAAAAAACTACAGTACTAAAGGGTGGAGAGTTGTTCAGGCTCTTTCTACATCATTCCTATGGTACACCTGGATCACACATGACACTGCTAATGTAGCAGTCTTCTTGCCAAGGATACTTGATGTCTCACAGATGATGATAGCCATTGGATTCTTATTCTTAGTAGTCGGATACATTATGTTTCTAAGAGGAGGAACGATGCAGTCAATCGTGACAGAAAAGACAGATGTAGTGGATGTGCGAGCAGCTACTCTTATTGATATTATATACGCTTTTGTTCTTTTGTATTTTAAAGAACTCAACACTATACCGATGAGTACCACCTGGGTGTTCCTTGGTCTATTAGCAGGGAGAGAATTCGCATTAAGTAAGCTCTCAGATCACCCTAGGAAATACATAAAGACATTGAAATTAGTGGGGAAAGATATCGGTAGGGCTGGGTTTGGGCTTCTTGTATCCTTGATATTAGCATTCTTCATTATGTCCTAATGCTTATAGGATCCCATCTTTTTTCATCCATTCCCAAGCGAGTATCCCTGGAGCACAGGATGAAGATTTACCTTTCAAGAGGAACTCTTGAGTTTCTTTCTGAGACATGAGTTTCACACTTATAAACTCAGTTTCATCCAGGCCTTGCTCAGAATCGAGTTCACAATTCGTAGCATAATAACAATGAATTTTACGGGTCGAGTATGGAGAAGTTGGAAGCTCAGCTACTTTCTTAAGGTCTCCAGAATAACCAGTCTCCTCTAGGAGTTCTTTGGCTATGCGTTCATCTGGATCATCATCAGTTCCTTCTAGTCTTCCTGCTGGTAGTTGCAAAACACTCTTGCCAGAACCCACTCTAAATTCTTCTTCAAGGATGAACTGCCTTTCCTTCGTGATCGCTAATACACAGCAAGTATCTACTTCCTCTCTTACAAAGTAATGATGTTCAGAACCATCTGGCAAACGATAGAGTCGATCAAGTATTGAGAAGTAGGGGTTGGAATGGGCAATGGTCTCAGATAGTAGCTCGAAATTTTGCATGATATGAAGGTATAATAATGTACAATTTTCAATTTCTAATTTTCATTCAAATATCATTTTAAAAAATTCAATGATCATTGGTAGTTGAGTATTGACTGAAAATTACAAAATTGAAATTAAAAATTTTCTCTACGCCTTCCAATACCCACCCATTCTTTCCACAAGCTCTTGGAGCATTGGGAATTGCATTAGCTGAGCATCTTGATCGATAAGCTCTTGAGCTTTTTCCCGAGCCATTGCTATCGTTCTCCCATCCATGATAGAGGCCATCTTTAAGTCAGGTAATCCACTCTGCTTCAATCCATAAACCTCTCCTGGCCCTCTGATTTCCAGATCAATCTCGGCGAGTTTAAATCCATCGCTATAGTCAGACATAGCTTTTAAGCGGCGGGAAGAGGATTGCTCTTGTTTCGTCGTGTAGAGGAAGCAATAAGATTGCATATCATTTCTTCCTACACGTCCTCGAAATTGATGTAGTTGAGAAAGGCCAAATCTTTCTGCTCCTTCGATAACCATCATTGTTGCATTTGGTATATCAATACCTACTTCAATCACAGAGGTAGAAACAAGGATATCATATTTCTTCTCTTTGAAATCCTCCATGATCTTGTCTTTCTCATCTGATTTCATTTTTCCATGGAGATACATTATTTTTCGATGTGGGAAGTCATAAGTTTGTAGCCTTTCGTATTCTTGTAAGACAGATTTAGATTCGAGTTTTTCACTTTCTTCGATCAGTGGGCAGATGACGAAGACTTGCCTACCTTTTTCTATTTGGTCATCAATAAATAGATTTGCTTGTTTACGAGCCTGAGGATGAACCACCTTGGTGATGATAGGTTTTCTTCCTGGAGGCATTTGATCGATGATACTGAGCTCTTGGTCACCATAGATTGTCAGAGCAAGAGTCCTGGGGATTGGAGTAGCGCTCATCATAAGGAGGTGGGGAATAGGCCCTCCACTTTTTTTTACCAGTTCAGCTCTTTGAGTTACCCCGAAGCGATGCTGTTCATCGATGACTCCGAAGGCAAGTTTTGGTATGGAGACTGCTTCTTGTATTAAGGCATGTGTTCCTACGATCAATTTCACTTCATCATTGCTAATCCTCTGATGTGCTTCTTCTTTAGCTTTTTTGCTGAGCGATCCTATCAGTAGTTCAGTTGAATATTCTTTAAGAAATTTTCTCAAAGTTGAGAAATGCTGCTTCGCAAGTATTTCAGTAGGAGACATGACTACACATTGATATCCAGCTTTTAAAAATGGAAGCATTGCCATTGCTGCTACTACGGTTTTCCCACTCCCTACATCTCCTTGGAGCAGTCTTAGCATTGGTTGGCTCTTCTCGGCATCCTTTAGGATTTGATAGAGGCATATCTTCTGGGCATCTGTGAGTTGGAAAGGAAGAGTGTTAAGAAATGATTTAATAAGCTCCGCATCTAGGACGAGAGCAATAGCTCCATCTTGATCAGACCATTTTTTCTTTTGTTGCAGTGCTCCAAGTTGGAGGATGAAAAGTTCCTCAAATGCCAGCATCTTTTTAGCCCTTTCAAGTTTTTCAGAATTTTCAGGAAAATGTACGCTAGCTATAGCTTGAGATTTCTTTGGAAAATCCATCTCTTTACGAAGTTTTTCCGGGAGTATATCTTCAAATTGATGAGCATAGTGGATCACAGATCGAAGTTTCTCTCTCAGCCATTTTGAGGTAATACCTTCCGTCTCGTGGTAGATTGGGACAATGCTTCCAGTGTGCAATTGAGTCTTATGAGCTTTCTCGATGGTAGGCGCTTGGAAGCTCATCAAACCATTATTGTATTTTACTTTCCCTGAAATCATAACTTGAGCAGGGGATGACCACTGTTGTGCGAGGTAAGCTTGATTAAACCAAATACATCGAATAGTTCCACCTTCTTGATCAGTAAAAGTAGCTCTCTGGATTTTTTTTCCAAACTTTGTAAGCTCATTCTTAATAGGACTGAGCATACCAATAGAGTTATTAAGCTCTTTGATGTTAAACATATTTACAGTCGTGATTCGACTTTTATCTTCATATCGAAAAGGATAGTGCAGAAGAAGATCCTCTACACTTCGGAGACCCATAGCATGGAGAAGCTTCAACTTTGTAGGAGTTGTGTTGAGTACCGCAGCAAGAGAGAGTATCTGCATAAAAATAAAAGAGTGAATCAAGCCTAGTATACTATGGTCTAACTATACAAAGGAGTATTTATAGAACTTAATAGTAGTTGTTTGAAATTGACAAAATAGAATTTAGATATAAAATGCAATCTACTAGTAATTAATGATATGGATGCTTCAGATTCAATATCAGAACGTATAGGCAGATTGTCTTGTGACTTAAACAAGAAACAAGCAGAAATAGAAAAAATTTGTGAAGTTGAAGAAGGCAATAATGAGTTGTATCAACTTCTAACAGAATTTACCGCTCGTCTTTTTAGGGTGTTCATTCATATAGTTGATGAGGAAAAACAAAAAAAGAACTGGATTAATGAGATCGGGAGTAGAATAAAAATTCAGATAGAGATCTTAAAGAAAATAAATCTAGAAGAAGAATCTCTTCATAGAGAGGTTCAAAAAACTATGGATGATTTTTTGGAAGAAACCACTTCCGCTATTCATCCACTTCCTATCAATATTGAGTTTAAAGAAAATATAGCCCTCTTATTACATGAGTTTGCAGGGCTTACTTTTTCTTACCTTTTGCATACTGAAGAGGCTGACCTGCTCGCCGATCTAGCAGAAGAGGAAAGATTAGATCCAAGCCCGGTTGTTGAAGACATAAAAGTCACTGATCCAAATCAAACGTTTTTATGGGACATGTAAAACTCTTTACGAGCCATACCGTTGATGTGAAGTACATCTATATTTTTTCAAAAATTATCACTTCTCTTCCCACCACTTGCGTCTTCCTTTCATATATCAAAGATCGCAATTCATGCTGTATCTTAAAACCATTACTTTCATATTTTCTCAGTAGTTCTTCAGGATAATAGATAGCTTTTTGACCTGTTCTAAAGAAAGGAAAAGTCATAACAATCCTATTTCCTTTTTTAATAAATGGGCTTATGTAAGAGTAAAAAAGAGTATTAAGATCATCTAGCATTTTAAATATTTTTTTTCTTTGAACCTCGTCAGGAAAACCAGAGAGGACGGGCCCAAGGAATCCTTCTGTAACGATTGAAAATTCTTGAAGCAGTCTTCCCTTTGGAAAGGCTTGTGTGGCATCATGTTGGAAATAGTCATAAGAAAGATCTGGAGTTCTTTCAAAATTTTCTCTTAGCCATTTGAGGTTGATTTCAGTAGAGTGGACCATCCTCCCTTTGATGTCAGATCCAATAACGGCATGATTCATGAGCATCGCTTCCATCAATACAGATCCAAGTCCACAAAACGGATCATAGATACTGATATCTGAAGATGCTTCAGAAAAATTAATCATCATTTGACAGAGTTTCGGAGGCATCATTCCTACATTCATATCTCGTTTTGGTTTTTCATAGTCCCGTTTCGAATAAGAATCAATATCTTGGTAAAATATTGTTTTTGCCCATACTTCTTTTCCATCATGGAAACTCCTCACAAGGTCTACCCCTTTTTCTAAGAGTTTAGATTTGTTCAATTGACCAGAGCTAATATTTTTAAAATCTTTATTCATAAAACGAGCATTCCTGCCTTCTTCTTTTAAAGATTTTTTTATGGCAATTAAGACATCCGATAGTCGATCATGCCCACCATATTGTGAAAGACCAAAAACAATTTTATCTGTTTTTGATTCTTCCAGTAAGAGAGGAATATAATTCCCATCAAAATTTTCACAGATTTTAATGGTCCCACCCAGTCGATCCATCACTGATTGATTTATTGGGCCATCTGTTGTCAGCTCAGTTACCCATTCGCTTTGATGACGAACATCTGCTCCAAAGACAGATCTGAGTTCCATCTGAGAAAGGGCAGGTGACTTACCGTGGATGAATAAAAAAGTCTTCATTCTTAATCTTAATTTAAGGAATACAGTGTAACGTGAAATGTAATGAAGATCAATACTGCTACATATCGGATAAGCGCTTATTCATTGCTGATACTACTCTCATTTTATTTTGGAAGACTTTCTCTGCAGTATCAAATCCATGCAAAGTTAGCTCCCGTCCACCAAGTTGAAGAAATCAATAAGCAAGTACCCATTTTTGAAATTCTTCAAATAAAAGACGCCCAGGTCATTGGCTCTGTTTCATTTCTTGATTCAAGGATTATCTCAGGTGAAGAGGTATCGGTCCCAGATGATGAAGGAAAGTTTACCCTCGGCATAAGTCATCTTGGCTACATAGGGCCAAAGAGGGAAATTATAAAGCACGAAGTCCCAGATTGGGCTCAGTTTGCAGCAAGTAAAAATGGAAAGTACTTTTACGCTATTGATGAAAAACAAGCCAAGCGACTAAGTGTTCCAAATAGAATATATTTTAAGTCTCAAGAAGAGGCAAGGGGAGCAGGGTATTTTGAGAGGTAGAGTGGCAAGAGCTTTAGCCGCGAAGCAAAAAACAGCGGGCAAAACCCGCTGTCTTCTTGGTAATCATTATCCTCATCCTCTCAATTCTCTCTATTCTCCTTCTCTTACTACTTCCCGACAGCAAATTCCAATTCATCTTCCTCTTCTTCTTTTCCTTTAGCTTTTTTCATAAGGCCAATTTGAATCTTTTCACCATCGTGAAGACTGTCATCAAGGAGTCTGTTAGAGAGTTCGTTCTCAAGCATCTCTTGGATAGTTCTTCTGACGGGACGTGCACCATACTCAGGGTCATAACTTTTATTAGCAAGATAATCGAGGGCCTTCGGAGCTACGTTAAGGGAAATCTTTCTTCGTTCTAATCTCTTTTCGAGTTCTTTCAAGTGGATCTTAACGATCTGCTTAATATGCTCGTGTGTGAGAGGTCTGAAGACAACCAGTTGATCGAGACGGTTGATAAACTCTGGAGAGAAAGCCTCTTTTACTTCATCCATGATCACTTCTTTGACTTCTTCAAAGGCTATTTCTTCTTTCTTTAGCTCTTCTGAATCTGTCTCAAATCCAATCGGAGCAGCTTTTGAAGTGAGTCTATCAGCACCGATATTTGAAGTCATAACGATGATAGTGTTTCTGAAATCAACTTTTCGACCTTTCCCATCTGTGAGGCAACCATCTTCCATTATTTGGAGAAGGATATTTTGTACATCGCGATGAGCTTTTTCGATTTCATCGAAGAGTATAATGGAGTAAGGGCGGTTCTTCACAGCTTCTGTAAGTTGACCACCTTCTTCGTATCCTACATAACCAGCAGAAGTACCGACAAGCCGAGAGACGTTATGTCGTTCCATAAATTCAGACATGTCTACTTTTATCAAAGCATCTTGAGTCCCATAAAATTCTTCAGCAAGTACTTTCATGAGCTCAGTTTTCCCGACCCCTGTTGGACCTAGGAAAAGAAAACTTCCAATCGGACGGTTTTCATCACCGATATTCATTCTTGATCTTCTGATAGATTGAGCTATCGCTCCGATAGCTTCATTTTGTCCAATGATTCTTTTTTCAAGAGTCTTTTCAATATTTTTCAGACGCTCTACATCACTCTTCATCATCCGACTAGCGGGGATTCCAGTTGCTCGAGCGATAGCGATAGCGATATCTTCACCGCTGACATGAGGTTTCTTATCATCAGGTAAATCAGCTTTCTTGGCAGCTTTAATTTTCTCTTTTACTTCGAGCTCTTTGGCACGAAGTTTTGAAGCTCTTTCATAATCCTGTTTATAAACAGCATCTTCTTTATTCTTTTCTACCTTGGAAAGTTGGCTCTCAAGTTTTTCAATCTCTGATCGATTACCATTGTTTTGGAGGCTCTTCAGTGAGCAGGCTTCATCCATGATATCGATAGCTTTGTCTGGTAAAAATCTATCTGTCACATAACGTTTCGAAAGTTCTACAGAAGCATAAAGTGCATCCTCATCGATCTTGATAGAGTGATAGTCTTCATAGGTGCCTTTGAGACCTTGAAGGATTTTAATGGCATCTTCAAAAGAAGGCTCATTGACTTGGACTTTTTGGAAGCGTCTTTCAAGAGCTTTATCTTTCTCGATATGTTTTTGATATTCATTCAAAGTTGTAGACCCGATCACCTGCACTCTTCCACGAGCCAATGCTGGTTTTAATATATTGGCAGCATCAAGCGATCCTTCAGCACCACCAGCCCCTATCACAGTATGAAGTTCATCGATAAAAAGGATAATGTCATTATCAGATTCTGAGGCTTCATCTATAACTCTCTTCATTCGTTCTTCGAACTCTCCACGATATTTTGTCCCTGCGACGAGAGAGGTCATATCGAGTTCGAGAACTCTTTTGTCGAGCATTCCCACTGGGACATCTCGAGCTTGGATACGTTGAGCGAGTCCTTCAGCGATTGCTGTTTTACCTACTCCTGGTTCACCGATAAGAACAGGGTTGTTTTTAGTCTTTCTGTTTAAGATAGCGACGATACGTTGGATCTCATCAAAACGCCCAATAACCGGATCAAGTTTTTTCTCTTTTGCCATCTCTGTGAAGTCAGTCGTAAAAAAGTCGAGAGCAGGAGTTTTTGAAGCTTTTTTATTAGCATCTTTACCTTTAGCTCCAGAGAAGGTTTCTGCCATCTGGGGAGTTTGTCCTGGTGCACCTTGTTGAGCATTCATGATCAAGCCTTGGAGACCATTCATAAAATTTTCCAGTGGATTCTGTTGTCCATTAGTCGCTCCTTGAGGGCCTACTACAGGACCAGTGAAAGCTCCTTGATCAGCACCTTGTGATTGCTTAAAGATTCCTTGAAGGTGTTCCAAGATGTCATTCAAGTTTACTTTCATGTTTTCCAAGATGACTGTTGCTGCAGTTTCTCTTTGAGTACAAAGAGAGTAGAGGATATGACTCGTATTGATTTCTGCATGACCCATTTTATAAGCCATTGCAATGGCATCTTCTAAAGTCTTTTTTGCATATCGACTGAGTTTTTCTCCGGGTTCTGTCTCAGCTCCGACTTTCACAGTACCGACATTATCGAGCACGAGTTGTACATTCTCGAGAGTAACTCCAAAGTGCTGAAGTACTTGTGCTCCACTACAATTCTTCTTTGCAAGTATCCCAAGCAAGATGTGCTCAGTACCGATATATGTTGAGTTGGATTTCTTTGCTACGCTCTCTGCGAAAAGCAGGGCTTTTTTTGCGTTCTCTGTAAATTTATCGAAGTTATTCATGAGGGTGATCTTAGGAGATAGTTTTTAATTTTTTTATTTTTTGACTCGAGCAGAGACGAGAGATTAGCCTTTTACTTTCCGAGACTTGTGAGTGTTGATTTTTTTGAGAACATCTAGATCTCCTATGACTTTGTCAACCAGTCCATATTTCATCGCTTCATCAGCGGTCATGAAATTGTCTCGATCAGTATCAGCTTCGACAACCTCAAATTTTTGTCCACTGTGGTGAGCAATGATGTGATTGAGGCGATCCTTTGTTTTTAGTATGTGGTTCGCGTGGATTTCAATTTCTGTAGCTTGACCTTCCATTCCGCCGAGAGGTTGGTGGATCATCACTTCAGCATTAGGGAGGACATAACGTTTCCCTTTTGCTCCTGCCGTCAAGAGCACCGCTCCCATAGAGGCTGCCATTCCAAGACAGACAGTAGAAACATCAGGCTTGATCAACTGCATAGTGTCATAGATAGCCAGCCCAGCAGTCACATGTCCTCCAGGGCTTTGGATATACATCGTGATGTCCTTCTTTGGGTCTTCTGATTCGAGAAAAAGCAGTTGGGCAATGATAATGTCAGCCATATCTCCATTCACCCCTCCTGAGCAAAAAATAATCCGGTCTTTTAAAAGACGAGAATAAATATCATAAGCTCTTTCTCCATCATGGCTTTTTTGGATGACAGTAGGTACGAGCATACTCTTATGAGCCTGACTCTTAGAAGCTTTTGTAGAGGTAAAGGTAGACATAGTTCAGAAGTGAAAAGAATGAAAATCAGATTTAGCACTCGTAAGTGTAGAGTGCTAATTTTGAAGCGTCAAGCCCTCATATCATATATGGATGATGGAGATGTGAGGCAGGTAACAATGACTTTGTTCTCTTTTGAATAGAAAATACATTGCTCCGTTCCTTAGGCGTTCATTACAGTATACTTCATTGATTTTACTCATACAAACCTCAGCTCTTGAGCGAATTGCACAATCGTGTCGGACTATCATTTTGAAAACTCTTCGGCAATGCCGCTATAAAGAGCTTTTTGTAGAGTAAAAGAAAGGGCAAATTTATGTTGTTAGATATTGACAATGCTAAATTAATCCGCTAGTATAGGTCACTAGAATATGAATACTTTATATACCAAATGAAGCTTGCGGAAGAAACATATGGAGAATTTTCACTTAAGGGTCTTGGAGTCAATCAAGAGGCTCTATTGAAGCATTTAAAGCCTCTTTATGATGATTTGCCTATTGATGAAAATGATGAAGAAATCTTAGGATATACCCCTCGGCGCCGACAAGTAGCCCGTATTTTGATGAATAGAGATGGGGATGACTGGAGTGTAGTCAGAGTTCCTATACAGCCTTATACCCAGCCTGATCATGAGGATTTTGAGAGAAGTATTCCTCGCTATTTTGAGAGCGCTCCTGAGAAAACGACTGATCATAAAGAGTTTCGAAAGCTTTTGATAAACTTAGCCAACATCATCCAAGGAGTCAGAAAAGGGGTTAGATGTCTATCCATCAATCTTTTTTTCAATCGTAGTGTTGATCAAGAAGGAGCACCCGGTGTCTGCGCCTTAGAAGAAGGGATGCATCAAGATGGTGTAGACTTTCTTGTGCCAGCAATAGTAGTCGACCGACAAAACTTAGAAGCTACATCTGGTAAAAGCTCAGTCCATACTCTTGAAGGAGAAGAGCTGCACAGTAGTGTTCTCATGCCAGGACAGGGGCATTTGTTGATGGATGCCAAAGTTCTTCATGCGATTAGTCATGTTAAAAGAACAGTAAAGTTTGTATCTGGTACTCGAGATATATTAGGACTTGATTTTAAGGTTGTGGATGAAGATTTTGAAAACAAGAGAGCTGTGTAATTCACATATAGGAGCAATTTAGCCAACTCCTCTGATTCCCCCTAGAAATCAGCAGTGAATGGAGGCCTGAATGATGGGATCAGAAGAGAGGCGGGAGTGTACTCGTGCTCTCTTGACTCAGAAGTATTTGTTATGGCATTATGACAACCTCAATGTCAATACTTTAGAGATATATGTCTATTTTAGTATCAACTCGTCCCTCTAAAAAAACAGCTCATTAGTGAGTTGTGTACTGTTATAGAAATATTTCTCCCACACAAGCTCACCAAGTACTGGTGATTTTTTTATATATGAATACCTTCTTATCTCAGATCAGCAAAAAAAAGAAACCTCTCGCGAGGGATAGTTTGAAGCGATTTTTAATGTTTTAAGGAGCACTAAAAATTATTCTAACAACCCTCTTCATCTGATAGAGGGTTTTTTACTTTTTCAAAAAGAACATCATGCAATCAACAGAATCACCCCATCAAGGGGAATCAAATGAATACAGTGGTCACTGCGAGCCAGGGCTAACAACTGAAGCCACATATGACCGAATGCTCTATTATGATCATGGACAGCTCTATGACCTTGATGGAGTTATAGAGCGTTTCAGGGATATTCATCATACTTTTGAAACGAGTGAGCGAAGCCGATTAGTTATGAGGCTTCTGCTTGACCCAGCTGTGACCAGTAGTCAGCTAGGAGAGCTGTATAGACTTTCTGGTGACCTGGAGCTGGATATGTATCCAGACCAAGGGACACGGTTTAATTATTTGACCATTTCCCTAAATAGGGCCGACCGATCTTTACCAGGGGATATTTACCAAAACATCATAAGCCAAGTGCAGCATCGGATTCACAGAGTTAACTCAGAGAGGGGAGGTTTTCAGTCAAGATCCTTGCAAGTCCTTCAGCGTGCCAGGGAAGAAGAGCTAAGTATCACACTTTCCGTAGATCCTGAGGAGATTTCCTCAATATGGGAACCTTTTGGGTGGAGTAGGGAAGCAGTAGCTGCAGTGCTAGCCCCGGGTTCAAACGATGTTATTATGGGTATTCGAGATCCAGGAGGGCAGCTTTTGGGAGCTTCATTTTATAGTGATCAATCTCATGGAGAGGTTCGACACGGGGAGAGTACAGAGTGGACAGTGTCTCCAGAAAATCGTCGTCATGGGATTATTCAGCCTTTGCTCTTAGTTTTTCATGCTCACCTTCTTCAGCAGGGTATTCAGAATATCTGGGCTGACTTAAGGACGCCCGATCCTGTGAGGGCTTTGCCAAATTCTATCTCTCCAGCATTACGGAGTGGGATGGATATATTCAGAACAGCAGATCATCGTTACCTCTCCTCAAATCATGTGGCTATTGAGGGTGAAGCCCAAAGCTATAATGCTAACAGTATGGAATCCTTTGGAGATACTCCTGCTGGTGATTTACGAAGTTTCGTCAGAGGATGGGTGAACAGTAGTCTCTTCGATAACCAACTCAGAGACGCTTGTCAGCGCATGCTCTGAGTCCTTTACTAATTTTTTTAAATGAAACACAGTATGAACTATCCTTATTCACTCCTAGACCAGGCCGTTTCTGTAGGCAGTATCTTCGGGACAAAAGATATGGGAGAGCCTTGTATTTTTGATTATTCAGATGCGAATCCTCTTCTTTGGGGTTTAGACATGAACGATCAATCAGATCTCCAAAGCAGTATCGATCAAACGCTTTTAGAGTCAGAGAATAACTGGGGCATGGCAGGATACTTAGAACGAAGAAAAAGTTTGCTGCGAGAATTCCCACAAATGGTCAAAGAAGAACGCTTCTTTCATCTAGGGGTAGACATATTTTTACCTCCAAATTTTCAGATTCATAGTCCTTTAGACGGAGTGCTCGTGCAGTCTGGATATGAGGAAGGGCGGGGGAACTTTGGTGGATATGCTTTGATCCAACACGATATTGGAGTTGAACCCTTCTATTCACTATGGGGTCATCTCGATTCTGAGTCAGTGATTGATTTGGATTCCATCATAAAAAGAGGAGATGTCTTTGGGAGGACGGGCGAGATGGACCAAAATGGGAATTGGTTCTATCACACTCATCTACAGGTCCTTACTCAGAAGGGACTCGATGAAGGGTATCTCTCAAAAGGGTACTGTACTACTGAAATGCTTCCTAGCATTGATCAGTATTGTCCTTCTCCTTTATTTCTATTGAGATATTAAAATCAACCGTCTGCCAGGAAGCTGGTAGGCGGTTTTTATTTTTTTGTGAGTAATGGTGGAGCCTAGCGGACTTGAACCGCTGACCTCCTGCATGCCATGCAGGCGCTCTAGCCAACTGAGCTAAGGCCCCTTGATCGAGGCATATTGTTGCTTTTAATGAATAAACATTCAAGCATTTCACATGATATATGCTGTTGCGGGGATGGCTCTTAGTATTACCCCTTGGATCTTCTCTACTTTTATCTTATATATAAAGGGCACCTTGAAGGAGAAAGAGGAGAAAAACATGACGCTTGAGCTTTTTGGCGCGACTGTATTGGTTTTCGTGGGCTTGGTGCTAGTGCCGATCATGCTCATTAAAAATCTTTTATCACCAAAGGAGGAGGACAAGGAGCCGGACTGAGAGTATTGCTCTCGGTCCTTTCCCTGTATTCCTGTTCTTTTAAGTGACTTAAAGTTTTTCTATAAAAACCTTAAAAAAAGCTTTGACAAGTGTTGATCCCTTCCCTAATATGTCTTAGCTCTGGGTTAACCAGAGTTTTTTCTTCCGGTTTCCCTTTTAGTGTGGCTGGAAGAAGGAAATAATGATCCTTTACAGAACGGCTGTATCACGAAGTTTCCCAAAATATTCGAGATACAGAAGAGAAAGTATTCAGTCGATTCGTCGACTGAAGTAGGAAAACTTATACTATTCAACAAATATATAGAGCTTTTTAATATTCTTTCCGGAGTATTAAATAAGTCAAATATCTTCGATCTCAATTCTGAGATCATTTACGAAGAGTTTGATCCTGGCTCAGGATTAACGCTGGCAGTGTGTATAATACA
>CAYGQA010000011.1:0-49645 GCA_964352145.1 uncultured Candidatus Peribacteria bacterium
TTTACGAAGAGTTTGATCCTGGCTCAGGATTAACGCTGGCAGTGTGTATAATACATGCAAGTCGACTGCATTTAGTTGCAGGGCAGACGGGTGAGTAACACGTTGGTTATCTGCCCCGAACTCAGGGATAACATCGAGAAATCGGTGATAATACCGGATGGTCCCGCAAGGGTAAAGATTTATCGGTTCGGGAGGAGCCTGCGTAGTATCAGCTTGTTGGTGAGGTAATGGCTCACCAAGGCTATGACGCTTAGCTGGTCTGAGAGGATGATCAGTCACAATGGAACTGAGACACGGTCCATACTCCTACGGGAGGCAGCAGTAAAGAATCTTCCGCAATGGACGAAAGTCTGACGGAGCAACACTGCGTGGTGGATGAAGGCCCTCGGGTCGTAAACACCTTTTCTGGGGGAAGAAGTTCTGACGGTACCCCAGGAATAAGCGACGGCTAATTACGTGCCAGCAGCCGCGGTAATACGTAAGTCGCAAGCGTTATCCGGAATTATTGGGCGTAAAGCGTCCGTAGGCGGTTTGATAAGTCTGTAGTTAAATCCCAGGGCTCAACCCTGGAATCGTTACGGAAACTATCAAACTTGAGAAGTGCAGGGGCAAGTGGAATTCCAGAAGTAGGGGTAAAATCCGTAGATCTCTGGAGGAACACCAAACGCGAAGGCATTCTACTGGGCATTACCTGACGCTAAGGGACGAAAGTGTGGGGAGCAAACGGGATTAGATACCCCGGTAGTCCACACCGTAAACGATGGATACTCGGTATTGGAGGCTTCGACCCCTTCGGTGCCTAAGCTAACGCATTAAGTATCCCGCCTGGGTAGTACGGTCGCAAGATTAAAACTCAAAGGAATAGACGGGGACCTACACAAGCGGTGGAGCATGTGGTTTAATTCGATAATAAGCGGGAAACCTTACCAGGGCTTGACATCTTGAGAATTCTCTAGAAACAGAGAAGTGCCTTTTGGAACTCAATGACAGGTGTTGCATGGTTGTCGTCAGCTCGTGCCTTGAGGTGTACTGTTAAGTCAGGAAACGAGCGCAACCCTCATTGTATGTTGTATTTTTCATGCAAGACTGCCGACTCCAAGTCGGAGGAAGGTGAGGATAACGTCAAATCAGCATGGCCCTTATGCCCTGGGCTACACACGTGCTACAATGGTCGGTACAATGGGTCGCCAAATCGTAAGATGGAGCCAATCCTATCAAAGCCGGCCTCAGTTCGGATTGAGGGCTGCAACTCGCCCTCATGAAGTTGGAATCGCTAGTAATCGTGAATCAGAATGTCACGGTGAATATGTTCCTAGGTCTTGTACTCACCGCCCGTCAAGTCATGGAAGCTGGGGGCACTCGAAGCACCACAACAAAGTGGTACCAAGGTGAAACCAGTGACTGGGACTAAGTCGTAACAAGGTATCCGTAGGAGAACCTGCGGATGGATCACCTCCTATTAAGGAGCTTAGCCTGTTCAAACAGCTCAATTGACTGCTTGAACAGTGTTAGGTCGACTCCGCGCGCGCAAGCGCCGCGGAGGCAAATCTGAGATGCTTTTCATTGTAAAGTTTTTGCACTCAGTATTTCTCTTCTGTATTTTGGATATTTACTCCGCCGCACGGCGGAGTTTATCTCGCTGAACAGCGGGATTTACAAGGAAGAGTCATATCACTATGGCTCTTTTTTGATATACTATTTTTACTACTTATAATAGCAACTATGAAAAAATACTGTAGATTTGCTCTGGTGATAGTGTTGCTATTAAGCGTAGGCGCGTGTGGAGATAAAAATGAAAGTACTAGGTTGTATGAAGAAAGGAATAACGCTAATGAAATCGTCGGTTTAAATAGAGGAACAGAACAAACAAAGAGACAACTTCAAGAGCTGCTTGAATCAAATCAAGAAAACCAGGATGCTCTTCAATTTAAATACGAAGAAGTCCCTCTCCATAGCGATGATGTTGAAGGAGAAGAAAAGGTTCTCAAAAAAGCTCCTGAAAATGAGGGGGAATCTGCTACAGAAGTTCAAGCAGAGCAACGAGAAAAATCTCCTTCTGGATTCGAAAAATATAAGGGTCGTTTCTTTGATGTCGAGTACCCAGCAAATTTCACTCTATTAAGTGAAGAAGTCTTTGATGAACCAAATCCAGAATCTTATCCAGGTACAGATGGTATCACAGTCCAATCTCCAGATGGGAGGCTAGAGTTTTACGTTTATTCTCCTCTATGCTCAGGAAATCCAGAATGGAAAGAAACAAGAGACGGAGAAGGTGAGGGAGAAGTCACTGTAGAAGAAGCCGAAAATCATCTCATCACGAGAGGATCGTTTGTAAGTTCCAAATACACTCGTTTTTTCGAAGAGAGAAAAGGAAAATATGACATGCCTTGTATATCTGTCTTCGGATTGAAGTATACAAATGCAGCAGATTATGAACCATTCAAACAAGACTATCTCCATTTCAAAAATTCATTGCTGCAGTATTGGTGGGATTAAAATCATCTCTAAGCTTCACCTTCCCTTAATGTTCGAACTCTATAGTCCTTATAGAGTTCTTTGATGTATCGGATTTTCTCCCCCGTGGCTGGCAGTATGTTCCAACCTATATATCAAGTATTAATCCCATGAATCATGAGTACAGAGAAGAAAAAAAGCTACGGACCAGTTTTTAGGTTCGTAAACTATCATGTCTATCAAGACAGTAAGTTGTGGTTTCGAGAGATCCTCAGCTTAAAAGGAGTTATTGAAGACAATACCGAGCTGTGGTCACAACTCAGAGGCAACTCAACATCAGTAGTGATGAATATTGCCGCTTCATCGACCAAACTTCCTCAAGAAGCAAAGCGTTACTTGAGTCACTCTATCACTGCGGCAAACAAAGTCGTTGCCTGCTTAGATATAGCGGTAGATGCTGAAGCAATTACTGCTGAAGAATTCGAAGATCTTAGTGAAGGATACAAGCAAATTGTTATCCAACTCAAAAGTTTTATTAAAGCCATCGGTCGGCCTAAGGCCACCAACAAAGAAGAAGATGAAATCGTCACAGCAAATGCTGAGCCAGCAATGGCATAATTTCATGTACTGCCAGTCACGGAGGGGAAATCAAGTAAGGGGCCAGAGATAAGTTTCAGGGGCCAATTTACATGATCTAATTCAAGAGTGAAGGTTTATTGATATTTGAAACCTTGAATGTTGAGTGAAAATTGAAAATTAGAAAATTGAACATTGCTTCATAGTGTCCAATTCGTTATATTTACTGCATACTTGTCAATTCACTCCTATGCGTAGAAAAAATCTCACGAGCCGTATCAAATCTATGACAAATGAGCGAAAAGTACTCGCTATAAGCTCGATATTGACACTTGCCGCATGCTTTATGCCTTGGTATGGGATTAATTCTAGGGTGATAAACGAATGGTGGAATGCTTTCGGGAGTATTGGATCAGTGGCGGGTTACTTAGTTTTTTCGTTTTCATTGATAAGCCTTTTTTTAGTAACTATTCCACTTTTAAGTGCATCAGACTCTTCTATAGCAAAAAAATTGCCTTTTAGAGAGGCATCGCTACACATTTTCCTCCAAGGACAGAGCTTTTTCATTGCTCTTGTTTTTATTCCTGTTTATTCCCAGTATTCATTGATAAATGCTACCAATAGTGGGACAAGGTTTGGGCTTTATGTGGCATTGCTAAGTACTCTTGTGGGGACACTCTTTGCTATCGGATTTCACAGAAAAGCTGAGCAACTGCAAATGTCTCGTGAAAGTTTTGCAAGCGTACCTCAATCACAAAGAAGTTTGAATGAGTGGGATGAGGAGGCAACAGAGAGTATTTCTTCAGAAGAAGACATAGCACAAGAAGAGATGTTTGAAGATGAAGATGAAACACTAATTACTGCAGAAAGTACATCATTCTCTTCATTTGAGAGAAGTTCTCAAGAAGAGACGAAGAGATTTGATCCTTATCAACAATAAAAGATATGCCAAACCTAAAGAGACTGAGACCATTACCAGATGAGCCGACACTGATTGCATATTATTGTCGTCCTTGTGAAAAAGTTGTGAAAGCAGCCTCAAAGGGTGGGAAGAAGAAGTATTCTTTTTCATGTCCAGAATGCAAGGCAGACTGTTTTTATGGGACTGCTAAGTCATTGATCCATTTTTTGAAAATAAAAGAACATAGTGAAAATGGGAAGATATTGCTTCAAATGCAGGAAGAAAAATTGAAGAAAATCTCTGAAAAAGAGCCCCAAAAAGATACCAAATAATATTTCAGAGTTCATGGCGAGTGAAGCAACTTGTTATATACAGATGATCATATAGGGTGTTTGTACTAATCAAACATTTTTTTTATTTTTAATACAGCACATATGTCAGCTAAAACTACTACCAACGATACGACTGTGGCAAAAGAAGCAAAAAGTGCAGTGAGTAAGGCAAAGCAAGATGCTCTACTGACTGCCCTTGACCAAATTGAAAAGAGCTATGGGAAAGGATCTATTATGAAACTAGGGGAGTCAAGCCATGTAAATGTTGAAACCATCCCAACAGGATGTCTTGGTTTAGACCTTGCTCTTGGTGGAGGCGTGCCAAAGGGGAGAATAATTGAAATCTTTGGACCTGAGTCTTCTGGTAAAACAACCGTTTGTCTACATATCCTAGCTGAAGCTCAAAAAATGGGAGCTCAAGCAGCTTTCATCGATGCTGAGCACGCACTTGATCCAGAGTATGCTCGAAAGATAGGAGTAAATATTGACGACCTTTTACTCTCTCAACCAGACAATGGAGAACAAGCTCTTTCAATCGTAGAAACACTGGTTAATTCGAATGCGATAGACTTGATTATCGTTGATTCAGTAGCAGCGCTAACACCAAGAGCTGAAATAGAAGGAGACATGGGAGATCATCATATGGGACTACAAGCGCGATTAATGTCCCAGGCGCTTCGTAAGCTCACGGGTATTGCTGCTCGCAGTAACTGCACGATTATTTTTATCAATCAACTTCGTATTAAAATTGGTGTGATGTTCGGTAATCCCGAGACAACTACAGGTGGGAATGCTTTGAAGTTTTATTCTTCAGTTCGGATGGATATCCGAAGACAGGGAAAAATTGAAGAAGGAACAAATGATAAAAAAGAAGTAATGGGGAACCATACAAAGGTGAAGATTGTAAAAAATAAAATTGCTCCTCCATTCAAATTAGCAAATTTTGATATTATGTATAACGAAGGAATTTCAAAAACAGGAGACATTTTAGATTTGGGAGTGAAGTATGAAATCGTGAAAAAGTCAGGAGCCTTCTATTCATTTGGAGAAACACGACTTGGACAAGGAAGAGAAAATTCAAAAGACTTTTTAAAGCAAGATCCTAAGATTATGAAAGCCATCGAGAAAGAAGTAAGAGAAGCTGCAAAAGCATAAACATACTAAGCTCATTTGCTTTTAGCTCATGATCTGACTATAATAAGTCATCATGAGCTAAAAAAATGATTTACCAAAGCTTAGAAGATCATCTCGATACTATTTTTGAAAGCATCTCTTTGAGTAAAGAAGATAAGTACGTCATGAAATTGTTGTACCTT
The DNA here is from genome assembly GCA_964352145.1 of uncultured Candidatus Peribacteria bacterium. Lineage (GTDB taxonomy): Bacteria > Patescibacteriota > Gracilibacteria > JAUYGZ01 > JAUYGZ01 > CAYGQA01. Next base: position 5,580 of record CAYGQA010000011.1, read on the forward strand.
AATCCAGGAATGACAGTCGCGAACATCGAAGAGAAGAGTACTATAACAAAGAAAAATTTAGAAAGCCTTAAACAAAAAGGCTTTCTTTTATTTCATAAAGAAAAAGAGGTAGAGGGCATATACCCTATTCCTTTAGCTGTTTTATGTGTAAAGGTAAATCCTTCACATCATGGAAGTAATATTATTCAGTCTCAAGATGCCCTAAAAAATATAGATAAATGGGTGAGATATCCAGCTATACTTTCGCAAAAGACCAAGCTGAAGACATCAAACATAAAAGAGACCATAATGAGATGGCTGTTTGATATTCATCAAACAGAATGGGATTCAGTCTATTGTTTTGGGGATTATGAGGCTTTTATTAAAGATATTGGTATTGATCCGGAAGTGGAATGGATCAAAGAAAGAGCGAAAAAAGGTCGTACTGCAATGGTTTTAGCTACTCAAGATGGCGAATGGGCTCAGCGTATAAACAGTTTACAACAACAAGAACTCAGAGATTGCTGTATACATCCTGGAGAATTTTCAGATCTTTTTATCATGTCTTTTCCAGATATTTATACGACGCTTATTGCTGGGAAAGACAATGATGTGACATTTATACATTCAAAATCTATTTCCCAACATTATGCAAGTATTGTAAAAAAGGGCGTAAGTAGTGATTAATACGTTAAAGACCTGTAAAAAGGGCTTTTTTTGTGCTATAATACTTAGAATAGCTTAAAAAAATGTCTACAAACGATCCTCAACCACCGGTATTAAGAAGCTCTAGCGGTCCATCAAATCTGGAGAAAATTGCTGAAATAAATCAGTCTTTTAAGGAAAAAGATGTAAAGGGAGATGCAAGAGTGAAAGGCTTGAGCTATATAGACCTGAAAGCAGCACCATTAAACCAAGATGCTTTACAACTTACAAATTGGGAGGATGTGAAAACTGCAAAAGCAGTGCCTTTTGAAATATTAGGAAATGAGCTCTCAATTGCTTGTGTTGATGCTGAGCATGGGTCTTGTAAGGAAATGATTAAAAAATTTGAATCTAAAGGCTATAAAATCCTTCCTTTTTTATGTTCTACGGAGGGGCTAATGTCAACTAAGCATTACTTCGATAACTTTGGTCATTTTGAAGAAGTACCACTTGAGACTTCTACAAATGAAGGTGAAGCTCTTTCGGGAAAAGAGAAGCTTTTTAGTGAAGAAGAACAAGTTTTCGCCACATCAACAGGTCCTGAAATGGCGAATCACATGAACCTTATGGCTATCCGTTTCAGAGCCTCTGATGTACATTTCCAACCTATGGAAGGAAAGGTGTCATTACGTATGAGAAGAGATGGACAGCTTTATCAGATATTTATGATGAGTCCAAAACAATACAATTTGCTCAATGGAGACTTAAAAAGGTCTGCTGGGATGAAAGCGAACGTTAGGAATATCCCTCAGGATGGGAATTATAGTTACGTAGCAAATGATCGCAAGATAAGTGTCCGTGTCTCTTCACTTCCTTCTAAGCATGGAGAGTCATTGGTCATGCGTATACTTGACGCAAAAAATGCGATAGTAAAATTAGAGGATCTTGGCTTTTCAGAACTAAATCAGAAAAAAATTCAAAATCATCTAGAAAAACAGAGAGGGCTTATCTTAGTGACAGGTCCTACTGGATCAGGGAAAACCTCTACATTGTATTCTTGTCTGAGCTCCGTCAACAAACCAAATAATAAAATCATTACTCTGGAAGACCCCGTAGAGTTTGAACTCGAAAATACTGTGCAATCTGAAATAAATGAGGAAGAAGAGTACAGCTTTGCACTAGGACTGAGAGCTATCTTAAGACAAGATCCTGATATCGTCATGGTAGGGGAGATACGAGACAAAGAAGCCGCTGAGATAGCTCTGCAAGCTTCTCTTACCGGTCACCTGGTGTTATCTACTGTTCATTCCAATGATGCGATAGCCACCATTCCGAGATTGTTGAATATGGGGCTTAAGCCATACATCCTCGCAGCAGGGTTGGAGCTCATCGTTGCTCAACGTCTCGTCAGAAGGCTTTGCAAACACTGTAAAGTCCCAGTAAATCCTGAACAACAAAACATGCAAGAAATAGAACAAAGCATCGAACAATTACTACAAAGAGGTATTAAAATAAATTCAAAAAATATTTCTTCATCAAAAGGTTGTGCGAAGTGTGCAGAAACGGGATATGAAGGACGGATTGCTATCGCAGAGACCCTCAGTATTTCAGATAAAATCCGGCGTCTTATGCTCGCAGGTGAATCAATTAATTCAGTCCTTCAGGCAGCACAGCAAGAAGGATTCATAAGCCTCAAAGAAGATGGAATGCTCAAAGTCCTAGAGGGGCAGACCACTCTTGAAGAGTTGTGGAAGGTTTTGGTTTAGTCAATGATCGATTCTCCGATTCCTATACTTCTTTAGTTTGTCCTTCATTTTCTTTTTAAGTTTCCCTCCTCTACTGAGGTGCGGGGCTTTTTTTACTCTACGCTTTTTTGGCAACTGGACTCCTCTATCAATTATTGAAAGTAAATTTTCATAAACCAATCGAGTATTCTGTACTTGAGAACGTGTTTCTTGATTCACTACTTGGATAAATCCATTCGAGTATTTTCTGATCAGTCTTCTCTTTTGGTATTCAGCTAAGTCAGATTTCAAAATATCAAAAGTTAACTGGACTCGTGTCGAAGTTTTATTCACATTTTGTCCACCTGGACCTGAGGAGCGCGAGAAGACTCGCTCAGTAAAGGGTTTGATCTGAGGGAGAAGGATACTCATGAAGTATTTATTCTTTTTTTACGAATCAACTGCCACAATTGTTGACTATTCACCAAGAGAAGCAGACTAATGACAATCGCGATACTAGTGACTAGTGGCATGAAAGCTTTTTCAGCTGCATCTAAAGAATCAAGTTCGCTTACAGAAAAGTAATCAATGCCCAACATAGAGACCGCGAGTATGAGAAGGCTGATATTTAATAAGAAACTCATCCAAAGGAAAAATTTTTTTAATGAATTTCTCCATATGAAAAGGAGTCCATTGATAGAGAAGAGAAGAAAGAAGAGAGTGAAAATCGGTTCAGAGAAATCTAAAGAACGTACAAAAAAGTACGAGCTAGGTATCAAAAGAAAAATATTGAGAATGGTGAGAAGTATTTTCATTTGTAAAATTTACCAGCTGCTCCCACCACCACCTCCACCAAAACTTCCTCCACTGAATCCACCTCCAGAGCTGCTCCCTCCTCCCCATCCACCACTAGACCCTCCGCTAGATCCACCTCCCCAACCAGAAGATCCACCTCCAGTCCAAAAGGAGTTTTTTCCTTTCTTGTAGTTCTTCGATGCAGAGTAGTCTACGAAGAGTCCAAAGAGTGCAAAAGGAATCGCAAGTAAGAGGCTTAAGCCGATGGATCCGGCAATAATAAATCCTAAGCCACCTCCAAGAATACCTCCAGGCCACCATCTTTTAGATCTTCCCAAAACACCTAATACCCAAGGGACAACAAAAAAGAGCATGTAAAGTAATACAAATACAGCACTAATGGTTTCTCCTATTTCATCGCTATCATAATTTTCATTATTACTGGCGCTTGGCAGGGTCTCAAGATCAACTAAAGCTGCTTTGATCTGTTCTGTACCTGCAAGTATCCCACTATCAAAATCACCCTGCTTGAAGTAAGGGACAACCACAGAATCAGTAATCCAAAAAGCTTGAGCGTCAGTGATATATCCTTCCACTCCGTATCCAGTAGCGATATATGTTTTCCTATCTCCAACAGAGGTCAAAAAAACAACACCATCATCTCGTTCCGAAGTCCCAACCCCCCAAGTCCTCCCTAACTCTACTGCATATTCATTGGGTTCGTATCCTTCAAGACTTTCTATGGTAACAACTGCTATCTCGGCACTAGTTTCATCCTTAATATTTTCAGCAAGGCTTGAGATAGAAGCTTCTGTTTCTTCAGAAAGAATATTCGCAAAGTCATTTACATAGCCATTTGGTTCTGGAAATACCAGCTCCGCAGAAGCACTTGGGGTGAAGAAAAATAACGCGAAAAAAAATACTAGAATACGTTTCACAAGAAGGGCTTAGTTATCAAAGTTCACAGCTGGAGCTTTTTCTGCACCTTGATCAGATCCAAAGAAATCTAATTCATCAAAGCCAAGTATCCCAGCTATAAGTAGTGTAGGGAATCTTCTTACTTTAATATTAAAGGGGGTGATTCGTTCATTATAATCTTTTCGTGCAACTGAGACTCTATTTTCAGTCCCTTCTATCTGAGTTTGAAGAGTGCTGAAGTTAGCCTGAGCTTTGAGGTTTGGATAGTTTTCAACAGTTACCAATAATCTTGCCAATGCAGATTCAACATTTTGAGTAGCTTCTATTTGAGCTGGGCGGTCATCACTCTTCATGCTATTAGCCCAAGCAGAACGAGCTGCAGTGACAGCTTCGTAGGTTTCTTTTTCAAAATTAGCGACACCTTTTACAGTCTCAACTAGGTTTGGGATAAGATCAAAACGTCTTTGGTATTGGACCTGTATTTGTCCCCATGCCTCATCAATATTTTCTTCCATACCTACTAAGCTATTATGTGTACTTCCGACCCAAAAACCTCCAAGTACCAGAACAGCCAAGAGGCCAATAAAAACTTTTTTCATGTCGATCAAAAAAGGAATAAGTGAAAATAGTGTAACAAGATGTGGGAAGACTTCAAGGGGCAGAAGTTGCCTCTTGAAGGAGTTGCTATCTCAACATGAAAAATCTTGTAAGTTTCTAGACTTGTTTGCCATGACACTTCTTGTACTTCTTCCCAGATTCACAAGGGCAATCATCATTGCGACCTACTTTTCGTATGTTCTGTTCTTGAGTCGGAGTGACTTGTTTTATAACTACTCCGCTGTCATCATCAGCATTTATTCTGACGACATTCGAAGGACTAGAAGATGTTGAAGGACTATTGTAGATGTGAAGTCTCGTGTTCGAGTCAGTTTTTACATCTTCATCAGCTGATACAATGGTAGGTTTGCCTGGTTGAGATTTTTGTGTAGGGATGAGTTCCCTATCTCCAGTCTGGATGTCGGTAATCTCTTCTTCATTTGTTTGAATGTCCTTTATAGGCTCTCTTTGAACTTGAGGTTTAATATCCATTCTTAATAAAGTTTGTACTGTGTTTGCTTGGATGTTTCCAATGAGTTTTTCAAACATCGTAAATCCATCATTTTTGTATTCCACCAGTGGATCCTTTTGCGCATAGCCACGAAAGGACACTTGTTGCCGAAGTCTCATCATTGCATCTATGTGTTCCATCCAAAGTCTGTCAATAGTCCTAAGGTAGACTTGTTTTTCAACCTTGTAAAAAGTTTCATCATCTTCAAGTTTTTTCCGCTTCTCATCGAAGTAATCAAGGAAAGTATTTTGAACAGCGCTTTCAAGAGTTGCTACATCTTCAATCACTCGTATATCTTGTTCATATGAAGACTGTTGTATCCCACTCATGCCATGCAGATCCTCTACTAGCTGATCAATATTCCATTCTTCACGACGTTTAGAAACGATAGCTGCTTGAGCCATGCCAAGTGCGGTATTGGAAAGAAGCTCTGTTACTTTTTCATGCATATTCTCATTTTCGAGAATTTCTCTTCTTCGCTTATAAACAATAGTTCTGTGCTTGTTCATCACATCGTCGTACTCTACTAAGTGTTTACGGATATCGAAGTTTCTTCCTTCAACTTTTTTCTGAGCAGATTCTATCGATCGAGAGATAAGCCGGTTTTCTATGGGCATGTCTTCTGGGACTTTTAATGTTTCCATTATGCCTTTCATTCTATCTCCACCAAAAAGTCTCATGAGTTCATCTTCCATTGAGACGTAAAATTGACTCGCTCCAGGATCACCTTGACGTCCACTACGACCTCTAAGTTGATTATCTATTCGACGAGAATCATGCCTTTCAGTACCGATGATATAGAGACCACCAAGTGCTTTTATTTCATCACTGATTTTAATATCAGTTCCTCGACCAGCCATATTCGTAGCAATGGTAACAGCACCTTTTCTACCGGCATCAGCTACGATCTCAGCTTCTCTCTCGTGATGCTTAGCATTTAAAACTTCATGTTTTACTCCTTGTTGTTGGAAGAGCTTAGAAAGGAGTTCAGATTTTTCTACGGAGATCGTTCCGACAAGGACAGGTTGTCCTTTCTCTTGAAGCTCTTTAACTTTTCGAGCTACTGCTTGAAACTTCCCGAAGACTGATTTGTAGATGAGATCATTCATATCATTTCTCTGAATAGGTCTATTGGTCGGTATCACAACTGTTTGAAGTCCATAAATACTTCCAAATTCCTCAGCCTCAGTGATAGCTGTACCAGTCATGCCAGCAAGTTTGTTGTAGAGACGGAAATAATTTTGAAAGGTTATCGTCGCGAGGGTTTTTGATTCACGTTTGATATCGACACGTTCTTTAGCTTCGATTGCTTGGTGCAGTCCATCACTATATCTTCTTCCTGCCATCAGTCTTCCAGTGAATTCATCAATGATAACGATCTGACCTTCTTGGACGATATAGTCGATATCTTTTTTGAAAATGGCATAAGCTTTTAAAGCCTGCTCTATATGGTGTACTTCTCCAGCTCCAGCTTCAGTATAAATATTCTCCATTCCTAGTAATCCTTCCATGTACTTCACTCCTTCATCAGTCAGGATAGAAGATCGGCTTTTTTCATCTACAGTATAGTGTTCTTCTTCTTTTAATTGTGGAACCAATTGTGCATATTTTTTGTACTTTTCAGTAGATTCTTCAGCAGGGGCAGAGATGATCAAAGGAGTCCTTGATTCATCAATTAAGATCGAATCAACCTCATCGATGATGGCATAATTAAGTGCTCTCTGTACACAGTTCTCAAGAGAAATAGCCATATTATCTCTCAAGTAATCAAAACCAAATTCATTATTTGTTCCATAAGTAATATCACATGCATAAGCAGCACGTTTTTCAGCAGGAGACTGACCATGAGAGATCACTCCCACACTTAGACCTAAGAAGTTATAAAGAAAACCCATCCATTCTGCATCACGACTCGCCAGGTAATCATTCACGGTAACGAGGAAGGCACCTTTTCCTTCTAGCGCATTCAGATAGAGGGGGAGTGTAGCCACAAGAGTTTTCCCTTCACCAGTTTTCATTTCTGCGATCTTTCCCTCATGCATGATGATCCCTCCGATGAGCTGAACCTCGTAAGGAATCATATTCCAAGTGAGCTGTTGGCCTCGAACATCAAAAACTTGGCCATTCAAAAGCTTACAAGCCTGCATAACAAGCCCAAAAGCTTCAGGGAGGATATCATCAGTTGTTTCACCATTTTTTAAGCGTTCTTGAAAAGATGAAGTTTTAGCTTTTACTGCAGCTTCATCGAAGTCTTTGTATTCTTCTTCAAAGGCTTTTACTTTTTTAAGGAGAGGATGGGTTTTCTTGATCGCTTTTTCACTCGGGTCTCCAACGATCTTATTCAGAAACTTAGTAATCATGAGGGGTATTTATCAGTTTATAAGCTCGAAAAGTATAAGCTAAAGAGGCCCTTATGTCACGACTTCAATGTTCATCAAAAAGGACAATAAGCAGTTGATTGTTGTCTTTTAAAGACATTCATTTATACCAGTGGAAACTGCTCTAAGAATCGTGGATCATTTTCATAAAAGAGCCGGATATCATTGATCTTATGTTTGATCATCAAGAGTCTCTCGATACCTGCTCCAAAAGCAAAGCCTTGAACCTTTTCTGGGTCATATCCAGCTGAACGAAGCACATTCGGGTGCACCATTCCACAACCAAGTAATTCCAACCATCCAGATCGATGGAAGCTCGATTTCACGTCAACCTCCATTCCTGGTTCCACAAAAGGGAAATAGCTCGTACGAAATCGTAGTTCAATATCTGGATCAATTAGCCGTTGCAGAGCAATGGTCAGGATTCCCTTGAGATGAGCCATAGTAATGTCAGATCCCACTACCAATCCTTCGAATTGGTGAAACATAGGTGAGTGAGTGGCATCGACATCATCCTTTCGAAAAACTCTTCCCGGACAGATGATTCGGATAGGTGCTTCGTTAGCTTCCATATAGCGGATCTGAACTGGAGAAGTATGAGTGCGGAGTAAGTAGGGGATATCTTTTGCCCAGAGAGTATCTTGCATATCGCGAGCTGGGTGGTCTTCGGGGATATTGAGGGCGGTGAAATTGTGGTAATCATCTTCAATCTCTGGTCCTTCAGCAACATCAAAATTCATTGCTAAAAAAGTGTCTTCGATTTCTTGGATAAATTTTGTCAAGGGGTGTAAACGTCCAATATTTGGGCTCTTGCCAGGGAGACTGGTGTCAAAAAAATCATTCCCAAGATCATCATACTGTGAAGCCTTCAGCTCTTGAGCTCGTTGCTCCAGAGCAAGTTCAAACTCTTTCTTGATGTCATTAGTCATTTTCCCTACGACTTTTTTTTCTTCTACAGAAAGATCTTTGATACCTTTAAGCATTGCTGTTAAAGCTCCTTTTTTCCCTAAAAAAGATTTTCCAAGCTCATCTAGACTCTGTGTGTCAGCTGCTTTCATTACAGCATCGAGAGCTTCTTGGCGGAGTTCTTGGAGTTTTTCTTTCATATGATTCATTAAATAAGCAAAGGCATCCTAACACAAATTATTCCAGCATTGAACTGAAAGGCTTACTCCTTAGCCACAAAATAGAGTTCGATCATGAAGGCGATGATGACAACGATAGGGCCATTCCACCAGGTAAGGGTTCGCATAGTCTGAAGACCTATCAGACCACAGAGACAAAATCCCAAGATAATACCTTGCCTCAGTGAGACATTGAAATGATTTAAGAGGAGCTCATCTCGGTAAAAAGCGATACGAATCACATACCCAATTAAGCTCATAAGGCAACTGGAGGCGAAGAAAAGGCTTACAAAAAAAAGAGGAACGGCAATGCTTTCGTCCAGAAAAGGGTCGAGACGAGAAAGAACAAGAAACAGAGAAATGAAACTCACACTACTCGCTACAAACAATGCAAGGACGTATCTATTGAACAGCATAAAAGGGGATTTAGTCGTCTCGGAGAGCATCTCGAATATGATGCACTTGATGCTTCCGAGTATCGCCGCTAATGGCGACAATGTCAAAGCGCCAAAACATCTCTTGCTTGTCATGTGCTTCGATATACTGTCGAGCAGTTTTTTTCAGTTTCTGGGTTTTACTTCGGCCAATGATTTCTTCTGGGTAGGAAAAATCATTGTTTTTCCTCATTTTTACTTCGATAAAGACAAGCTCATCACTTTCTTGCATGATCAAATCAATCTCACCGTAGCGGCTATGCCAGTTTTTTTCTATACAGAGAAAACCCTTCTCTTCTAAAAAACGGAGTGCAATGTGTTCTCCAGCTTGCCCCTTTTTTTGTGATGAAGAAGGCATAATACGACATTATTCCCAAGAAAAACTTTGATCTACCCATCCGATAAGATCCTTCACATCTCCATAACGATCTGAAGATCCGAGGATGATGGTCATGATCGTCCGGTCTGAAGATCCATTGAAAAAAGAAATGAGGCATTGACCAGCTTGAAGGGTGGTACCAGTTTTCCCAGCAATGATACGGTCTGCAATATCAGTCCCTAAAAGGCGATTTGTATTATTAAGATTATGACGATATTTGCCGTCAGCTGAACTGACCGTGATTTCTCTCTCTCTCATGACCGAGCTTAAAAAAGGATCACGAAAAACTTGCTTTGCAAGGTGGGCAACTTCGAATGCAGAAGAAACATTGCCCGCATTCAAGCCTGAGGGATCATAAAAAACCGTTTCATAGAGTCCCAAGGCCTCTGTTCTTTCATTCATTAAGACAACAAACTCATCGACGGTACCTGCACTTGCTTCAGCAAGAGCTACTGCAGCATCATTTCCTGAAGAAACTAAAAGACCTTTTAAGAGGTCCTCTACCAAAAGTATTTCACCAGTTTTTATTCCCATAGATGATCCTCCAGTATTCGCAGCGTCTCTACTGATAGTAACTTCTGTATTCAGATCAAGCTGATCCATCACCACTAAGGCTGTCATGAGTTTAGTCAGACTCGCTATTGGCAGAGGTTCCCATACATTTTGAGCGTAAAGAGCCTCGTTAGAGTGAGTTTCAATCACCAAAGCAGCTCTGGCATTCACAATAGGATGAGCTATCTCAGTATCAGTTATTACAGCTAAGGGTTGCACATCTACATCCATAAGGGTAGGAAGCTGAACAGGTGGAGCTGCTGGAGCCAGCATGATACTCGTTGGTATCAGGTTGCTGAGGAGTATCGATGTAAAATGTTCCCACATAGGTATAAGTAATATTATCCTCACAAACAAAAAAGCGTCGCCAGGACGCTCTTTACTTTACTGTAATCTAGGAGAAGCTCAACCAATTTTAGTAATCTCGAGCTCAGTAAACATCTGACGATGTCCTTGAGTGCGTCGGTAACCTTTCTTTGGTTTCATTTTGAAGACTCGGATTTTTTTATCCTTAGCCGTCTGGATGACCTTTGCTTCGACCTTCTTCGTCAGGAACGGTGTCCCAACCTCTACATCCTTACCATCTTTACTGAAAAGTAAGACCTTATCAAAGGTATGAGTAGTTCCATCTTCAACTTCTAATTTTTCGACACGAATCTTATCACCTTCTTTGACGATATATTGTTTCGCACCAGTAAGTATAACTGCAAACATGAGAAAATTGCTTAATTCTTAGAGCTAAGAGAATATAGGGGGATTATAAGCTTTTTGCAAGCCTTTTTATGCTTTTTCTTGTCTCACGGTGCATCATGGATCAAGAAGTTTGGCATTTTAAGGAGTAAGGACCGTAAAGCAAAGACCAGGAGCTCAACGTTTCACAGGAAAAATAAAACAAAAAGTTTAGCTGAGCAGTTTCTCTGTCCAAGAACGGCCTCCAGGACGAGCAGGTGCGATGACCGGTTTTTCGATCATTTGCACTCTCAAGTTGTCTTGATACATCCCTAATAAGTAGGGGAGGAGGAAATATTCCAGCGTATTTTGGTCACAGAAATGGACGATATTCACCACTTGCTCGACATTATCTCCTTGTACGATGGCATCTATCAGGTATTCGTCGACAGTTTCTTCTAAGATATTCAGTTTCCCCAATATAGGCACTCCATAGATTTCTTTTTGTTTAGTACCATGTCCATCCAGGATAGCGACTGGGACATAGGGGGAGTGGTTTTTCTGTAACTCACTGACAAAAGCCTTTACCCCTCGGTTTGAACCAATAATAAGGGTTCGGATATTTCCATAGCCTTTGCGGATCATATGGATCTCTATCCACTGCATAAAGAGATGAAAGAGCAGCATAGCTGTGGTCCCTAAACCAAAAATATACCCCAAGAGAAGTCGAGAAAAGAGTGACTGTTGACCAAAATAAAAGATGAGACCAAAAAGCGCTGTTCCCGTAAGTCCTGCAACGATGAGCTTCATGATATGGATCCAACGAGTGAAACGAATCGAAGGGTTGTATCCTCTGAAAATCAATAATGAGGCTATCCAGACAAGGCCTGCTACTAGAGAAGTCCAAAAATAGGGTTCAAAAGGAAAATCAGAGGACCAAACAAAGCCAACACGAAGGAGATAGGCCAAAGCAAACATCCCTTGTAAGAGTAGATAATCAAGGATGAGGGTGAGGTATCGAAGTTTAAGGATCATAGTGTACGAGTCAGTTAGCAGGAGTGTAGCAGAATTCAGACATACAGAAAGCCTTGGAATAATAGAATGTTGTCCACAAAAATGGTATAATAATTGGATGGATCTGACATTTATCAGCTTTTATGGCTTCGGAAATCAACAAAAAACGAAAAAAAATACAGCAACGAGTTGTTTTTAGGATGACTGAGATGATCGGTACCATGACAGCTTTTGTGCTGATCTTTTCAGTCCTTTTGACACTTGCAAATTGGCCAGCATACAGCCGAATTATTCAAGACATGGTAGATCCTTCAGCTATGATTAGCTTTAGCGATGAAGCTCCCTTAACCAGTGAAGAGATCCAGCATTTGATCCTTGAGAAGCGATTAGAGCAGGAAGGCACTCCTGACCTCAGTATAGAAGAGGGTTCTATTGAGTCAGTAGTAGATGACCAGCTCGAGAAAATGACAGAACTCTATCCCCACGAAATGAGGCTAGAGGTTCCAAAAGTCTTCGAAGGAACAATTCCTATTAAAGACGTTGATGTAAATCAATTCGATTTTGCAGACCTTTATGAATCAGAAAACAAAATCCAAGAATCTTTAAGAGAGGGAGTAGTCCATTATCCATTCACAGCTCCTCCAGAGCAGTATGGAAATGTCTTCATCACAGGGCATTCATCCTATTCACCTTGGGATCCAGGGAAATACAAAGAAATCTTTGCTTTACTTCATAAGCTCGAAGTAGGTGATCAATACTTCATCTATTCCAAAGGAAAAAAATACAGCTACGAGGTCATGGAGATATTCGAAATCCAGCCTGAAGATATCTCCGTACTTGATCAGCCTACAGACAAAAAAATCTCAACCTTGATGACTTGTACTCCCGTAGGGACGACATTGAGGAGGTTGATTGTGAGAGCAGATTTGGTGGAAGTGAGCACCTGAGGGGGGGGAGCCAAAGATCAAATTTGAAATGCGAAACAAACTCCAAAGTTTCAAACATCAAAACCCAAATAATCTCACCCTCTGCGCTAGTGCTTGTTTCCCTCTCTTTAGTGAAGAGAAGGAATAGGAGTTAAAAAGATTATGAGCATGGTTAATACTCACAGTTGAATCTTTTGAGATTTCTTTTTTTGGATCTTGTTTCGCATTTCGACATTGGGTTTTGATGTTTTTCAATTTACATCTTGCTCCCCACATACTCACAAAGATCTACCAATCTGCGACTGTAGCCCCATTCGTTGTCGTACCAAGCGAGGACTTTGACGAGGTTGTCTTGGAGGACCATCGTTGAGAGTCCATCGACGATTGAGGAGTATTCGTTTCCTTTGTAATCAACAGAAACCAGAGGTTCATAGCTGACATCTAAGATGCCTTTGAGATTCCCTTCTCCAGCTGCTTCCAAAGTTTTATTGACCTCTTCTGCAGAAGAAACATTCTTCTCAAGCTCAACCACAAAATCAGTCACTGAGACCGTTGGAGTAGGGACACGAAGTGCGAGGCCAGTAAGTTTACCCTCGAGTTCAGGCATTACTTTTGTGACGGCAACAGCAGCTCCAGTAGTCGTTGGGATGATAGAACCAGTAGCTGTCCGAGCTCGCCTCATATCAGGGTGGTGAGCATCGAGTGTTGATTGGTCGTTAGTAAACGAATGGATAGTCGTCATAAAACCTCTTTTAATACCGTAAGCTTCATGAAGGGCTTTTGCCACTGGAGCGAGTGAATTTGTCGTGCAACTCGCGTTAGAAATCAATTGATGATTTTCGTTATCAAACTCTTCATGATTGATTCCCATGACGACAGTAAGGTCGAGTTCATCTTTTGAAGGAGCCGTCAGGATGACTTTTTTCGCACCAGCTTCCAGGTGCCATCCAGCTCTCTCACGAGTCCGAAACACTCCAGTTGCTTCGATGACGATATCAATATCTAAATCTTTCCAAGGCAACATTTTTGGGTCACGTTCGTGGATCATCCGAATCTCTCTGCCATTTATTTTCATATGCTCTTGTTCGCATTCGATCTCATATCCAAAAGCCCCATAGTTTGAATCATATTTCAGTAGCTGGCAGCTTGATTCATGCGAATGGGGGTCATTCACGGCAACAAGTTCAATATTTTCATGCTCAAAAGCTTGTCGAAAAAATACTCGACCAATTCTCCCAAATCCATTTATTGCAACGCGAACCTTTTTCATAAAACATAACAGTAAAAATGTAGAGTGCTCACACTTTAGGGCAGAACTCCACTTTGATCAATATCTATCTGTAAGTTGTTTTACTGGCAAGTGTAAGTGAAGTGTATTAAGTGAGAACCATTCATTACTCTCTTGAATTCACAAAGCTCTCCTTGTCATGAGAGTGCTAGGATCTTTTGTCTGATTTAATTATTCTGAGTAGTTATTTCAAGCTTTAATGATAAACCTACTCAGCTAATAGGACAAAATCTTTCATAGCTTTTTGTAAAGATTCATTATTGTCTACAGAAACACCCGTTTCAATGTTCTTCCTCCGTCCCTCCACCATGAGATTTAAGATCACATGCTTATCTCCAGGATGTTTTTCAAGCAGAGTTTTAATAGTTCGTAAATCTTCTACGCTTACGGATTCTTTGAGCTTAAAGGAGAGGACATTGTTCGCTACAGGCGCTGCTTCTTGGTCTTCTATATAAGGTTCAGGTTCATCAGATGCCAGTAAAACAAATTGAGACTCTTCAGGATGAAACATTCCTTGTTCGATAGCATTCTCACGCATAGATTGGATGCTTGATTTCGTGAGTTCACGACCGATGAATTGCAGCTCTCCATTCCGTCGATCCACCTTTCCTTTGATCATGAGGAAATAGGCATCATTCCCAATGAACTCAACACTGGTCATGGTCTTGAAGCTTCTCGGAAAGATAACCACTGAGATTTTTCCACTGAGGTCTTCGAGCTCGAGCACGGCCATTTGTTCTCCACGCTTGGTAGTAACTTTACGAAACTCATTCACTAACCCTCCGATGGTAACTTCGCGATCACTGAGTGATGCTGAGAGTCGACCTATCAAGGTGACTTTCCTTTCCATGTATTGCCGCATTCCTTTGAGGGGGTGGTCGGAGACATACATTCCCAAGGCTTCCTTTTCCCATTGCAGCTTTTGAAACCAGGTCGCAACAGCTACCTTGCTTAGTTCAATAGGATGCTCTTCGCCGTGTCTCTCGCTGAGCATGCCAAATAAATCTGTTTGGTCACCCATCTGACCTTTCCCATATTGTTTCGCATAGTTAGTGATGATCTCCACGGAATGTTTCAGAGCATTTCGATCACCAAAGTCATCCAAAGCTCCACTCATGATGAGCGCTTCAAAAGATTTTTTATTCACACATTTCTGAGGAACTCTATGAATCAGATCAGCAAGATCTTTAAAAGCTCCTCCTTCTTTACGAGCTTCGAGCATGTGTTCGATAGTATCTTTCCCAAGATTTTTCACGGCAGTGAGTCCATATCGGATAGTGTTTTCACCCGTCACCATGAAGTTTTGGTAAGATTCATTGATATCTGGCGGAAGGATTTTAATCCCCATTTCTTCACATTCTCGGATATCGATCACCACCCGATCAGTATTATCTTGATCCGCTGTTAAGAGGGCAGCCATAAACTCAGCAGGGTAGTGAGCTTTGAGGTAGGCCGTCTGATACGAGATCAATCCATAACAAGCCGCATGAGATTTGTTAAATCCATAGTTCGCAAAAGGCTCGATAACTTTATCAAAAATATCAGTCGCGAGTTTTTCTTTATAACCCTGAGCAACTCCACCTTGGATAAATTTTTCTCGTTGAGCCATGAGTTCTTCAGCTATTTTTTTACCAATAGCACGACGGAGGAGGTCAGCTTCACCAAGTGAAAAGCCAGCAAATTTCTGAGCAATCTGTAAAATCTGTTCTTGATAAACGGCGATCCCGTAGGTCTTTTCTATGATCGGTTTCAGATCGTCATGCACATATTGCACCTCTCTGGTTCCGTGTTTCCCAGCGATATAATCAGGGATAAATTGCATCGGACCGGGGCGGTACAAGGCGCCCATCGCGATCACATCATCGAAGGCAGAGGGTTTAAGTTCTTTCAAATATCTTTTCATCCCAGCCGACTCCAGTTGGAAGACACCAGTAGTTTTTCCTTCCGAAAGCATTTCAAAAGTTTTCTCATCTGACATCGGGATCTTACTCAAGTCGATATCTACCTCGTGACGTTCTTTGATGATTTCTAGAGCTTTTTTAAGGATGGTTAGATTCCGAAGGCCTAAGAAATCCATTTTCAAAAGCCCGAGACTTTCTAGAGGCTTCATCGAAAACTGAGTGATAATCGCCTCATTCCCTCCGGGAGCTTTTTGAAGAGGAGTATAGTTCGTTAGTGGAGCATCAGAGATCATGACCGCACAGGCATGGACACCAGTCTGTCGTACGGTTCCTTCGAGTTTCAAAGCTGTATCGTAGATCGTTTGAAACTGACCATTCTTTTCGTATTCGTCACTGAGCTCTGGTTCAGATTCAAGCGCTTCAGCGAGCTTCGTACCCGGACGACTGGGGATGAGTTTACTGAGTTGATTCATTTCTTGAAAAGGAATCCCATAAGCACGCCCTACATCTTTCACGGCCGCTTTGGCTGCTAGAGTTCCATAAGTGATCACCTGAGCAACTTTATCCTGACCATACTTTTCCGTTACATAAGCGAGCACTTCATCACGACGTTCATCTTCAAAATCAATATCGATATCAGGCATACTCACACGAGCAGGATTCAAAAACCTCTCAAAAAGGAGTTCGTATTTAATGGGATCCAGATCAGTGATACGTAAGCAGTAAGCGATCAATGCTCCAGCAGCCGACCCACGACCTGGTCCGACGAAGATCCCTTTCTTTTTCGCATGGTCGATGAAATCCCAGACAATGAGGAAGTATTCATCGAAACCCATATCGTGGACGATCTTGAGTTCGAAATCCATCCTTTCTATGGCTTCTTTATGAGCGTCACTCATACCTTCTGTCTTACTATCGATGATGTCCTGGACAGGGCACTCAAACCCATAGCGTTCTTTCATTCCTTCGGCGACGAGTTCACGGAGGTACACCTCACCACTTTGTTGTTTTGGAGTCGTAAAATTTGGAATAAGATTCACTCCAAACTGGAACTCAACCTTACATCGCTTGGCAATTTCTAAGGTATTCGTTACGGCTTCTGGGTGATCTGCAAATGCTGTCTTCATCTCATCACTGCTCTTCATAGAAAAGTTATCCAAGTAGCGCCAACGATGAGTATCTTCGATATGTTTGCTGTCCTTGATACAAAGCAAGACATCTTGAGCTTGAGCATCTTCTTCGGTGGCATAGTGCACATCATTCGTTCCTACGAGAGGGGCATTACAGTCTTTAGCGAGCTCGATGAGCATCTTATTTACCGTCACTTGATCTTCTAGTTTCGGATGGTCTTCGATTTCCACAAAAACACTTTCTTGACCATAGATTCCTTGAAGGCGTTTTAGTGAAGCTTTTGCTTCTTCTGGTTTACCAGACAAGAGCTGGTGAGAGATGGGACCTTTTAGATCGGAAGTCATACAGATCAAACCCTCTTTGTGTTGTTCTAGGAGTTCCCAGTCAATCCTCGGACGGAAATAAAATCCTTCCAAATGTCCCTTGGTCACGAGTTGAATCAGGTTCTGATATCCTTTCTGGTTTTCTGCTAAAAGAATCAAATTATGCGCACGGTTATCAATCTTCGCCCGTCGGTCATGACGACTATCGATAGCCATCCAAAACTCCACACCGATCACTGGATGCACATCGGCTTTCTTCGCAGCTTTATAAAACTCTATCGCTCCATACATATTCCCATGGTCCGTGATCGCCAGTGAGGTCTGTCCTAGTTCCACAGCTCGGTCTACAAAAATCTTCGGTTTCCCAAGTCCTTCGAGGACAGAATAGTGTGTGTGGGTATGGAGATGGACGAAGTCTGACATAGAGAAGGGGATGCTTTAGGGGCTTTTTTATTTCTTTGAAAAGACTTCAAAGAGTCCCTTCAAACATAGCCTGATTGAGGGGCATGTTCAATTTGAATTGAGGTGAAAATTGGTGATTTTTAGAATGATTGACCCTCTCCTTGCCTTTGGCTCTTCCTCTCCATTCTTCCAATCCTCTCCACCCATCTCCTAGTCCGCCAACAGATGCAAATGCACATGATCAATTTCTTACAACTTTTCAATAGATAGGAGCATGTTTTCAAAATCGGCTATTTTCTGTAGTTCTTTTTCCGGCAGTTCTTTATTGAGGATTCTTTGCAGATAATCTTCCGTAAAATCTTCATAAGCATTATGATCATAAATCATATTCTGATCTCGTATTCCTTCTTTAATGGTTTCAGCCAAAGTCATTGAAATAGAAAAAGTCTCATACCTCTCTCCTTGGAGAGGGTAATATGCTCCAAGTTCAAAGGTTTCACCTCCATATCCCCATCTCGTATCCATAGCAAAAACAGAAAGAGGAGGTACTTCCGTTCCAGAAAGGATATATTCATTGGGAAAGTTTTTTCGGAGTAATTCCAGATTATACTTTGGAGTTGGGCAGTATTCATAACACTTAAAATCTCTTGAAGTTGCCCGAATATGAATGTTGTAATCATCACATTGTAACTCGAGAGACCATCCTTGGCCTTCTTTACCATTCGGTAGTTTAGTATCATGAGCATCATTCTCCTCCTCAGTACAATCTGAAATGTGCCGGGGAAGCTCAAAGCTAACCCCCAATGCTTTTGAAACAAAGATTTTTTTATCTTGAGCTTTCAAAGCAGGTTCTGCTGTAGTCTTCTCGATTTCCATAACCATGTCTTCCTTATCCGAAATAAGCGGAACTGAAGGAGCTGAGCTCTGGCAGCCAATAAGAAAAACTCCAAGGAAACTAAGAAGAAAGAACGTTTTACGCATATGAAAAAAAACAAATAATACACTTCCAGAAGATTGTATCAATGAGTGAACTAATCACCTAGAAGGTGCAAATGCACATGATCAATTTCCTGGCCACCTTTGCGTCCTACATGAAACTTCAGCTGGTATCCTTCGAGACCCAACTCATCAGCAATCTTCTTTGCATCCCAGATGAGGTGTCCCATCAAAGCTTGGTCATCCTTCTCCATCTTCATCACGGACTCGATATGTTTCCTCGGCACGATGAGCAGATGATGCTTCGCCTTCGGATTGATATCTTTAAAGGCCACTGCTTGTGATCCTTCATAGACCATTTCAGAGGGGATTTCTTTAGCGATGATTTTACAGAAGAGACAGTCAGGCATAGTGAAAGGTAAAGGACATTAAGTATAGTGACAGTGAAACAACAAATCTCAAATACGAAATGCGAAACAAATTCCAAATTCCAAGTTCCAAAAAACGGCTCCAAGTACCTTTGGTACCTTTGGTATTTGTGGTATTTGTTTATTGATTTTTGTTTCGCATTTCAATTTTGGAACTTGAGATTTTAGTCTCTACCCAGCCAGCGCACCCGGCTCAATATCCTGCACCTGGCTTCTCGTCAAAGCCACCAGATCTTGCTCCCAACGTTGAGTAAGTTCTTCGTTATCAAGTTGGTCCACTGCTACTTGCTCAGATGGTTTTTTTACGAGTTCCTGCATCAAAGCACCCTGAGTAGGATCATTTGCATCGAATTTATTCAGTTGTCGCTCTGATCTTCCCAGAGTTTTTTCCACATTATTTTTCGCTATTTCACCAGCATCTTCATTTATCTCATTAGATTCGGCTGAGCCTTGTTCTTGCTCGTTCTGATCTACTTGCTCGTCTTGTTTTGATTCTACTTTTCCAGCGAGATCAGCCAGTTGAGAGCGTTGCTCTTTATCAGTGGGTTTGGCTGATTGTTCAGTCTTATTCTCGGGCTCGTCATAACTCCCAAAGCTTTCGGGACCAGCAGCGAGCATAAGCCATCTTTTAGCAATGAATTCGTTCTGGGAGAAAAGGGGAGTCATATTATTTACTTTCATGTGTTTGATCTGAGATAATTTCAGATACTTTTCCAGAGAGGAAGCCTACGAGTTCATCATAGAGATCTTCTCGTCCATGCTCCGCGAGGAAGTCATGAAGTTGATTTTTAAAGGTTTCAGTAGCCTTCAGCGATGCTTCTTGGAAGGCTTCACTCGATTCACTTTGCTCACCAAGCTTAGAGAGATAGAGCTGATGCTTCTTGACCATACTTTCAGCTTCTTTTCGCACATCAAGCTTCTCTTTTTTAGTGCTGTTATCCGGTGATGGGAAGGATTCTGAGAGTTGCATAATAATTAGTAATATCTTGGAAGAATTCTACTTGTCGAGAGTCCAGGGTCTAGAGTCTAGAGAGTTGCTATCTCGACAGCCCTAGACTCTTGACCCTGGACATAAAAAATCAAAATTCATTAAAATGATGCCTGTAATAGCTCCTCCATCTTCGTCTCTTCCACCCCCAATTCACCTTCTTCCACATCATGATAAATATTATCTACATGTTCCTTCGAAAAACGCTCAAAATCAGCATAGAGCTCTGGATGTTCGGTGAAAAACTGAGTTAAAAGTTCCTGTTTACGGTGATTTTCATCTTCAAACACCTGCTTGAGCTTCATCAGCTTTTCCTGAGAGAGCTCTGGGAGCCTAGTGATAAGCTTTCCTTTCTCCTCAAACTTCAAGCCAACAGAGAGCAGTATTAGCTGTTTAACAGCCTTGATTAACTTCTCATCCACAGTAACTTTGGCAGTCGCCGTCGTTGTTTGAGCTTTTTTAGCCATATGCAAAAGATTATCTCCTTATTATAGCAGAAATTAGGGCTTTTTAACAGGTCTCTCAGTACTGAGTTCAAAACTTCTTAAAAACCTCTTAATAACTCAAATTTCCCTCTCTCGGCAGAAGAGAAGGAGGAAGGCTGAGTTCTAAAAAATTTAAGCAAAGCTTCGGACCCTAGGCAGCCTCATCCCAGCTAATTTGAGTGATTTGGAATGAATCCATCCTTTTGATAGTGGGGTTTTTTGCATCTGGCATATTTGGATCGACATAGATTCGCTCACGTCCTCCCATTTTTACATGAAAGCAACCATTTGGACCACTAAGGTTGAGCAGTAACAAGCAACGATTACGAGTTAATTCAGCCACAAAGTCATAGATATCTCGAGGAACAGGGACATCACATTTTCTGACGACATCAGCAGCTGTGAGCTTTGTCTCAGAATTTTGACCCAAGTCTGCTAATCGGGATGCTATGACTGAATCAGGCAAAATAAATCCATCTGAAATCCATTCTTCTTCCGAAAATACAGGAGAAAACTCCATAGTACTGGCGTCTATGTATAAATACTATGAGTCACTGTAAAAGAAAAAAGCATTCCTCAGCAAATGAATGCCGTTGACTGAAAAGGAAGATAGAGATCAAAAAACAAAACAGGGTAGACGATAAACACTAATCTACATGTGGATCAATCCACTCGGATCCAGTATCAATGACATAACCTCCAGATCCTTCTGCTTCGATGGAGAGACGTATGATGTAGTAAATCCTCTCCTGTAGTATTCTGGAAGGGCGAAACTGCAGCTTCATATCCTCCCAGCTAGCATCTCGTTGAAGATTAAAAAGAGGTATCTTGCCTAAGTGTATTTTTTTTGATAAGCAGTCGAAAATAGCTTGAGAGAAATCATTCTGGCGACCTTTCAAAGCTTCCATGACGGCTTCTGCCGACTCAGTCTCAGAAAAAAAGCTCGGTGGAAGACTAAAAGGGTTTTGTGCCTGGGATATAAATTTTTTCAAAAAAATATTCGCATCCGGAAAGATATCAGGGAGTGCATCTGAAAATGCTTGAGAAAATTTCTGAATATCTTCATTACTTATCAAGTCGGTCGGTATGTGCTTTTCTGGAGAAGTCATAGTGATGTTTAACGCTCGATCATTTCATCTCTGCCGGGTCCCACTCCGATCCATCTCACTGGGCAGCCTACGAGTTCTTCGATTCTCAAGATATAGTTCTTGGCAGCTTCAGGCAGCTCATCAAAAGCCCGACACTTGGTGATATCAGTCTTCCATCCAGGCATGGTTTCATATTCGACTTCGACATTCGCCAAGACCTCCAAATTTGCGGGGAAAGAATCCAATTTCTTCCCTTCATAGCTATAGCCAACTCCTATCTTCAACTCATCTAACTCATCGAGGACATCGAGTTTCGTGACATTTAAGTAAGTGAAATTATTCAGCATATGTGAATAATTCAAAACGAAAGTATCAAGCCATCCACAACGTCTAGGTCGTCCAGTAGTCGTCCCATATTCATGTCCTTTCTCACGGATGTTTTCTCCCAGTTCATCATGAAGTTCAGTCGCAAAAGGTCCAGCTCCTACACGAGTCGTGTAGGCTTTCACGATACCTACGGAGCACTCTAACTTATCTGGAGAAAGTCCAAGACCTGTACAAGCTCCACCGATGGATGGACTAGAAGAGGTCACAAAAGGATAAGTCCCAAAATCAAGATCAAGCATAGTTGCATTCGCTCCTTCTACGAGGATCTTTTTTCCATCTGAATGTGCTTGGTTGATATAAGCTACGGAATCAACGATCATTGGTTCAAGACGCTTGGCATATTCTCGGTATCGTTCAATCTCTGCAGGGATGTCGTATTCAAAATCAAAACGCTTCTGCATGTTTTCCAACAAGAGTGTCAGGTTCTCTTCGAAATGTTTCATAAAACGAAGGTCCCCAACACGTAACCCAATCCTTGTTGCCTTACTACTGTAGCAAGGTCCAATTCCTTTTTTAGTGGTACCGATCTTCTCACCAGCAAGTTCTTCCTCACGCATCCCATCTACTGTCTGGTGGAAATCAAAAAGTAAGTGAGCACGATCTGAGACCAGCATTCTCCCGGCGTATTCCACTCCTTTCTCATCAAGGGTGTCGAGCTCTTTAAAGAAAGTCGGCAGGTGTATCACCACTCCATTTCCGATCAAGCAGGTCGTATTTTGATGAAGGATCCCTGAGGGAATCAAATGAAAAGCAAATTTGTTGCCATTTACTACGATGGTATGTCCAGCATTCGATCCACCTGCATAACGACAAACAATGTCGTGTTTTTCAGCGAGGATATCTACCAATTTTCCTTTTCCTTCATCTCCCCATTGGGATCCAAGGACAGTACAGACCTGTTCGTTCATTGTAGTGAATTAAAGAGTAGTAATAACAAATAATAATTTAAGCATTCTGCAAAAAGCCACGTACCAAATCTTCAGCCGAATCATAACTGGCATCAGTGCTGTTCATGAAACGAATAATACTTGGTTTGTCATAGCCTAAAGTTTCTAGAGCCTGAAGGGCTTCTTCTTGGAGAGAACGGGGGACTGAGGAATTCTGCTCACTACTATCAATACTGATTTCAACTTTCCCTTTAAGTTCTAAGACTAATCGAGCAGCTGTTTTCTTTCCTAGTCCTGGGGCTTGGCTGAGGTAAGTAGTGTCTTCCTCATGGATAGCTCTTTGTGTGAGTGATATCGGCATATCCAAGATAGCCATGGCTGTCTTCGCTCCTATCCCAGATACAGAGATCAACTGTTTGAAAAAGTTCATCTGATCAATATCAGTGAATCCATAAAGCGCGATTAGGTCTTCCTTCACTTGTGTGTAGATGAAGAGACTAATCTCTTGCCCTTTGCTGACACTAGCAAGTAAATCGTTACCTGCATTCACTAAATAGCCTACACCGGAAGTAGATACAATGATCTCTTTTTCTAAGCGGTGAAGGACAGTCCCTTTCAGGTGAGCGATCATTGAAAAGCGAGTGAAAAATTTCAGTGCAGAGTCACCTTGCCACAGTGAGGAGTGTCGATCAATCAGAATAATCTTAAAGCCACTCTGAAAAACACAGTACCCAAAAATTTCTTAGAAAAACTCTAACAATCCACCCACCAAAAAACCGCCTCTCGGCGGTTTTTCTATTGATGATATATCTTAATCATTAGCTCTACTTTTTTTTCTTTGCCTTAGCTTTCTTGCTAGCATCTAGACTGTAGACAGCACGACCCACACGGACAAAGTGCGCATTCTTTTGTAGGTTCAGGCTGATAGTGCCGATCCGTACATGTCGTTGTCTCAGTACCGCTTCGATGATTTCTTGTTTTGTCATTGGTTCTCCTTTCTCATTCAAGATTTCCTCGATCACATCAGCGACCGTTCCTTCTTTGTAACCCCACTCCTTGAGGACGTAGAGACCACGACCAACGAGGACAAACTTTTCACACCTAATCAATTCATTGTGAACGGCTTGAACAGTGACCACTTTCTTATCAAATCCAACTTCTGAGATATTATTCGCAATATCTACGAAGTGAAGAGGTTTCTTCTCTTTTTTGAGGACGATATATGCTTTATCTCTGATAGATCGAGGATTAATATGTCTCCATTCGATCAGCCCCCATCCACCTTCTACTTTTTTAAGACGTTTATCGACAGAAAGAGAAGCAATGAGTGTTTTGTCGACAATTTCTTCTTCTTTTCGAGAAAAAATAGCCTTCAGTTCATGAACAATTTTTGTTTCTTCAATGACATCAGTTTTTTTCTTAAGAAGAGAGATAGCAGCATCATTAACCTGTCTGATCTCAGCTATACTGACAGAGTTGAAAGTCCAGAATGGGAAGAAGATATCTGATTTGTCTTGTTTCACAAGTTCAGGGTCTATGACCATCGAAAGCTTGATGATATTTGCATCAGCATCTCCATGTTTTAAGAAAACAGAGAGCATCTCACTGACGAGATCATTTTCAAGCATCACACCACCACGTTGAGTGATGATTTCTTTTGCAAGTTTGTTGATTCTATAAAACTTCGTATTGTTGATAGTCCTTCGCAATTTGCTTAGGGCAATATTTTCAATCTGCCGTACACGCTCTCTTGTGACTGAAAAAGACTCACCAATCTTCTCAAGCGTTTGCTTGGGTTGATTATTGAGGCTAAATCGTCGAGTAATGACATCTTGTTCTTTTTCTGTCAGAACCATAAACATCTCTTTGACCATCTTCGCGAGGTCAAATTCAGCGACATTAGCTGCGCCAGCCTGTCCAAACGCCCCTTGAGGTACGCCGGCAACCGGTCCAGAATTCGAGTTGGGGGAGACTGTATCAGCCATACGTTTCGCTGTATTAAGGGCAAATGTGGCCAAATTCATTCATTTGAAACCAATACCCATAGTAGAAATCTCACAGTATGACGTCAAGCTTTTGACAGATTGGCAAATAGAATGAGTCATAGGGGAGGAACACCTTGAGGAAATCACGAAATCTGGTGTGGTGACTCGACCTCAAAGATACTAGTTTACAAATATTGTGCATTGTTGTCAAATAAAAATGTTGTAAAAAGTACTTTATCTCTCAAAATTCGCCTGTTTTTTGGTACAGAGAAAGCTGTCAGATAGGAAAAACAGCTTATAGAAGCTTTTTAACGCTCTTTTAAAAGAGTGAAAAATACTATCACACCACACAAAAATACAATTGTAAGCGTTAAAGTTCTTCTTAGAAGTCAGAAACACTGTACAACAGAAAAAAGCTGAGATAGATTGATTTTAGTTGATCAAAAAATGAGTTCTCGAACAGAAATTGTATACTTCATTTCCCACCTAATCCTCACTTAAAATGGTTATTCACTGCGACGACTGCGGTAAGGCAGTCTCCAACAGACTAGAAAATTGTCCTTTCTGTAGATTTAATCTGCATGCTAAGGCAACGTCTAAGTCGCAGTTTAATCCAACCCTAGAAGACCTCATCCCAGCCTTTAGACGTCGCACAATAGCCTCATAGGCACTCTGAAGAGTAATAAATAAGCCCTCTACATCATGTAGAGGGTTTTTTGTTACTAAAATATGGAAATTTATATCTATGTAAGTTAAAATATTCTCTTTATTTAATGATTTAAAAAAAATGCCAATCAAAAAAATATTCCTCCTTGTGTCAGTATTAGCCCTCAGTGCCTGTACTGTTGGGAATGGAGAAAAAAAGCTTTCCCTCGAAGAAAAGAGAGCTGGTAAGAAAGAGCTCCTTAGTCAACAGCCTCCATTCTCAGTTGATCAGTTCCTGCCACAAGGAGCAACTGCTGTAAAACAATTAAGCGCTGACTTTGATACTGATGGTATCGAGGAACAAGTCTTGTATTATGAGATGAATGAAAACATTGGAAATGAGGTCTATAAAAACAATCAACATTTGAATGTTTTGAGATATGAAGGAGACAATTGGCTTTCCGTGAAAAAAGATCAAGCTCGAGTAGATCTTGCTAATGAAGATCGTCATATTTCGTCTTTTGAAATCTTCGAATATACATCTGAAAATCAGGCTGAGCTCTTGGTCTATACCTGTGGACGACGATGCCGGAGAGGAAACAAGTATTATGCATTTGGCTTCAATGAGGGGGAATGGAAGGATTTAGACTTTGCTAAAGGGTATCTAAATGAAGGGGAATACCTCAAGGGTACAGAAGACGAGATGCACTTAACGAGTCTTCAGGTGCAGGATGGAAAGATTATTGAGTCCTACGATATTTATTGTTCTGATAAACCTTACGCCGAAGCAAGCTTTGGCACTGATGCTGCGATTTGCCGGAATATGACAGTGGTTCATGAGTAGTTGTGATTCAGGTTTTAACAAAAGACCCTCTGCATAAAGTAGGGGATTTTTGTTGGAATAATAGTCTACGCTTTGCCTATGATCCCTGGAATTTGATCATCTAAATATTTTATTACCAAAATCTTTGGCGGTATTTTGACTATTGAGGCTCATATACTTTTCTTTTTGGGATTCATAGTAAAAGCAGTCAATAAAAGTCATGTCGAAATAGTCAGCGGTTCGTTGAAACACTTCTATAAGACCATCAGGCACCTTGCTATCTGATCCTGATGTTATAGCAAAGCAATTCTTCCCTTCGAGTAATCTACCTAGGTCTTTATGGATCGTAATGAGGTCTGAAAATCTATCGAAAAATGTTTTGAGCTGAGCACTCATTGAGTACCAGTAGACTGGAGTAGCAAAGATGATGATTTTTGCCTGGACCATTTTTTGGGCAATTGCTAAGAAATCATCATCTTTATTATGGTTGTTGTAGTCGTAGTAGTTAATATTCTTCTTGCTAAGATCTACTATTTCGACACTCCGTTTGTTTAAGACGGCTTGTATGGCTTTTTTAGTGTTGCCGTCACTTCTAGAGCTGCCAAAGATAACAATAGCTTCCATATATATTAATATGAGTTCCTATTCTACTGAAAAAGTAGTGCTTTGTCACCATTAATGACAATTCCTATAACTAACAACTCCCACTTATACAAACTAGTTTTCAGTACTACCCCGAATACAACAACAAACCTCTAAAGAACTCCAAAGAAGGTCCTAAAATGTACTTCCCGAGGATATTCACACCAAAGACATAGTGGGAGAAGACCAGTAAGAGGAGTATCCCGTAGCCATAGTTTCGATATTTATACAGCTTCCCGACGTAGTCTCCTGGTAAAAGCAGGGCGAAAACCTTACTTCCATCCAGTGGAGGTATTGGAAGGAGATTGAAGACCATCAAGATGAGATTGAAATCAATGATGGTTTTCATGAGAACTAAAGAAAATCCAACGACTGGTGAAGTGACGGTGAGCTCTAAACTTTCAAAATAGAGGTAACGATAGGGGATGGCGAAGATGAGGGCGACGACAAGGTTAGAGGCAGGACCTGCAAAAGCTATCAATGCGGCATCTACTCTCGGGTTCTTCAGGTGTTGTAAGCTGAAAGGAACCGGTTTCCCCCATCCAAAGCCAGCTAAAAGGAGGAGAATGGTCCCCATGGGGTCTAAATGAGCTAATGGGTTGAGCGTTAGGCGACCTAAATACTTCGCTGTGGGGTCTCCTAAATACGTCGCCATCCAGGCGTGGCAAAATTCATGAATAACTACGGCCATCAAAATGGCAATGATCACAGATATGAAAAATTGGGGATCCGAGAAAATAAGGTCAAAAAACATAAAAGAGGCTTGATAAACGAAAAAATATTGTTAAGATAGCTAAGCTCTATCAACTGTAGCGAATCAATAATGACTTGTTAATGGCTGATGGGCAATGCGGCTGGTACAGAGATACAATTTAGTCTCTGATCTGGTCTTGAATACTCTCTTACTCAAAAGAAATGGCTAGAAGATGTCAAATCACAGGAAAACAACCCTCTGCAGGGAATAATCGTTCTTTCTCTAACAGAGCAACGAAACGAAGATTCATCCCTAATATCATCACGAAACGACTTTGGGATCCAAAGAAAAAGAGATTCGTAAAGATGCGTATCGCTGCTTCTACACTTCGAACACTTCTCAAACAAGATCGAAAAGCGAAGAAGAAGGCTGAAGAGTTGATGGCATAGTTGCTGTCGCAAACGATAAATAATAAACAATAAACCATCGAAAGGTGGTTTTTTTGTATCTTCTTCGCTATGATCGAGGCCAGTTTGGAGAGGTCGCATAGTGGTCTAGTGCGCTCGCTTGGAAAGCGGGTAGACTCGCAAGGGTCTCGAGGGTTCGAATCCCTTCCTCTCCGCCAAATTGAATTCGAGATGAACAAGGAGGAACGACGCAGAGAATCCGAAGACATTTGGTGCCCGGATGGGTACCAGTTGCGAAGCTTAGTTATTCACGAGCTCACCTCGTTTAAAATTGAATTCGAGATGAACAAGGAGGAACGACGCGGAGAATCCGAAGACATTTGGTGCCCGGAGGGGGTATTTAAGGAGGAGAAGGGTACCTTTACGAAGCCAAAAATCTCAAGAGAGAACCACTCCTTGCTCACTTTCAGTCACAACCCTCTCCTAAAAAGTAGAGGGTTGAGCTCTTTTGAGATGAGTAAACTAATTCGATACGAATATAGCTTTGAAGGGAAAGACATATGTATTAAACAAAGATAATCTTAATAATTTATACTTTGAAGCATTCCAAATAGCATTTACCATGGGTGAGCATTGCTAGGGGGGGCAATCAGAATCGTTCGCCTTAGTGAAGGGTAAAACGATAATGTATTAGATTTTCTAACATAATCTTACATGCCTCGAGAAGTTCTTTTCTTTGATAAAGATAAGACATTGATTGACGAAAAGTTCAAATTCTACAAGGGTGTGACTCAGTTTATTCAAAATCAAGTACAGGTAAAGGGGAGAGAGTGTGTGATTACTACCAGAGCTGCATCTTTGGGGGCAATGCATCTTAAGCAAATAAAAGATCTTCTAGCAGGGTATTATGGAAGAGATAGGATTAGCTCATCGGTACAGTATTATTTCAATGAAGAAAAAAAACTGACTCTATTGGAAGCTGATTATCAAGGAGTTCCTCCTCGTGATGAAGCTCTTAAAAAATGTATACTAAGCTTTGGTCAGGCTATTGATTTCCTTGTTAAGGGCGGGGGCTTGCAAGACTTGCGGAAGAGGCAGGAGGAGAGAAAAAAAGAATTAGTGTATTTCCATAAAGAAACGGGAGTTGAGTTCGATGAGTCTATGAAGTATAGAAATCCAAATAATCCTACCGGAAGACATGGCAAAGATTTATATCTTGCTCGAGAACTCTTTCTTCAAAAAAATCCTGAGGATAGAGAGTCGCGCTTTCTAATGGTTGGGGATGTTGATGATATTCGTCACATGGATTCCGCCCCTGATATCCCTTTGGTAGCTGTATTGGATGGTATTTGGGCAGTGAAAAAAAGGATACAAGTCATTGTAAAAACGCTCTTTGATGAGCAAAGTACACCAGATTTAGTTTTTGATGAGTGTTATGCTGGTGGAGAGGTGGCAAAGCTCCAAAACACGAAAAATATGAATGAGGTGAGGAAGACAAAGATGGATGGTGTGAGTATTTATCTAGGAAGATCTGTTAGTGAAGGAAGAATTATTTATGAAAAAAATCCAGATAGTCTTCCGAGAAGTGAGTGGAGAAAGAAGTAAAAGACTTCTATACTTTTAGTATCAGAGATCTTTAAATCCTCAACTTATGAAAATCCTCCTTCAAGAACAGAAACAACACCTGTTAGCCTTTGAAAAAGGTGATGAGGTCCTCACGAGCTTAAAAGAGTATGCAAAAAAAGAGGGGATTAAATCCACATGGATCAATATCCTCGGAGCTTGTGAGTCAGTGACACTGGCGTACTACGATCTGGAAACCAAGACCTATCTCAAGAAAACCTTTGATGAAGATTTAGAGATCTTAGGGGTAATGGGAAACATCGCTCTCTTTGAGGGAGAGTCTTTAGTTCATCTTCATGGTACTTTTGGAAAATCAGATATGTCCGTGATTGGTGGGCATCTCTTCGATATGACGATCTCAGCCACAGGTGAAACTCATTTGCAGATCTTCGAAGAGGGTGTTGAGAGAGCTTTCGATGAACCCACGGGTTTAAATCTGATGAGTTGTAGGGTGAGCTAATCTTATCAATAGTACAAGGCTGATTAGGCAGCTTTCGCGAGGATCTTTAAGCTTGGGAAGATGAGCATTTCCCCTTCTTTTTGCGCTTCTTTCTTCTCTTTTTCTTCAGCCTTATCGGCGATCTGGTCTTCATCACCATTCGCTAACAGAGTAGCTACATCTATCCGAAGTTCTGAAGAAATTTGTCGGGTTCTTTCTTTGTATCTCTTGTACTCTACAGGCTTTCCGATTTCAGGATTTCCAGCTTTTTCTTGTTCCATGGCATTCGCTTCATCTATTGCCTCAGCATCTTCAGCTCCTAATCGAGCTTGAAGCTTGCCATCATTTCCTTTGCTGATAGATCGTCCATGAGCTGCTCGGTGTCCTTTCCATTCGTGCAGCAACGTATTTTCGACATCTCTTGTGATATCTTTATTACCGGTGACGTGATAAAAGTTGTTCATGTTTGTCATACCAGTGCGTCCTTGTACACCGAGCTTCCTTTCGTACATTCCCATGGTTTGGGTTCCATTGCCTTCACCACCTTTTAAGACATAGATCTGAGAGAGAGGAACTCCAACTTTTTTAGCTGCCGTACGTGTTTGAGAGCTTCTGTCTCGGATTTCTTGAGCCTCTTTAGCTTTCTCAGCATTGAATTCTTTTCTGGCCTCTTCATCTAGTTGATCTGCACGATCATCTTCTTGGTCGAGGTGGCAGCTATATTTTTGTGATGAAAATTCTGCGCAGGACATAGAAACAGTTAAAAATGACAAATAGAAAATGTAAACTGAAGACCACAGTATGCCAGAACATCAATCTTTTCTGCATACTTACACGTGATAAAAGTCACGAATATTATTCAGGGGTTATTAAGAGCTGACATTGAAAAAACCATCAAGAATACACTTGTAAACGTTGATTCTCTCAAAAAAAGAAAAATAGGTGTAACATTAATAGTACTAATCCGTACTATACGGTGAAGAAAGAATTATTTCAGTTCTAACCCCCTTATTATGTTTCTCTCCCGCTTCTTTAAAGGGCTCTCTGTGGCACTGAGTTTTGCGCTCCTGCTGACTCTTTTTAGTGGCCCACAGGCCTATGCTCAATCTGAAGATTTTGAGTGTGATTGTTCGGATTATGAAGAATCTTACTTGGAATACAAACAGGCTCTACAAATAGAAGAAGAGCTCTATTTTCAAGTGTTAACAGATGGGAGTGTTCCTGCATTGTTAGAGTACTTAAGTACAAACAATCTCCAGGTGGCATATGAAAATTTCATCATGGGGAAGGCGAATCTTGAAGATTGTCAAAAAAGAGTCGAGCAAAATGCTGAAATGTGTAGCGAAACGATGTTTACAGAGGAGGTACAAACAGCTCTCATGGAAAACAATGGAAGAGCTTCTTTGGGTGAATATAAAACGGTACAGCAATTAATGAGGTTTTTTATCGAAGATCTTTCGATTCCCGATCACCAAGCTGAGTTTGAATTAATGGATGATGCGAGTATGGAGGCAAATATAAAAATCGTTATTGATTACTTGGTAAAAGAACATTTTCTAGATGCTATAAAAAATAGGATAAATGTACGAAAAGCACTTCGGGATGCAGCCATAGTTTTCTTGAAAGAAAAGAGATTTGATTTTAGAGATGGAGATCTAACGAAAGAAGAACTGACATATCTTCGAGAGAATGTTGGAAGAACTTTCTTAGACTCTTATGATACCTATAGCAAACTCTATGATTTTTTCCTTGAAGACCTAAGAGAGCATGCAGATGAGGCAGGAGAAGAGTATGAACTCGCAAGAGAGTATATGCTTGAGCAGCATAATCTAATGGGGGCTTCAGTCCTGATTAAAGACGCTCTCTACAGAGCCTTGCAGCAATTTTTCCAGGGTTTAGGAATCAATATTCCGGTACTTCCAGTAGTTCCTTGTCCAGACTGTGCTGCAGAGCAAAAAGCAGTAAACGATAAGCAGGCAGAGATAAATACAAAGCAAACTGAGCTGAGTAATGCACAGCTACGTCAGCAGGCAGCTGTGGATGCACTAAGCCAATTTGAAGCAGACTTCAACGCAGCAATTGATGCCTCTTGTGAGGTGGTAGCAGATTATAAGGCGGTAAATGTAGTGAACGGACAAGCAGCAGGAATCATCATGGGGGTACATTTTTACTGTAAAAGCGAAGCAGAGATTGAGAGTATGTTGCAGAAGCTGAAAGACTTCCGAGCGAGTCATGAAAAAAAGACGACGCTCGAAGAAGACTTAAAAAATGCCAATAGAGATATCGCTAATGTAAGAGCTAGTATAGTTGTATTACAGGCGCAAAAAGTTATCTTAGATGCAGTGCTTACAGCTTGTAAACGTAGGCAAAAAGCAGTGCCAAACTGCCCTCCTGCAGTTGCAGGTGTGAATCAACCCAGCCCAGCTAACCCAAATACTGGCTCAACTGGAGGAACGAGAAGAGGAGGGAGAACGGGTGTTGATGCGGATGTATCAGTAGGTGTTGGCGGGGATGCTTCTGTAGATGTAGAAACAACATTTGAATATCGACCAACTGCTATCGACAGGGTTGTTGATTTCAGAAATGGAAATAAGACTCGTTTAAGAGCATTACATGCAAAATTCAATACGAAGTTTGATGCTTTCCAAGATCGAGTAAATACTTCTGGTTTCTCTGACTATTCTCGATTAGATACTTCTGGTCGTGAAGCGGTCGAGTATCTGACAAACAGAATCCCGCTTTTCCAAGGAGAAGATGGAGGGAAGAGTTTTGGAGAAGCAAACGTGCTTACAAGAGCTGTAGTTGCAGAGATTCTCTTTAGGTTGGCGACGCTTGGTGAAATCGAATATGACCTTGATGTAGATGGAGTAGTGCGGCCTACAGATGTCCCTGCAGATATTTGGTTCGAGCTATCTGTAAAAGCTGCTGTCAAGAACGGTGTCTTTATTCCAAAAAACAATAAAGTCCGTCCTGGGGATAATGTAAACTGGGCTGAGTTGGTAACGATTCTGAGACGTTTTTACGGTCTCGAAGCAATCAATCCTACCGAATCCACCTTTAGAAACGTTTCGTCGACTGAGTGGTATACAGGGGAGTTTGAGACCCTTGTTGAGGCTGGTATCTTAACTCGTGCAGAGTTTGCACTTGATAAGAATCCTTGGGAAGACCTCACTAAGCTTCAGTTCGCCCGTCTTCTTTTTAACTCACTTGGAGATAAGGCTTCATTCCTAGAATAGTTAAATTCTTTTAAAGAACTCTAAAACCCTGCATCTGATGATGCAGGGTTTTTAAAAAAGTTATATCTTCTGGACTCAATATGTATCTCGGTGGATGTTTCTGATAATGGGATTAGTTAATCTCACGTAATCTTGACTATTAAGGCATATGGAGCGCTTAAACATCCCAGCATTAAACCAAAATCGTTCATTCTCTAAAAGGAGAGGGTCAACAATGATTTGTAATTCGGGATGAAAAGAAAAAGGGGGTACAGTGCCAGGAATGCAGTCGGTAAGCTCTAAGACTTTTTCTGCTTGGCAGAGGCGAATATCTTCATACGGTCCTATTTTGCTGAAATCAGCATCTGTATCGGCTCTTAGGGCCAGCAAAAAGTAATCCTTTTGTTTTGATTTTTTCGTTCGCTTTGCTCGTATCACTAGGGCCTTATTGGCCTCGGTGATGAGGTTTCCTCGGAGATCACTGACCTCTTGGCATCTTCCCTCTGTTTCGTGCTCAAGCGATCTGTAATCAGCCTCTCCTTCATCGAGGAGCTCGATGATTCTGTTGAATATTTTTTCAGACATGATGAGAAATTAAAGAATGAATTGATTTTGCTGGCCAGCACATCTAGTATCAGTTAATGCTAATTCATATACTATGAAAACCTGGCGAACCCATTTCGCCACTTAATCATCTTCATATGAATCTCAGCCTGATTCTAGAGCAAGCCGGACTTAATCATCATGAGAGTCAGATTTATCTCTTATTACTTGAGTTAGGGTCTCAGCCAGCTTCTCAGCTCGCAAAGAAAACAAAAACTGCCAGGAGTACCATTAGAAGTGTCCTCGACAAGCTTTGCGAAAAAGGGGTGGTCTCTAAAACTTACAAAGGGAATACTCAAAAGTATTTTTGTGAGCCTCCTACTAAGATTCTGGATTTCCTTCAAAAGAAGATTCATCAAGATCAACAATCTTTAGAAAAAGTCAGAGAGTCGATCCCACTCCTGAGTTCTCTCTGGGGCCAGAAGAGTTTCGTCCCTAAGGTGAAATTTTATGAAGGCGAAGAGGGAATCATTGAGGCTTTCAACCATAGTCTCTATCAAGAAGGGGTGGAAGAGATTCTCTTTTTAACAGCTTATGGGTTTATAAGTTCTCCAAAGTTGAAGAAGAATGATTTAGATTTCTATATCCCTATGCGTCTCAAGCGAGGTATGGGCATGCGGGTTCTTTCTGAAAAAAACCCTGAGGCAATAGCTTTCCTTAAGTCAGCTCCAGATTCCTTAAGAGAGCATAGGTTTGTTCCTGAGGCTTTTATTTTCCCAGGAAACGTACATATATATGGAGATTATGTCGCATTTTTCTCAACAAAAAAGGAGGAATTCGCTGTGCTTATTGAAAGTCATGTCATTGTCGAAACAATGAGGCAGTTTTTTGAGTTTATGTGGAGCAAGGCTGAGTTGTGATAATTACTTGATTCATCTTGGCAAGATTCCATACATCAGTTACAATCGTTCGGCATTTGAGAAATTTCTCAATCTATCGGGGTATAGCGCAGTTGGCTAGCGCGCACGGTTTGGGACCGTGAGGTCACAGGTTCGAATCCTGTTACCCCGACCATTATAAAGACAACGGAGAATTCACTAGTGAAATCCTTTTTGTATATCTCTATAGGGCAAAAATAAAAGGTGATACTCCTGCTGAAATGCTTGCCTCAAGAAGGAGTCAGGTATCAATAGAAAAGATAGTTGGTGGGATGATGTTTAGGGTAGAAGGAAATGTTTTTGAGCTAAGAGATAGGCAAATATTCGCTGAATATAGGCAGCAAGGCTTTGGAAGTATGGCTCTCGATTGTAGTGAGGCGTATATTCAAGAGAGATCAAATGAAACCCAAGAAGAGCAGCTAATAAAAGTAAATGTAGCTCAACTTGACGTGATTTGTTGGCTTTGGAATAAAGGGTATCGGCCAGTTGATGAAGAAAGTTCTCTCGGTCTCGAAAAGGTGTTAGAGGGGGACTCGAAACTGCGTCTTGGTGAGAATTTATACATTTTTGATGAGAAAGTTCCTGAAAAAGAACGCACAGCCGACCATCTAGGAATGCAAAAAGCTCTACGTATTCAATTTGAAAAAAAAATCGCTCCAAAGAGTTCGATTAAGGTTCAAGATATCCAAAAAAAGACAGCAGATCAGATTGAGGGATTAATTGGATAACGAGGTTCTTATTTTTTGTTTATGGGAAGGGTGCTTATTGACTGTGGATGAATGTTGATAAAGGATTTTAGTTTTGATATTGCTGATAATGTGTAAAATTTTTTAATACAAATAAATGGCTAATAAATAAGCTTAAAAAGGTTTATAAATATTTGTGTAAAAATAATAATGACAGATTATGCAGCTGCAAACAGTGCTCCAACAAGCCGGTCTTGATAAACATGAGACAGATACCTATTTGAGTCTCATTCAATTAGGAGATGCTTCAGCCGGGGAGCTATCAAAGACAAGTGGCGTCCCTCGGACCTATACTTACAAAGTACTCGAATCTTTAGAAGACAAGGGTTTGGTGCACCAGTTGCAGACCCGTTCTATTCGTAAATACAGCATTACTGATTTTGAAGCACCTAAGCGTTATATCGAGCAAAAGCAGTTAGAGCTTTATCGATTGCAACAGGAAGCTCAATCGCTGAGTCATCAATTAGAAAGCTTCGCTCATCCCGAGGCACCAAGCGCAGTGTCTGAGGCATTGCAGGATCATAAAGGAGAAATGGATTTCTGGCAGCTCATGCACTCCACACTGACGAGAGAGGTTTGGGTGATCAATCCTCCGGAGTGGTGGGGAGCTGTAAATCACTCTTCAGAGGTGAAAAAATGGGAAAACTACCGACATAAGCAGCACATTTGGGAGATGCGATACTGTAGTCCAGGGAAAATGATCCCTGATGCAGAGTATACGGAACCAAAACTTCTTCATGCTGAACCTTCAGCAACACTTTTCCTCATCGACAATTACCAAGTCCAGGTCACAAATTGGGCTCCATTTCGAGCATTGCGTATAGAAAGTCAAGAAATGGCAGAGCTGCAAAAGGCTATGCTTACTCGATAAAGCTAAAAAAATTTCCCTTTGAGTTTTAGGAGATTGTTTTAGTTTTGTGAAAAGAAGCTTGAGCTAGGAGAAGCATCAGATCATGATAAGTAAGAATATTTAGTTCTTTATCTTTTCTCATGGCTGAACGTGGTAGCGCCGCAAGGCATACATTCTATTATCTTCTAGCGCTTTTTACTCTCGGCTTCACGGCTTTGGGGGTAGGCCAAATTCTTTTCCAAGTCATCAATTATCTTTTGCCAGAGACAGTCTATAGTTATGACACTGCATTTGATGATGAGGTACTTCGTTTTGGAATCACTGCACTTGTGATCTCCTCTCCTATTTTTTACTTTTGCACCAAAACGATAAATAGGGAGTTAGCAAAGAAGAAACTCGATCTTCATTCACTCGTTCGAAAATGGCTCACCTATCTCATTTTATTACTCTCAAGTGTCACGATCATTGTCGATTTGATGGTTACATTCTACAGCTTCCTCAGCGGAGAGTTGACAACGAAATTCATCTTAAAGGCTATCGTAATACTAGGTATAGCGGCTCTAGTATTCTTCTATTATCTCTACGATATTGGGCGAGAAAAATTCATCGCTGATGATCCAAAGATTAAGCTATATCGAAATATTTTTGGGCTTATTGCCGTAGTGAGTCTAGTTTTTGGGATCTATTTCAACACAAGCCCTGGCGATGTGAGAGCTGAAAAGGAAGATCGTGAGCGCGTGAATCGTCTTTCTAGTATTCATTGGCAGGTAGAGCAATATTTACGAGAAAAAAAATCCATGCCGGAGAATTTAGAAGCGATTGAAGATCAGCTCTATGATGGTGGTATCGATGACCCTGTCACAGACGAGGCATTCCCTTACAGCGTCACTGGTGAAAACACGTACTCCATCTGTGCTACTTTTGAGTTCTCAAACCGTGAACGAGAAGTAAACAATGGGTACTGGAGGAATCCAGACTGGCTACACGATGCTGGTGAGTATTGTTTTGATAAAACTGTAGAAAGACCAACGGAGCTTCGAGAAGTCCCTTTGCCACCTACTGTGTAGGGTAGAAAGAACCTAAAGATCTCAAGGACTATAAAGATAGCCCGATGCCATCCTTGCATCGGGCTATTTGGATATTTCTTCATTCATTTGTAAATACAATACATTTGAAATATATACAAATGTTCATTACTCTGAAAAGGTGTTTAAAAAAATGGGGCATTTAATACTTATAAAAGGCTAAGCATCAATCTTCGCCTTCAGAGAGCATTTACCATATTTACTATGTCTTCCCTTCATTCCTGGCCCAATGCGATCATGCACTGCGATGCTGACTGTTTTTATGTCAGTTGCGAGGTAGCACGCCGACCTGAACTCAAGGGGCGACCAGTAGCTGTCATGAGTCGACTCGGACGTATCGTTCTCGCGAAGAGCTATGATTTAAAGGCACTAGGAGTGAAGACAGGTGCTCCAGGTTGGGAGCTTGAGAAACAAATCCCAGACATCACTCTTATTGAGCCAGATTTCGAATACTATAATCATATGTCGGCTAAAATGTTTGAAATCCTAGGGCGTTGGACTCCTGATATCGAAGTCTACTCTGTTGATGAAGCCTTCTTGGATATGAAAGGATTTCGTAAGCTCTATCGGATGGGCTATGAGCAAATAGCTGAAAAGATAAAAGAAGATGTGCAGAAGCATCTGGGGATCACGGTAAGTGTTGGTGTTTCTGTAAGTAAGACACTTGCCAAGATGGCTGCTGAATACAATAAACCTAATGGTGTAACGGCAATTTCTTGGCGCCGTATTCCAGAGTGGTTGCCTCGTTTTCACGTCAGCGATGTACCAGGTTTCGGCCGAAACACCGTCCCTCTTCTTCAAAAACTTGGTATAGAGACTTGCGCTGACTTTATTAATCTGACAGAGCAGAGCGTGAAAAGTATTCTTCATCGGCCAGGTGTGGCTCTTTGGAATGAGCTGCAAGGCACTCAGGTTTTCCCAGTCGAAAAGAGTTTTGCTCCCAATAAGGTCATTACCCGTACCAGTAGTTTTGCTCCTCTCACAGCTGATCAGTATTTTATCTGGGCTCACACTTTACGCCAACTCGAACGAGCAATTGATGCACTTAATTATGATGCTCAAGTGGCACAAGAGATTACGCTTTACCTGCGAGACAAAGATTTTATCCGCTACAGTTGGTCTATACGTTTGCTGACTCCTACGAAAAGTTTCACGATCTTAAGTGAAGCTTTAAAAGAACTTTGGCGAGAGTATTTCCCCCGAGGGAAAGTCTTCCGTTCAGCTGGGGTCATGATGAATAAACTCAAGCCAGATATGGGGCTTCAGTTCAATCTCTTTGAAAACCCAGAACGAGTGATTCGAAAAGACGAACTAGAGCAGGCTAAGCATTCCATTAAAGAAAAATATGGACGCCTTTCTATTCGTTCAGCAAGTTCTCTTCGTCTAAAAAAATTAGGACCAAATAAGAAAAAGCCTCTGCGAGCAAAAGCTTTCAATGTTGAATGGTAGTCATAAAAAACCTCAACAAAGTCTTAGTTTCCACTGTCTTCTTCAGCACTTGATTCTTGATCAGTAGTCTCTTCAATGATTGAGTCTACTTCTTCATCATCTTCTCCAGAAATTGAGAGGAGGCTACTGGTATCACTGTATCGACGAATAGAGAACTTTTTTGCATTCACATCTTCAAGTTCTTCAAAAGGGTTTTCCACAAAAGTTCCTTTTTGAAGAAGTCCAAAAAGAGTGTCGAAAAGCGATGATATTTGAACTTTCCCAGCAAACTTGCTGCCATACCTACTTTCGATCACCTCACTGCCATCGAGTATAGTCCACATCCGATCACCCATGATGATGATATCAAGAGGTCTTAGCGTGGTGAGGAGAGCTTTTGCTTGCTGGACTCGTAATTGATTGGGGTCATCGTTTCCTTCTTCAAGAGCAAAAGTACTCAGATCTTTAAAAACAGGCTCCCCCAATCGTGAAAGAGATTTCATATCAAGAGGGGTGGCTCCATTGCTAGCATGATAGAGTAGGCCAGGTGAGTCAAAACCTCGTAGTTTCCAGTCATCTTTACTCCGTTCAGAAATACTAATCGAAGGAGGGTAGAAATCTAAAAGTTCGCTCACACCTGTGTCACTAGATCCATGCCATACATAAGGACTGCCTTCATATCCTCTCAAAGCAATGAGTGTTTTTGCAGGACTCATTGCTTTTCTTTCGTCTTTGGCTTGGACATCACGGATATCAAAAAAACGACCATCGACCCAAAGTGTTTCAGTACCTTGGTAGTCAGGAGTGGTTACTTTATAGTAAATAGTCTCATTCCCTGCACGGGTTTCTTTCCGTATTTGTCTTTGAATATTGAACAAGGTTCCTTTAAGAGCAACAAAGACCACTTCATCAATTTCTCCAAAGCGGTCATATTTTAGTTCCTCTCCTGAGAGGCCTCCAAAAACACTATCCCATTCATGGGTATTGAGTACGGGAGCAGCAGTCTTGGCGACAGCAAAACGGCGTTTAGCTGCCATAATTTGGTTCAATTGTTTGTCGATAAGCTCCGGAGTCTCTTCACTGTTTGAGCCAGAACAGGCAGAAAGGGAAAAAATGGAAAAAATGACAAGAAGGGAAATGAGTCGATGTTTCATAAATGGGGGCTAAAGGTTCATCCCCAGTGTTCCATTTGGAAGAGCACTTGTAAACGGAAAGTGTGTTTTGACAAGTCCTCACTCTAAAGAATGTTTAATAATGTTCAGATGGGCTACTGACGATACCGATAGCAGCAATAACACAGAGTACGATGGTGGCATGGAGGAAGGCAAGCATGATATCAAATTTAAAATCTAAAAAGGAAAATAAAAAAGTTGTACGGGTAGCTCGTGAGCTGCCCGTACGCTTAATTCATCTAAAGTATTGCTTCTCGAGTACTCTTAGCCAACGTACAGAATCAGGTTGCCAGGTAAATCCATTTATAAAGAGAAGAGAGTGTAATGGAATTGCTAAATGGAAGAGCTCTTGAAATGAAAGAGTAAAATAAAACTCCTTGGCTTGACGCGATAATGCTTTGGTCAGCTTCTTCATGGAAAAGACTTGAAAGGAAACAAATGTTCATATAAAATATATACAGTTGTTCATATAACCTCAAGTACTATTATGAAGAAAGATTTGACAGCCCGAGAAAAAAAAGTCCTAGAATGGATTAAGAATTATCAGCAAGATCATGGTGGGTACCCAACCTACCGAGAAATTCAAGGCGCTCTAAAATTCAACTCTATTAACAGTGTGTCTCAGTACATTAAGCAACTGGCCAAAAAGGGCTATGTGGAGTTGATTAAAAATAAAGGATACCGACTTGCCGCTCAAGAACGAAGCAATAGTGTTAATATTCCTCTTCTTGGTTCAGTCCAAGCTGGTAATACTAACATTACTCAAGAGGAACCAGAGACTATGTCCTTCCCTCAGCAAATGGTTCCTTCACCTCAACGCTCTTTCCTTCTTCGCGTTCGCGGAAACAGCATGTCTGATGCAGGAATACATGAAGATGACTTAGTAATTGTAGACGGGGCTAAGGAGGCAAAATTAGGAGATGTGGTAGTAGCGCTTATCGATGGAGAATCAACCGTAAAGCGTCTTATGGAAAAAAAAGGAAAACGATATCTTCAAGCAGAAAGCTCAGATCACGATGATATTCATCCTGAGGGGAATTGGGAAATACAAGGAGTGGTGGCTGGATTATGGAGGGAATTTTAAGAGTGTATATTTTATTTAAGGATCAGAAAATCAGATAAGCTGGTTCTTTTATAGAAATTCCCATAGAATCAACACCTCACTATTTCTATGAGTAAAAAACCTCTTATTGACGGCTTACCTGCTGATTTTGTGATTCGTATACAATCTCAGTTTCCAGTACAATACAAAAAAATCTTAGAGACCTTTCAACAACGACCTCCTGTTGTTCGAGTAAATACTCTCGTGACAAGTGTGGAAGAAGTGAAGAATCTTTTTAGCTCAGAAGGGATTGAGTTTAGCTCTCTCCC
This sequence comes from uncultured Candidatus Peribacteria bacterium, assembly GCA_964352145.1. Classification (GTDB taxonomy): domain Bacteria; phylum Patescibacteriota; class Gracilibacteria; order JAUYGZ01; family JAUYGZ01; genus CAYGQA01. The sequence continues at coordinate 47,075 of CAYGQA010000011.1, forward strand.
TTTGCTTCCAAACAGTTTAATGATAAAGAATGCAGATCGAAGACAGGTGACTGACCTTGAGATGTACAAAGAAGGTCATCTCTACATTCAGTCCATAGCATCTCAACTAGCTGTAGCAGCTCTAGATCCTCAGCCGGGCGAAAAAATCCTCGATCTTTGCTCAGCTCCTGGCTCAAAGACCACGCAGATTGCCATTCACATGAATAAAGAAGGAGAGCTGCTTGCTAACGATAATAATAAGTCGAGGGTTTTTAGACTCTTGGCAAATCTAAAGCATCAGCATTGTGATGATTTTGTAGAAGTGAAAAATTACTCAGGCCAAAACTACCCAAAGTTCTATCCTGAATACTTCGATCGCATTTTAGTAGATGCTCCTTGTAGTAGTGAATCAAGATTTAACACTCGTTATCCAAAAAGTATCAATTTTTGGTCTCGTCATAAGGTGAAGGCTATGGCAAAAACTCAAAAAAGACTGCTTGCTGCAGGAATCGAATGCCTCAAACCAGGTGGGATCATTGTGTATAGTACTTGTACGCTTGCTCCGGAAGAAAATGAATTAGTGCTTAAAAAAATCCTTAAAAAATATCCAGAAGTAGAAATCCAAGATTTAGCTTGGGGTGTCGATCAGCTATCTGTCTGTCGAGAATGGAAAGAGAAAGAAGTTCCCGATTCGATCCAATATGCTGTGCGACTCGCTCCAAATGAAACTACAGAAGCATTTTTCATCTGTAGAATCAAAAAAACGAATATTAACTCTCGCAAGTCAAAGGACTAGTCAAAGGACTAAGCCTCTTTATACTAAGGATACTTTAATAAAGATATGGCCAAAAAGAAAAGCGCTGCAAAACATATCGGGACAGCACTCGCACACTTACAAGACACCATCGATATTGCAGTGACTTGGGGTTTTCATAAACTTAAAAAAGTCAGGATTGATGAAGAATCAGATCATCCAGCAAAATCAAAAGTAAAAAAAGTAGCTAACGGTCTTTTCAGATTTTTTGGAGAGTTGGGAGAGACTTTTTATGATGAGTATGAAAAACTAAAAAAAGACCATCAATCTAAAAAATAAAGACCTATGGTGAAACATGAAAAATATGCAGGAGCTTTTGCTGGAATCATTCTAGTAGTCTTTGCATTCATCGGGATGTATTTAGGCTATTTAGTCATGAAGGGGGTATTCGTACCAGTTCTTTTCGCGATGCTTTTTGCAGTCGTAACTCAACCGCTTTATAAATGGTTGCTGAAAAAAACCAAAAGTAAAATATGGTCTTCATTATTGTGCTGTATGACCTTGGTTGCATTGGTGATCATTGTGCTTTCTTTCGTTATTTATCTTGCTGTTGGTGAAGTAGTGAGTATCACAAATGTCTTTACTCAAAGTATAGATTTCCAAAGTATGGAGTTTCTTCTCGATCAAGAGCAAGTGGAAATTTTAGTAAACGAGACAATTATTGGAGTAGATAGTTTATTAGACAAAGTTCCATTCGTAGACACTTCTTCAGTAGAGGAGCTTATCTCTGAACTTCTGAAAAACATCCCAGTTCTTCTCCAAAGTCTTTCATCATATCTCATTAGCATTATAAGGATTGGTTTTGATCAGGCAGCAGGCTTGGTGTTAAATGTAATGATCTTCTTTATTTCATTCTTTTTCCTTTTGATCGATGGAGCGAAGTTTATTGATTATACTTTCAAGCTTCTCCCGATAAATGCATTACATGAAAGACAGATTAGTAAGAAATTCACCAGTCTTTGTTATGCTTGGGTAGTGGTGAATTTGCTCTTAGCTTTCATACAGGGAAGTATGGCAGCAATAGGCTTTGCCATTATAGGAGTCCCATCTCCACTGATTTGGGGTATTGTCACCATGTTTGCTGCCTTCATCCCTTTTGTCGGGTCTGGCTTAGTATGGGCAACAATTGCAGTTATTTACCTCATATTAGGGCAATTTTACGCCGCGCTCTTTATCACCGTATGGGGTGCTCTATTAGTTTCTAGTTCAGACAATATTCTTCGACCATTCTTCCTAAAAGAGGGGATTAAGATTCATCCACTCATTGTCTTCTTGGCAGTTTTCGGGGGGTTCTTTGCTTTTGGTATCCCAGGGCTAGTGATTGGACCGATCATTATGGTCTTCCTTTCAACGCTTCTCTACATTTACGAACTTGAATTCGGAGAGGTTTTACAAGAGTTTCATAAAAAAAGTAAAAAATAATCGGTGATAGAAAAAAACTCCCCGATGAACGGAGAGTTTCTTGTGATCTGTTTTTGATCTGTCTTAAGCATGTTTTTTCAATGCTTCTACGATAGTTTCCTTTTGTTGGAGCCCAGTGAATTCTTCCACTACTTCACCATTTCTGAAAACCTTTAGTGCAGGTATCCCCATTACTTGAAACTTCTGAGCAGAGTCTGGATTTTCATCTACATCTATTTTCCCGACCACTGCAGCTCCTGCTAGTTCTTTTGCTACTTCATCGACAATAGGTCCTTGTGATTTACATGGACCACACCAGGTCGCGAAGAAATCAACGAGTACTGGTTTGTCATTTGAAGCAGCGATAACAGTATCTT
>CAYGQA010000012.1:0-16742 GCA_964352145.1 uncultured Candidatus Peribacteria bacterium
GTCTTTTTCCTCGTTGATCTGTTGAGTGAATTCTTTACGAGCTTTTTTGAGCTCTTCCATTTTTTCTGAAGTGACTTTGTAAGCTTTGAGAGCATTTTTGATGTCTTTTAGCTCGTCTTTGGCACGAAACATTCTTTCGACATGCATTTGAGCTTGTTCTCGTACAGGTAGGCCAGATAAGTCTTTTTTACTTTCAGAGATAGTACTTTTTTCTTCACTTGTCTCAGTAGTTTCTTCACTCACTTGAGATTCTTCTTGTGTGGCAGTGTCGTCAGACATAAGGCAATCATTTATAAAATAAGCCAATTGATCCTAGTAGCAATGTGGGGGTAATGCAACTGTAAGATGGGGGATAATGAAGAGGATTGGGAGGATTGGGAGGATTGGGAGGATGAAGAGGATTATAATTAATTGATTTTTTTTTGTACGGCTTTGTAAAGTTTTGAGAGTATGAAAGCTGTTTTATTGATGTTTTCTATTCTTTTTGAGTATGCTTTTTTATCTATATATTTGAGTTCTTTACAAAGCTCTAATAGACAGTCAACTTCTGTTAGTGAAGAAAAGGCAATATTAAAAAATCGGAGTTTTTCTTTGTTTGAAAACCTTGTATTCCCTTCGGCAATATTTGCCATAATTGATGACGAAGCTCTTTGAAGTTGTGAGCTTAGTCCAAATTTTTCATAGTCTGGAAACTTTAGTGTGTCTTTAATAGATTTCTAGACAGAGTTCTTTAGCTTTTTGCCATACGGCAAGCCTACGAAAAGTATTTTTAAATTGCATGACTTCATTTTAATAAATAATAGCCTCATCATAAGGGTCATAGATTAACGATAAATTAAGACTGGAAGCTTTTTTTATCCTCTCAATTCTCATATTTTTCCTGTATTAAACTCCTTATCCTCTCAATTCTCTCAATCCTCTTTACACTCCTTACCCTCCTTAAACTCGTTAAACTCCTTTCTTTGTATATGCTATACTTTGAGTAAATTTAGATACCAAAACATGTCTCAAGAGTACGGTCAGATTAAGCAACAGATTAATGAAGATATGCTGCAACAGGAGTATGATCTGACGGATTCGAAGATTACTCATGTTGAAAATCTTTTCATTATTTCGTATTTGACCAAGGCCCTTCAGGACTTGTTTATTCGTAAGGCGAAGATTTTGCAGTACCCTTTGTTACTTGTTGATTTACCACTCGCTTTAGCGATCTTGATCGTCAATGTAGAGAGAATTCTTTATGTGAAGATTTTTGGGTATTTTTTCGCACATATTCGCTATGATATCCAGATCTTGAAGGATCTCGTGATGAGGAAGGAATCTGAAGATCAACCTGCGAATTGGCAAGAGCGTATTTTTGATGGGATTCGGAAGTTTTTCCGTTTTGTTTGGGGTTTCATTATCTTGATGTCTATTTTACCAGTATGGCCTCTCATCTGGGTCTATAATCATATTTCACAATCTTTTTTGATTGCGGTGTTGTACTATATTCTGATGTTCTTTTCGTATGATTTCACAGGAGGATTTGTGCTGTATTACGTCATATTTATGACGGCGACATTCTTGGTTTCAAGTATTACGGTTCCTCTTATTTTCCGATTGAGTGTGTATTTCAGAGAGCTGTTTTCTTTGGAAAAGAAATCTTGGAAGCAAGTCAACAAAGAAGCTGGAACGGCTTTTGTACAGTTTTATCAGCGTTTACATGGTGAGCAGTCGCAGGCTCTATCGAGTATAAAGGTCCAGTATTCTGACCAATATCAAGCTGAAGGTGGAGTGTATTTCATGCTGTTGACCTTCCTTCATTATCTCAAGGATAAGTTTTGGAAACTGAAGAAGAAAAAAATCGAAGGAGTTGTAGAAAAAATCCAGGATACTACTGTGGAGTTTGTAGATGAGTATTATGAAGAAAAGAATTCTTATTATTTCCGTTTACAAAGCTTATCATCGAAGGACCTGAGGAGGACGGTTCTTGCTTTGGTGCTTACGATAGTTTTTGCAATGTCTATGGCTTTCAAGGGATCTAGTGGGAATGGAATCATTGGACCGATTCTTTTATCTTTCGTCGAGCAACCGGTCTCTCAGAGTATTTGGGTGGACCATTTGAATAATGGACATGGATACTATGAAGACATGGTGGAGTCTTATGTTGTTTTGCCTAATTTCTTGAAATTTATTGGTATTGGTTTTGATCAATTTTTCTTTTATTTTTTCCAGGCTTACTACTTCGTTGCTCCGCTTTATCTAGACTTCTTGATGCAATACTATTCAACCTATTTGAACTTATTTGTGACAGGAGTTTTGTGGGGGACTTTAGGCGACTAAGGTCGCTAATTTTCGAATTTTCGAATTTTCAATTTTCAGAATCTGAGCCTCAAGCTTTCAGCCTCAAGCTATTTCTCTATGAAGAAAAAAGACAAAATACAATTCATCGACCAGACTTTAGAAAGGCTTTATCCAGACCCAGTGCCGCCGCTGAATTTTGAGTCAATTTACCAGCTTTTGGTGGCAGTTGTTCTTTCGGCGCAGTGTACGGATGAACGGGTGAATATTGTTACAGCGAAGCTTTTTGCAGAGCATCCTGAGCCTCAAGATGTGTTGGCTTTGGGTGTGGAAGGCTTGATTCCTTACATCAGGACTTGTGGGCTTTTTAATAGTAAAGCGAAGAACATTATTTCTATGACGGCTGATTTACTTGATCAGTATCAAGGGAGGGTTCCAGATGACTTCGAGCGTCTTGTTGCTTTGGCTGGAGTGGGTGAGAAGACTGCTGGAGTAGTGTTAGCTCAGGCTTTTGGTAAGGCTGCATTCCCAGTGGATACGCATATCCATCGTTTGGCTCACCGCTTAGGGCTTTCGAAAGCTAAGGGGCCATCTGCAGTCTCGAGAGATCTTAAGAAAGCATTTCCTGAAGATCGTTGGTCGGACTTGCATCTTCAGGTGATTTTTCATGGACGACAGGTCTGTATGGCGAGGAATCCGAATTGTGGGGAGTGTCCTTTGTTGGATCTTTGTCCGGAAGGGAAAAGGAGGATGAAAGAATAACGTTCAATTTTTAATTTTCAATTTCTATTCAAATATCAAATCTCAAATAAGAAATACGAAACAAACAACAAATCTCAAAATAAAAAATTCCAAATGTATAATAAAAATGCCTCTAGCCTCTAGCCTCTAGCCTTTAGCTTCTACTCACTACTCACTAGGAACCATGAAACCCATTCGGAGGAAGCGCGCTTCAGTGATTGTTTATGATCAAGATGATCGTAAGGTTCTTTTGATGTATCGTTTTGAAAAAGGGAAAGAACGCTATGTCATCCCTGGAGGGGGTGTAGAAAAGGGCGAGTCTTTTATAAAAGCAGCCGTTCGAGAGATGAAAGAAGAAACGAATTTGGATGTTGTGGTTGATTGTGAGTTGTATACTCGGAGGACCTCTCATTGTACAGAAGTGATTTTTTTATCAGCTCAGTTTTCTGGAGAGCTTGGCCTTTTTGGAGAAGAATTAGAGCGAATGCATGATGATAATGTCTATCGTCCAGAATGGGTGGCTTTAGATACTGTATTGAAGGGAAAAATACCTGCATATCCAAAGTTTGTTTTTAAGAAACTCATCACATTGTTAGCAGAATTTCATCAATCTGAGGATGCTTCTTAAGTGTTTTTAGTACTATAAAGTACCAGCTTTTGGCTTTAGCAAGAGATGCTGATTGTATTGCTCGGTATTATTCTTATACTTGTTTTGAAATTTTTTAATGTTTTCTTATGGCTAAAGCTAGCAAACCGCTCGATGCGGAAGTAAAAGTTCCTTATCGTGAGGAAGTCTCTCGACTCTTCATTTTCAGATTTCTTTGGGTCTTCCCATTGATGTTTGTTCTTTGGATTTGGATTATTTGGATTGGTATTGTGACATTTCTACAGTTTTTCTACATGCTTTTCATGGGGAAAAGACAGGCATGGTTATGGGAACATATGGTGATGCTTTTCCGATACTCTACTCGATGGAACTCTTATCTCAATTTACTCACAGATAAGAGACCTCTTATGTTTGATTTTGAGTCAAAAGAATAGTCTTGTGATCCGGCTTACAGCGGATTGAATAGGTGTTAATAGAGTAGCTGATTCCTTATGGGGATCAGCTATTTTTATCTATACGTTCTAGTAGTCTCCCGATGAGTACATCAGCCACATTTTGTTCTTGTCCTTTTTTGAGGGCGGCTAGGATGTCAGCTATGACTTTGTCTTTTTTCCCAAAACTTGTAAAAATTTTCACTACTTTTAAATCGATTTCTTTCTGACTTTTAATGCTATTGTCTTGTATCCACTCTCCGGTAGTGATCCATGTTTTTTTCTTTTTTGATTCTCCAAGAGTGACGATAGCTTTCCCGATAAGATTATTGGCGAAGGGGAGACGATGACCTTCTTTAAGGAAGTTGATGGTTTTTGTGAGCTCATTTTCTTGTTTTCCGAGATGCCCTTTTTCAAAAAATGAGGTAGCAGCTACATCCATTCCCATGCGAGAAAGGTCGAGATTATCGAAAATGAAGGTCCCGATATAGAGGCTAAAAAGACTCATTCCCCAGATGATTTTCATTTCTGGGACCCATATCGTAGCGATGTGATAGATGATGATGAGACTGATGAGGATGGATATTCCAAGGAAAAAAGTGCAGAGATATCCGAAGAATCTTTGTCCTGCTTTTTTGCTTACAGTCGTATAGCTGAAGGCATAGTATCCACTGAGACTACAGAGAGTGACGATACCCATGATGACAGCTATGGCTTCCAGCTTGTTTGCATCAGCTGCTAAAAGAAGGCCTTCTCGAATGGGATCCCAGAGAAAAAAGGCGATTAAAACAATGATGGCGTACTTTATTTGATGTTCTATAAAGATCCTTGTGCCAAATGTCATAGCCATGATTTTATCAACTTAATATGCTCATCTTATCAGGAATCGAGTCTTAATCAATATAGGCATAGTCTTCATTGAAATGATCATGACTTCTTTCTCCATGGAGGATTTGCATTAAAAAAACCATAATTAATCCACTGAGGAGAATTGGAGTGTTTTTCATGATTTCAAACACTGGAAAAATAAGACAGAGTAGAGCTCCTCCAAAACGAGTTATTTTTCCTGTTTTTTGACTGCATGGGGTGTGTTCTTTTTTGAGTAATGTCAGCTCTATGAGTCCCATGCTTATCAAGGACATCGAGACCGTAGCACAGACGAGCCATAGGCTGGCTTGATCCAGTATGGAGTTGCTTGCTTTGATAATATTCAATATACCAGCTCCTAGAGCGCCGATACTCATGACCAAGGGAAGGTGTCCATAAGACCATCCGGTCAAATACCAGGCGCCAGCTTTCATTTTTCTTTCATTGATATGATCGAAATACATCCACCAGACCATGAAGATAAAGCTAATCCCGAGGATGAAACTGATGAGTGTACTATAATCTATAAAAGAGATACTATTGAGTCCTTGGACTATTCCTACGATGGATTCTCCAAGGACAATGATCATAAAGAGCCCAAAACGTTCTGGGAGATGACCACTGTTGTTTTGTGAAGGGAGTCTTTTTTTGATGTTTTTTGTTGTGAGTGGTGTCATGTATTCTATAGCGAGTCCGATTCCCCAAAAGGCCCACTGTGTTGGTCCGCTGAATTGCAATGAGAAGAGCCAAAGACTTATAGAGAGCAAGAGTCCAGTTCCATATCTTTTTGCATAAGGTCGGAAGGGTTTGTTGTAGTATCCTGCTCGTATCCAAAGCACGGCTAAAATGATCCTGATGAAGCTGTAGGATAAGACAAAACCGGTGGTGGTAGTACTCAGCGCATGGGGTATGTGATAGGCCAGTGATGCGACTCCGATGATGCTGAGGAAGGTGAAAAGTCGTTGACTGATATCGTGAGTCTCAAAACGGTCACTGTAAAAGGTCATTCCGATCCAAGCCCACCATACGGGTATGAAAAGAAAGATAAAGGTGGCAATGCCTTTTAAGCTGACATCATCCGCAAGGTGATGAGTGAGCTGGGAGATCGTCACGACGAAGACAAGATCGTAGAAGAGTTCTAACCAGGTAACACGATGATCGTGATCTGATTGGCTATGGTCGTGGAGCATTGGTTTCTGCCATTTTTTTTTGGGCATTTTTTAGTTGGTAGTTAATAGTGAGTAGTTGAAGAATAGTCGAGGGTCTAGAGTCCAGTGTCGAGGGCTTATTGCTCAGAGCTTATAGCTAATGGCTTATATCTTCTATTACCCATTGTTCATTCTACATGGTTGATTGTTGGGAACAATGATTTGGATTGGCTTCCTTCCTGCTGCCCCCGACCCCTTCCTCCTTTGCTCTTTCAGAGTTTACTAACTTGAGTTCAGAGGAGGCCCACACTCAAGCCTTTGAAATTTGATTATTGTTTTTGTAGTTTGAATGAAAATTACAAATTGAAAATTGAAAATTTTTATTATTACGTCTTCATTTTTTTGTAACAATGACAATCTGTTGTGTGGTCATTGACCATACCAATAGCTTGCATGAAGGCGTAGATGATTGTTGGTCCGACGAAACGGAAGCCTCTCTTCTTTAAGTCTTTGCTGATGTCTTTTGAAAGAGGGGTTTCTGCGGGTATTTCTGTTATTTTTTTAAAATGGTTTTGAATGGGTTTGTGATCTACAAAGGACCAGATGTATTTCTCGAAGGATCCGAATTCTTTTTGGATAAGGAGGAATGCTTTTGCATTTGAAATAGTTGATTCGATCTTTAGTCTATTTCTGATGATTCCGGGGTTCTCGCGGAGTTTTTCTGCTTTTTCTTGAGTGAATCTTGAGACTTTTTGTACATCAAAATTGGCAAAGGCTTGATGATATCCTGCTCTTTTTTTAAGAATAGTTGACCAACTGAGTCCAGCTTGAGCGCCTTCGAGAGTGATGAATTCGAAAAGGGTTTGATCATCGTGGACTGGAACACCCCATTCTTTGTCGTGATAGGTGATATATTCTGGATGATCCTCAGGGACCCAAGCACAGCGTGTCATATTGAGGGATTATTTTCTTTGAGTGGGTCTATGGCGCATGGCTTTCCTTAAAAAATCTAAGAAAGGTTTCATGATGAGAGCCGCTTTAAAGAGCTCGTCGATAAATTTTTCAGATTGTATTTCTTTGAGGCTGTATGAGTGAGAGAGCGTGAGCGTTTTGTGGCGAAGGTATTCGATATATTCATGCTCGGCATCATAACCTCGCGGAGAGGTTTTGAGTTTTTCTCCTTGGAGTTCTCCGTAGTATTTTTTGAGATTCTTTTCGGAGAGGACCTTAGCGAGCTGATCACCATGTTGAAGGATTTCAGTACGAATAGCTTGAAGTGTTACTCTTTCTGGATGCCAAACTCCAGCTCCTACAAAACATCCATTCGTAGGATCTATGTGGATGTAGATACCTGATATCACCCCATTCTTTCCGGAAGAGCTGATGTTTGCGCTTAGGTATGTCTTGTAAGGTGTTTTATCTTTGCTAAAGCGAAGGTTGCGATAGATGCGGTGGATACAGTCTTTAGGGTTTACGAAGTCGAGTTCGTATGGACCTTCGAGTGCAGTATGGACTGAGCTCACAAAGCTTTCAAAGTTCTCTTTTGCCTCTAAATACTCTTTTTTGTGTTTTTTAAACCATTCGCGATTATTGTTTTTTGCAAGACTCTTGAGGAATTTGATCGTTTTTGGGGAGATTTTGGGCATGCGGTTTGTGGTCAGCGGCTAGTGGTCTATGCTAAGGGCTTATAGTTAATGGCTTTTTATTGATTCCAGTTTTCTCTGAGGAAGCTCCCTCGTCCTGATCCTTCTTTGTAGAGCTCGTACTGAGTGGAGTTTTTGAGATAGTATTGTTGGTGTTTTTCTTCTGCTGGATAGAAGCTGGTGTAGGGGAGTATTTCAGTAGCTATTTTTTGATCGAATTTCCCAGAATCTTCGAGTGCTTGTTTTGATGCTTCTGCGATGCTTTTTTCTTCTTCATTTTGTACGAAAATCGCTGTCTTATAGTGAGCTCCTCGGTCTGCAAATTGACCACCTGGATCTGTTGGATCGATGGTTTTCCAGTAGGCTTCTACAAGGGCTTTGTAGTCGACTTTTTCAGGATCGTAGTGCACTTGTACTGATTCCCGGTGACCAGTCATACCTGAGACGACTTCCATGTATCCTGGATTCTTTTCTTCACCACCGCTGAAGCCTGATATGACAGCTTCTACGCCATCTATTGATTCGTAAGGAGCCACGAGGCACCAGAAGCATCCGCCGGCGAAGGTAGCGGATTTTAATTTTGATTGATTTTGAGATTCTTTAGCCAATTTATAAGGGATTAAAGGCGCAATTTTCAATTTTTAATTTTCAATCAATATTCACTTTTCAATGAGCAATGGTCATTGGCATTTGATTGAAAATTAAAAATTGAAAACTGAAAATTTTAGATATTTTTTAACTCTACTTTTTCTCCCATGACCTCATGCCCCAGTACTCCTAGAGAAACCACTACTTTTGTCATTTCATCCATTTTTGTGTCACATTCGTAGACATCTGAAGTCTTGAAAAAATAGGTAAACCCTGTGGCTGGTACTGGTGCAGATGGGACATAGACGAGGTAGTGTTTTTCTCCGTTCATATCGTATGTGTTTCGAGATGAGAGGACTCCGAAGGTTTTGATATTCATTAAGTTTACCATGACTACTTCACCGATTTTAGCAGCCTCTTGGCCATCTTGTTTTTTAGACCAAAGATCGATGACCTGTTCTACTGATCCGTAGATTTTATTGATGATAGGGATACGGTCGAAGAAACTCCTTAATGCTGATCCGAGTTTTTGCTTGGCAAAGCCTTGTGTGAAATATCCCACAGCTGTGATCACGGCGAGCATTAAACTGTACCCTAAAAAAAGAGCTAATCCTGGGCTTACCGTTAGCCATCCGAAGAGTGTTTTCCATACTTGTGCGAAGATACTTTGGCCACCTATGAGTTGATCGAGAAAGTTTAAAGCCCAACCAATTAAGATCAAGGTCGCTCCCAGTGGTAAAAGGACGAGGAGTCCGGAGAGAAACCATCGAAAGATTTTTTTGATCACAAAGAGAGTGTTTTCCATGAAGTTCGGTAATGATATCGAGTTTATAATACTCTGCTTCAGGGATGATACAAGCCTCTAAAAAGTGAGATATTAGTTGAAAAAATGATGTATTACGCTACTATTTATCAGCTTCGGACCGTTAGCTCAGTTGGCTAGAGCGTTGCATTGACATTGCAGAGGTCACTGGTTCAAATCCAGTACGGTCCACCATTGGTTGTTATGATAAAAAAACTATGACTCATTATCAGTCGATTTTTACAGATGATTTTCAAGAAATTAATACGAATGATGAGCTAGCTTCAATAAAGCTAAAATATCCAACTTATAATGAATATTATGTGGCTAGTGGTTGCATAAAGAATCGGAAAGAAAGATTTGATGCTCTATGGGTGAAATTTAGTCCCTATGCAGATACAGATTTTCTAAGAAAGTTAAAAATAAATTTCCATTCAAGAACATGGGAAATGTATTTGTGTAATGTTTTGTTTGAAAAAGGTTTTCATGTCAGCAAACCTTCTGATGTTCCAAGAAATGAAGGACCGGATTTTATTTTAAATGATGATACATATATTGAATGTATTGCCTGTAGCAAGGGAGATCCTAGTAAGTTCAATTCAGTTCCTTTAATGCAATCTGTTTGCACGCCAGAGGAAATAATACGGACTGATGTTCTAATTGATAAGATGATTTTAAGAATTACTAATGCAATAACAGAGAAAGCTATTACTCAATATGGAAAATGGAAAAAGAAAAAATGGTTTAAGGAGAATAGTCCTTTTATAGTAGCTATAAATTCTGGGGATTTATCGTACCAACAGAATTATTTAGGGATTCCATTAATAATTAAAGCTTTGTTTGGTCTGGAATTTATGCAGATAACGCAAAATGGAGATGAAAGTTTTTCTTTTAGAAAAAATGTGGAAAAAGGAAAAGTAAGTGTTCCTCTTGATTACTTTGCAAGTGATAAGTTTAATTTTGTTAGTGGAGTTATATTTTCAGATGAATATGTGTTAAATCCTCCGGAACATATTGGGGATGATTGTATATTTGTGAATAACCCTTTTGCTCTTAATCCTGTCAGCAATGAATATTTTTCTAAATTTAAGTCTTTCAAGGCAGAAAAACATAAGCTTAATAAACTTTATTAATGTTTGTTAAAAGAAGCGAAATAAAAAAAACCCTGAGAGTGTTCTCAGGGTTTTTTGTTGGATCTTTTAGATTCTTTAGAATCCTCGGTTGACCCATCCAGCTGCAGCTCCACGTGTGACTACATCTGAAGGGTTGAAGTTTCCTTCTGTTTCAAGGATCCATCCGTTGTTCTTCGCGTGCTGTACGAGAGGACAGTACCAAGTGTCGATTTCTACATCGTCAAATGGTTTGTCTGTACAAGCTTCGAGAGAGTTGATGTTGATCCCTTGAGCTTTCGCGATGAGGGCCAGGAAGTTTGCACGGAGCTCGAAAGCTTCTGGCGAGATGTTTCCTTTGATGATCCCTGCATTAGTAAGTGCTCTTAGGATAGCTGAGTACCATTGATCACCTTCTTGAGCATCAGCAGCTGTAAGTCCTAGTCTGAGGCCAATGATCTTAGCAGTGTGTGCTCTTTTGAGAGGGTCGTTTGGTTTGAACGTTCCATCTGGATGACCATTGATGATTCCCATTTCCATGAGAGCTAAGATGGCATCTTTTTCAGCATTTTCTGCTGCATCAGGAAGGATTTCAATATCCATTGTCAGACCAGTCGTGATCGTTAGTTCTCTGAGAGTATTTGTACTGATGACGAGTGTTTGATCTGTTGTGACTGCAAAGGCATGAATAGTGTTATCGTTTGCATCAGTCACTTTCAGTGTTCTTCGATCATCTGTTCCGATATTTGGGATAGAGATGAATACTGGTCGTAGGAAGCTGACTTCTTCTGAAACAGTGAATGTTATTTCTGAGTCAACTGTTGTCACGGATTGCTCAGGAAGCTGAGTACCAGTAGTGAAGAGGTTGAGCGCTTTGTTTTCTAGTGTTGTTTCGTTGTTTCCAGCGTAAGTACCAGCTGCAAGAGTGTAGCTTGGGAGTGGAGTAGCAATGATTTCTCCGTAAAGCTCTTTGAGAGTGCTTCGTAATGCTCGGAGTTCAGTACGGTCAGAGACTTCAGTGATGTTTTCATCAGAGCTAGTGCTGTCACTAGTCGTTGCTCCAAGGACTGATCCTGTAGAGCTAGATGATCCACCGAAACTACTTCCTCCACCTCCTCCACCAGAACTTCTTCTGCTACTTCCACCTCCTCCACCTCCACCAGAAGAGACTTCATTATCGGTGTTTGTAACACTTACATCTGTTGGATCTACGTCATTAAATCCCGCATCAGTACTTATCATCGGAGCTAATGTAATAATGGATACTGTGTTTCCATCTGCTATGCTGTCATCTATTCCTAATACGGTTACGGTTTGAGCAGTAGTAGCATTACTTGGGGTGAAGACCAATTGACTTGGGCTAACAGTGACTTCATTGGTGTTGCTACTTGTGATATCGATAGTTACATCTCCTGATGGAGAACTTTCTAGTACTACTGTAAATGTTGCTGAAGTCCCATTTTCTGAGGTAGTCAGGATAACAGGAGTGACGGCTGCGCTCTTTTTTGATGTTCTTCTACTTCCTCCGCTTGGATTTACTGGAGAACCATCTACTGAAACAGCTTGTAGCGCTGTGCCGTCAGCAATGACCGTATTGTCATTGTTTGCCATATCATCGATCAAAGTGTTTGCACTGATCAAGAAAGCATTATCTGTACCAGTAACGATTCCGGTGTTGGCTCGGATATCGAAGAGATCATTTTGAGTAAGACTGATCACGATTGCTGTACCATTTACACTTGCAGTAGTATTAGCTGCTGTCAAAGTGTACGTCGGATTTGTTGCAGTGGCAGCATTTTGTAAAGTGATAGCTGCAGTCGACAGTGTACTTGCATTGACTGGTTCGTCAAAAGTAAGGGTCAGAGTAGGAACATTAAAGTCGATGTTCCACGCTGTTATGTTTGGAGCAGTAGTATCTGCTGTATGAGTAGCTGCTTGTACTCCTACTCCATCAGCGATGGCTGTGATGTCATTGCTGTTCATGTCATCTATGACCGCATTTGATAATGTGATAAAACTGTCTGCTTGAGCAGTTACTAGTCCAGTATTCAGTTTTACTGAGTTCAGATCAGTCGTACTGAGATTTATGACGATGCTTGTCCCGTTTACGCTAGCTGTGGTGCTATCAGTCAAAGTGAAACTTGTCGTTGCAGTAGCTGCATCTTGAAGGACGATGCCAGTTACGCTCAAAGTACTTGCATTGACTGGTTCATCGAAGACCAAGCTTGCTGTAGCAGCATTGATATCTATAGACCAACTAGTCAATGTTGGAGCAGTAGTATCAGGTGTGTGAGAATTTACTGCTGTAGCAGCTCCATCTGCAATGGCTGTAACATCGTTATTTGCCATGTCATCAATCAATGTATTGGTGAATCTCAAGAATGAATTCGCTGCGCTGGTTGCTAATCCGGTGTTTACTTTGATGTTATTCATGTCAGCTGTGATGGCATCTACTACGATAGTTCGTCCATTCGCACTTGCCGTGCTTCCTCCAGTCAGTGTTACTGAGCTAGTTGCAGTTGCCGCATCTTGGATAGTAAGACTTGTAGTCGATAAAGTGGTTGAGTTTACTGGTTCGTTGAATGTTAGGACAATAGCGTTCGTGTTGACATTGAAATCCCAACTGCTGAGTGTTGGAGCAGTGCTGTCAGCAGTGTAAGTATTGACTGCTACTGCTGCACCATCAGCTATTGCAGTGACATCGTTACTATTCATGTCATCAATAGTAGTTGATGTGAACCTAATGAATGATGTTCCAGCTGATATTCCTAATCCTGTATTGAGCTTAATAGCATCGAGATCTGTGTCACTAAGATCGATGATGATCGTTGTAGAATTTCCACTTGCAGTAGTACTAGTCGTCAAAGTGTAGCTAGTAATCGCTGTGGCAGCATCTTGTAGGGTGATTTGTCCTGCGCTTAAGCTTGTGGCATTGACGGTCTCATCGAAGTTAAGGGCCAATCTTCCACTGTTCATATTCAGTTCCCAAGTACTGAGGTTTGGGGCAGTGGTATCAGGAGTGTGTGCTCCAGCTTGGAGTCCAGCACCGTCTGCAATGACAGAGATATCATTGTTATTCATGTCATTGATTGCTGTATTTGCTACCCGTATAAATGAATTTGCAGTACTAGTAGCGATATTTGTATCGAATTTAATGGCATTGAGATCGGTATTAGAGATATTAACAATTACAGTTCTGCCATTTGCACTTGCAGTAGTGCTTGTTGTAAGAGTAAAGCTTGTTGTAGCAGTGGTAGCGTTTTGTAGGGTGAATCCTGCTGCGTTGAAGCTACCGGTATTTACTGGTTCGTCGAAGGTCAGGTTTGCTGTGCCAGTATTGATATCTACTGTCCAAGCAGTCAAGTTTGGAGCAGTGGTATCAGCAGTGAAAGTATTGACTTGTATCGCTGCTCCATTAGCAATAGCTGTATTATCATTATTTGCCATATCATCGACAAGGCCTGCTGTGATTCTGATGAATGAATTTGCTTGGCTTGCTCCTAAGCCAGTGTTGAGTTTAATGGCATCTAAATCAGCAGCAGTAAAATCAACAATGACTGTTGCACCGTTTCCACTTGTAGTCGCACTAGTGGTAAGGGTGTAAGTTGTCGTTGCGGTGGCAGCATCTTGGAGAGTAATGGCTCCAGCTGCAAAAGTGGCTGTATTGACTGATTCGTCAAACACAAGGGAAAGACGTCCACTATTGATATTGAGATCCCAGCTAATCAGACTTGGGGAGGTGGTATCAGGAGTGTGGGTTGTTGCTTGAGCTGCTAGTCCATCATTTTTTCCAGTAACATCATTACCATTCATGTCGTCAATTGTTGAGCTTGTGAATCGGATAAATGAATTAGCTGTTGATGTGGCAAGTCCAGTGTTGAGTTTGAGAGCGTTGAGGTCTGTAGTGCTAAGGTTGATCGTAATGGCTGTGCCATCAGCGCTTGTCGAACTACTATCAGTCAAGGTCACAGAGGTGGTTGCAGTAGCTGTGTCTTGGATGGTTATTTGAGTGACATCAAGAGTGCTGCGATCTACTGGTTCGTTGAAATTTAATACAGCAGTGCCAGCATTGATATCGATGGTCCAAGTAGAAAGAGATGGTGGAGTAGTGTCTGGGGTATAAGAGTTGGCAATAATTGCAGCTCCATCTGCAATCACATTTACATCGTTTGTTGCCATATCATCGACTGCAGTAGCTAATGTCCGTATAAATGAAGTCCCGATGATGGTTCCAATACCTGTATTTACTTTGATAGCATTTAGATCTGTACTTGTAACATTCAATACTACTGTCAGACCATTTGCGCTTGCTGTACTTCCACCTGTTAGGGTATAGCTTGTGGCAGCAGTTGCTGCATTTTGGATTACTAACCCAGCTCCATTGAGAGAGCTTGCTAGCACTGGTTCATCGAAAGTAAGTGAAATGATTCCAGTATTCATATTTAAATCCCAGCTACTCAAATTAGGAGCAGTAGTGTCTCCCGTGTATGTGCTTACTTGGATTCCAGCTCCATCAGGGATTGCTACGGCATCGTTTCCATTCATGTCGTCGACTGTGGTATTGGTAATCCTAATGAAAGAATTTGCATTAGAAGTGACAAGCCCAGTGTTTAGCTTGAGTGCATTAAGATCTACTGTTGTCAGAGTAATGACGATTTGTGCACCATTAGCGCTTGCTGTAGTGCTTGTGGTAAGAGTGTAGTTACTAGTAGAAGTGGCTGCATTTTGTAGTACTACTGTAGATGGGATGAAAGTCGCTGAATTGACTGCTTCATCAAAATTGAGAGTTACTGTTCCATCATTCATGTCGAGATCCCAAGTACTCAAATTTGGACTAGTAGTGTCTGGAGTATGTGAGTTTGCTTGGACTCCAGCACCATTAGCGATAGCGGTAATATCATTGTTGTTCATGTCATCGATTGTGCTGGCTGCAATGGCAAGAAAGCTGTTTGCCTGAGCTGTTCCAAGCCCGGTGTCTACTTTGATGGCATTAGCATCGATTGTAGAGAGATTTACGACGATATTGAGCCCATTAACGCTAGCAGTATTGCTGGTCGTCAAAGTGTAACTTGTCGTAGCAGTAGCGGCATCTTGTATTGTGATACCAGCAGCACTTAAGCTCGAAGCCAGTACTGGTTCGTCAAAGTTCATGCTCAAAGTCAAAGCATTCATATCTAAATCCCAAGTTGTGAGATTAGGGTTTGTACTGTCTGGAGTGTGGGTAGTCGTTTGAAGACCTGCTCCATCAGCGATGGCTGTATTGTCATTGCTGTTCATGTCATCTATAAGACTCGTAGTAAGTGTGATGAATGAGTTAGATTGAGCAGTAACAAGTCCAGTATTAAGCTTGAGGGTATTAAGGTCTGTAGTTGAAATGCTCACGGTGATTACTCTTCCGTTGGCACTTGCCGTGCTACCTCCTGTCAGGGTTGCAGAGCTAGTAGCTGTGGCAGCATCTTGGAGAGTGATAGCTGTGGTAGCTAAAGTTCCTGCATTGACTGGTTCGTCGAATGTTAGAGCGAGCTGCCCACTATTCATATCAATGGTCCAGCTTGCTAAATTTGGTGAAGTTGTGTCTGGAGTATGGGTAACAGTTTGTTGAGCGGTACCATCCGCAATAGCGACAACGTCATTGTTATTCATGTCATCAACACTTGTATTTGTGATGATAATGAATGAGTCAGCTAGTGCAGTAGTGAGTCCAGTGTTGAGTTTTAAGTTATCTAGATCAGTGGCGCTTAAGGCGATAGACAGAGATGTCCCATTTGGACTTGGACTAGAGCTGGTAGTGAGAGTGTAGCTTGTCGTAGCTGTAGCAGCATTTTGTAGGGTAATACCTGTGACATCCAAGCTAGTAGCATTGACTGGCTCATCATAAGTGAGTCCTAGTTGTCCAGT
The DNA here is from genome assembly GCA_964352145.1 of uncultured Candidatus Peribacteria bacterium. Taxonomy (GTDB): domain Bacteria; phylum Patescibacteriota; class Gracilibacteria; order JAUYGZ01; family JAUYGZ01; genus CAYGQA01. The sequence goes on from CAYGQA010000012.1 coordinate 16,115, forward strand.
ATTGAGATTTATAGTCCAGCTTGTCAGATTTGGAGCTGTTGTATCAGCGGTATGAGTAGTTGCTTGAAGGGCAGAACCATCAGCAATTGCTGAAACGTCATTCCCACTAGTGTCATCAATAGCACCAGTTGTCATTATTATGAATGAGTCTGCTTGCGCTGTGCCGACTCCAGTGTTGAGTTTGAGGGCATTGAGATCTGCTGTGCTGAGGTTAATGACAACACTTGTCCCATTAGGGCTGGTAGTCCCACTGGTTGTCAAAGTGTAGCTAGTAGTAGCAGTCGCAGCATCTTGTATGGTGATTGCTGTTGCGTTGAAAGTAGCTGTATTCACTGCTTCGCTAAATGTTAGTGAAGCAGTTCCGGCGTTCATATCAATGCTCCAGTTGTTGAGGAAAGGTCCAATAGCATCTGAAATGGCAGGAGATGAAGCGTTAGTAAAAGTGATTGAGTTAGCAGTATTTGTCCCATCAGTGACAGAAGTTCCAGCTGTGTAAGCGAGATCTAAGTCACCAATGTCACTTTTGGCGGTGGTGGTTGTGAAGTTATAGTCACATTCGTTAGCGGCAGCGCCACCATTGTTACATTCTACAGTTCCTTCAGTGAGTCCAGCGAAATCAGCTGCAGAG